>NZ_MUFV01000001.1:2729070-3051261 GCF_002017875.1 Deinococcus sp. LM3 | reverse complement strand
CGAGGATCTGATCAAGACCGCGCACATCAGCCGCGACCTGGGCTTCAAGGGCGTCAAGGTGTACATGATGATCGGCCTCGGCCCCGAGAACGACGACGACATCACGGAACTGATCTCGTTCACCAAGGAACTCGCCGGGATCAACCGCATCGCGCTGGGCATCAGCCCCTTCGTGCCCAAAACGCCACACGCCGCACTTCGCGGACCCCTTCGCGGGGCGTGCAGGTCATCGAGAAACGCATGAAACGCATCCAGAAGGAACTGCGGACCACCGCCGAACTCCGCAACGTGTCCGCCAAGTGGGCCTGGGTGGAAAGCGTGATCGCGCGCGGCGGCCCGGAGGTCGGCATGGCCGCCTACCAGATCTACCGCAACGAGAGCATCGGCGCGTGGAAGAAAGCCCTGGACGAGGTCGGCTGGAGCGACGAATTCGAGACGAACGCCCCCGCCATCGACCTGCCGCCCGGCCAGTACGAGAGCAAGGACGTCAGCGCCCACGCGCAGGGCCTCGCCATCTGATACAGACTCCGATTGAATGGCTTGCAAAGCGTTCAATCCGGGCGGAGTGATCAGCAACAGGGAGCGGCGGCAGGGGATATTCCTTGCCGCCGCTCCCTGTTGCTGGTGGTCAGCTGCTCGCGGCGGGACGGGCGGGACGGGTCAGCCACGCGGCGATGGGCGCGTCGAAGCGGGCCAGGACCGGGCCGATCAGGGCGGTCAGCAGCACGTACACGGCGGCCAGCGGCCCCAGTTGCGGCGCGAGCCCCAGGCCCAGGCCCGCGATCAGGATGCTGAACTCGCCGCGTGCGATCAGGGTCGCTCCGGCGCGGACGCGGCCGCGTGTCTGCACGCCTGCGCGGGCCGCGCCGATCCAGCCGACCGCGAACTTGGTGGCGGCGGTCACGACGGCCAGCAGCGTGGCGGCCAGCAGCACGTCCGGCACCTCCGCGAGGTTCAGTTGCAGGCCGAAGAACACGAAGAACACGGCGGCGAACAGGTCCCGCAGCGGCTCGATCTGCCGCCGGGCGCGGTCGGCGACCTCGCCGGACAGCGCGATGCCCACCAGGAACGCGCCGATGGCGGCGCTGACCTTCAGCAGGTCGGCGGCGCCGGCCACGACCAGCACCAGTCCCAGCACGCCCAGCAGCAGCGCCTCGTCGCTGGGGACGTTCAGCGCGCGGCTCAGGAGGTGCCCGTACCGCAACGCCAGGAAGAAGGTCAGGGCGAACACGCCCAGCGCCACGGTCAGGTTCACGCCGATGGCGACCAGCGTGCCGCCCAGCAGCAGCGCCGCCACGACCGGCAGGTACACGGCCATGGCGACGTCCTCCAGCACGCACACGCCCAGGATGACCGGCGTCTCGCGGTTCCCGAGTCGGCCCAGGTCCGACAGGACCTTGCTGGCGATGCCGCTGCTGGTCAGGTACGTCACGCCGCCCAGCAGCACGCAGGCCATGGGGGGCAGGCCCAGCAGCCACCCGGCGATCAGGCCCGGCGGGAAGTTCAGGGCGAGATCCAGCGCGCCGATGTTCCGCTGCTTGCTCAGGCTCTCGCGGAGTTCTGACTGGTGAATTCCAGGCCAGCGTGAACAGCAGCAGCACCGCGCCGATCTCGGCGCCCACGTGAATGAATTCCTCCGGGGCGCGGCCCAGGTGCATGAACGCGCCCAGCCCCACGCCCGCCAACAGGTACAGCGGGATGGGTGTGATGCCCAGCCGCCCGGCCGCGCGGCCCACCAGCGCCAGCGCCAGGATGACCACCCGAGTTCCAGGAACAGTTGACCTAACGGCACGCGCCCCCCGTGCGGGCGGGTGGGGAGGCGGTCACGGGGTGCCGCGCAGCAGCGCGGCCGCCTGCCGGATGCCGGGCGCGGTGCCCACCACGACCACCACGTCGCCGCGCTCGAAGGTCAGTTCCGGTCCCGGCGCGGGACGGCCTGCTGGCCGCGCATGACCGCCACGATGGACGTGCCGGTGCGGGTGCGCATCATGGTGCTGCCCAGCAGCTCTCCCACGAAGGGGCTGGTGTCGGGCAGCGGTAGCCAGTCCATGGCGAGTCCTGGATGTCCTGCATGGAGGTTTCCAGGCGGCGCGTGACGGCGCTGCCGCCCAGCAGGTCCGCCACGGCCTCGGCCTCGTCGTCGGCCAGGACGATGCTCTCGGCGCAGGCGTCCGGGTCGTCGCGGCGGGCGACGAAGATCTCGCGCCGCCCGTCGCGGTGGGTGATGACGCCCACGCGTTTGCCGGAGCGGCTGTCGAAGTCGTAGCGCATGCCCACGCCGGGCAGCGGAGTCTCGTCGAGTTTCACCATGCGGCCCATGATAGGGCAGGGGGTGTCATACGGACTCCGATTGAATGGGCTGCAAAGCCCGTTCAATTCCGAGCGAAGCGAGTGGGAGAGAAACGGGTTCCGGACGTGAAGCTGACAAGCCGGCGATGTTCCGGGTTGTCGGCGAAACAAACGGAATCCGTATCAGGCGCGCAGGTAGGCGGTCACTTCACGCTGCCCAGGAACGCCGCCTGGTTGCGGTAGAAGGTCTTCACGTCCCGGAACGACAGGTTGCCCGTGATGTCGATGTGGTCGTACCCGCTGACGCGGCCCAGGCGATACCAGCTTCCGGGCGTGGTGGCCTGCCCGGTGTACGCGGCGCTGCCCTGGCTGGTCGGGGCGTTCATGGACGTGTTCGGGACGATCCCGTCGTTCGCCCACCACGCGCTGCTGTACGTGACGGCCCCGCCGGGGCTGCGGCCACTGACGTTCCCAGCCCAGGCTTCAGCGGCCACGCGTGGGGGTAAGCGATGGGTTGCAGGACGGCGTTCATGGTGGGGTTGGGGTAGTGCCAGCCGCTGAGCAGGCCGGGCGTGCTGGCGTTCGTCTCCCACGAGAAGTACCGCGTGGTGCGGCTGCGGCCCGCGTAGGCGTTCAGGGCGGCCGCGCCGTCCGGGCTCAGGTCGTACGCCGCCTGATCGCGGGTGTTCCAGATGCCGGAGTTGAACACGCGGGTGTTGTACGTGGTGAAACTCTCGCCCGGCGCGCGGCTCAGACCCCACTGGCCCAGGTCGAAGTTGTACACGAAGTTCTGCGGGTCGAGCCCGCCGACGCTGCCCGCGAACGCCAGGATCAGGTTCTTGAACATGGGCACGGCGTCCTGCAACGTGTCGGCGGCGGGACTGCCGTTGTTGGGGCTGCTGACCGTCATGACGCTGCGCACCCACCCGGCGCGGCCTCCGGCGAACAGGCCGCCGCTGGCGCGGTTGGCGGCGTCCCCGTCGTCCAGCAGTTTCACGAGCACCCGCGCGGTCTGCCCGCCATCGAGTGCCCCAGCAGGTTCACCGGGTGCTGCGCGTCCCACTGCGGGTAGAAGCCGGGGTAGCACTTGGCGGTGTCCGTGCGGGCGTGCCTGTGCGTGGCGGCGTGCGCCGCGCCGTAGTCCACGCAGCCACCCTTGATCTGCGCGTACAGTTCGGCGGCGCGGTCCCAGTTGCTGCTGACCGGCCCCAGGCTGGCCGTGAACACGCTGTACCCCTGGCCGCGCAGGTCCTGCTGCACGTCGTTCAGGCCGCCCCAGTAGCGCAGGCCCAGCGCCTCGTCCCGTCCGAAGCCCCCAGGCCATGCACCAGGATCAGCGGCGTGCTCTTGTCCAGCGCCTGCGCGTTCAGCGGCGCGGGCAGGGCGGTATCGCGCAGGTCGGTGCGGGTGGGCGCGGCCGTCGCCTCGGGCGGGATGGGCACGGCCGCTGTCACCGGAACGGTGGTGGCGGCGGGGCCGGTGGGGGCGCCGCACGAGGCGAGCAGCAGCGCGGCGCTCAGGGCGGCCAGGACGGGGGTGCGGGCAGGCGTACGGTGCGGGGCATGGGACATGACGGCTCCTGGGCCACGGGCGGAGGCAGGCCCGCGCCGGGTGCCGGAACAGGACTGCTGAAGTCCGTTCACGCTGGAACGGACGGATCTGCCGCGGGTGGCAGCTGGGTTGTGGGTACGCTCCGCACAGTGACATACCGGGGCAGCGGTTGACTTGACTGGGGTTCATTTTTGAACTGCACCCTTCCCACCCCTTCCTGGCGTTTGCAAACAATTCAGCCTGAAATCCAGTCAATCTCACGCCGACCCTGGCCGGATGCGGCATGATGGGGCGCATGACGAACCCCACCCCCCGCCCGCAGACCATGGCGGAAAAGATCCTCTCCGACGCGGCACGCAGGTTGTGTACGCCGGCGACCTCGCGGTCGTCGAGGTCGATCAGGTCATGGTCGTGGACTCCATCGCCCAGAGCTTCATCCAGCGCATGGGGCAGGACCTGAACGCCACGCCCAGATACCCCGAGCGGGTCAGTATCGTCATCGATCACGTTGCCCCCGCGAGCACCGTCAGCGTGGCGCAGGCGCAGAAGGAAGCACGCGAGTACGCCGCGCAGACCGGCGTGCGCCTGTTCGACGTGGGGCGCGGCATCTGCCATCAGGTGCTGATGGAGGAAGGACTGGCCCGGCCCGGCTGGATCGTGCTGGGCAGCGACAGCCACTCCACCACGTACGGCGCGGTCGCCGCGTTCGGGACCGGCATGGGCGCCACCGACATCGCCCTGGCCGCCGCCAGCGGCAAGACCTGGCTGAAAGTCCCCGAGAGCGTGAAAGTCACCTTCACCGGCGACCTCAGAGCGGGCGTGAGTGCCAAGGACGTCGCCCTGGAGATGATCCGCCGCCTCGGCGCGGACGGCGCGACCTACCAGAGCATCGAGATGCACGCCGGGGACCGCTTCACGCGCGGCGAACGCATGACCCTGGCGAACCTCTGCGTCGAGGCCGGAGCGAAGGTCGGACTGGTCGTGCCCGGCGGCGAGATCCTCACCGCGTACGGCTACGACATCCCCGACTGGGTGTACCCCGACGACGGCGCCACGTACGTGCAGAGCATCGAGATCGACCTGGGCACCCTGAACCCCCGCATGAGCGCCCCCAACGAGGTCGACAACGTGTTCGACGTGGCCGACCTGCGCGAACAGCTGCGCGACCAGCACGTGGATCAGGTGTTCATCGGCACCTGCACGAACGGCCGCATCGAGGACCTGCACGCCGCCGCCGACGTCCTGCGCGGACGGCGCGTCGCCCCCGGCACGCGACTGCTCGTCATTCCGGCCAGCAGTCAGGTCATGGAGGACGCCATGGCCGACGGCACCCTCCTGACCCTGCAACGCGCCGGAGCGGTGCTGGGAACGCCTGGCTGCGGGCCGTGCATGGGCCGCCACCAGGGCGTGCTGGCCCCCGGCGAGGTCTGCGTCAGCACCAGTAACCGCAACTTCATCGGGCGGATGGGCGACAAGGACGCCCGCATCTACCTCGCGTCGCCCGCCGTGGCCGCCGCGACCGCCGTCATGGGCCGCGTCGCACTGCCAGAGGACGTGCTGTCCACCCCGGTACCCGCGTGAACGTCCGGCTGGATCACTGCGTGCTGCACGTCTCCGACTGGGCGCGTTCGAACGAGTTCTACGCGCGGGTGCTGGGGGCCGAGGTCATCCCACGCGCTCAGGGCTTCGCGTACCGCTTCGGGGCGCAGCAGCTGAACCTGCACGGGCCGGGCCTGAGTCCGCAGCCGCTGGCGCGCGTGCCGGTCGCGCCGGGTGGCAGTGACTTGTGCTTCGTGTGGGACGGCCCGGTCAGCGGGGCCGCCGCGCACCTGAGTGCGTGTGGCGTGCCGGTGGAACTGGGCCCGGTGGCCCGCGCGGGCGCGCAGGGTGACGGCCTCAGTGTGTACTTCCGCGATCCGGATGGGTCGCTGCTGGAATTCATCAGTTACGAACAAGCGTACGAGCAAGAGGGGGCCTGAGATGGCGAGAATCTGGAAATTTGGTGACAGTGTGAACACGGACGACATCCTGCCGGGCAAGTTCGCGCCGTTCATGGCGGGCGAGGACGTGTTTCAGACTTTCGCGTTCCATTACATCCGCCCGGAGTTCGCCGCGTCCGTGCAGCCCGGCGACGTGCTGATCGGGGGGCGCAACTGGGGGCTGGGCAGCAGCCGCGAGTACGCCCCGCAGGCGCTGAAGAAGTTGCAGGTGGGCGGGATCGTCGCGCCGAGTTTCGCGCGCATTCATTACCGCAACCTGCTGAACCTGGGCATCCCGGCGTTCGAGTTCGACCTGACCGGGCTGCTGGAGGACGGCGCGGACGTGTCGCTGGACGTGCCCACCGGCGTGCTGACGCATGCGGGCGGGACGGTGCAGTTGCCGCCGCCACCGGAGTTCCTGCGCGAGGCTCTGGCGGAGGGGAGCATCCTGGCGTTCTTCAAGAAGCATGGGCGTTTTCCCGGCGAGCCCGCCTGAACCGGGGGCCCTACACTGGGGGCATGGCGACCCTGGAGATTGAATGCCCCGTGTGTGCGGAAGTGCTGGAACTGACCGACGAGGACCGTGCGGAGCTGATGGTGGGGGACGTCATCGTGTGCGACTCCTGCCATTCGGAGATGGAAGTGACCCGCAACGGTGAGGGCGAGGACTTCGATCTGGAGCTGCTGGGTGAGATGACGACCTGCCCGAATTGCGGTGAGGAGTTCGAGGTGACCGAGGACATGCTGGGGGCCGCGCCGGTGCAGGTGCTGGACGGTGTGGAGGTCAGCGTGGTGTCGTGTCCGCACTGCAAGGGTCTGGTGGCGCTGGAGTTGATGGACGACCCGGACGTGATCTGAGCGCAAGGTTTCTACCACCTGCCTAGGCAATTGCGAACGCCATAAATTAGGTGCGTTAACCTACCAAACGTAAGGAGTGAATATGGCTACCATTCAATTTGAAAACCCCGATACCGGCGCGACCATCGAACTGACCAACCCCGAACTCGGCGAACTCGTCACCGACGACGAAACCGGCGTGGAATACGAGGTCGTGTCCATCGAACCGCCCCGCCTCGAAGCCGCCCCGCAGGAAGCGGAGGACTGGGGAGAGTGACCCCGCCAGGGCACGCGGTCAGGCCGTTCCACCGGAACACCTGACCGCGCTCCCTTGCAGGGCCACCCACCCCGGACACCCCCATGGCAGACCTCGCCGTCCTGTACGACCGCATCCGCCCCGACGAGAAAATGCTCTTCGAGGCCCTCGACGACCTCGGCGTGCCCTACGACAAGGTTTACGCGCCGCAACTGACCGTCACCTTCGACGAGCAGGGCCGCGCCGCCGTGCCCTGGAAGGTCGCCATCGAACGCTGCGTCAGCCAGAGCCGCGGCCACGGCGTGACCCGCGCCCTCGAAGGCTTCGGCGTGAAGGTCATCAACCCCGCGCACGTCATCGAACTGTGCGGCGACAAACTCGCCACGAACGCCGCCCTGCACGCCCACGGCCTGCCCACCCCCCGTACCGGCGTGGCCTTCGACGGCGACGCGGCCCTGCAACTCATCGAGGAGATGGGCTACCCGGTCGTCCTGAAACCCACCGTCGGCTCGTGGGGCCGCATGGTCAGCCGCCTGAACGACCGCGCCGCCGCCGAGGCCGTCATCGAGCACAAGGAAGTGCTGGGCGGGCCGCAGCACGGCATCTTCTACGTGCAGGAACTCATCAACAAACCCGGCCGTGACATCCGCGCGTTCGTGGTGGGCGGCGAGTGCATCGGCGCGATCTACCGCACCAGCGAACACTGGATCACGAACACCGCGCGCGGCGCCAGGGCCAGCAACTGCCCCGTCACGCCCGAGATGGCCGACCTGGCCGTGCGGGCCGCCGCCGCCGTCCACGGCCAGATCGTCGCCATCGACCTCGTCGAGGACCCGGGTGCCCAGAACGAGTGGGGCGGCCTGAAGATCATCGAGATCAATCACACCATGGAATTCAAGAACTCCGTGGCGACCACCGGCGTGAACATCCCGCGCCGGATGGGCGAGTACGCCATCAGCCTGCTGTAACCGGCTGCAAAGAGAGAGGCCCGGTGTGCCGATCACCGGGCCTCTCTTCTGGTTGCGTCACCTCTGTGTGGGTCAGTCCAGCACGTCGATGCCGGTGGCCCGCACGCGCTCGCGCACGTCCTTGAGGCCCTCGCCGCTGACGCGCATCACGAAACGGCGCCGGCCGTTCTCGCCGCCGTACGTGGCGACGCTGATGATGTTGCTCGGCAGGATCGCCCCGGTCGCGCGTTCCAGGCTGCCCGGCACGTCCGGCATGTCCAGCGTCAGGCGCTGCCCGCCCTCGCGCATGCCCAGGATGCCCGTGAAGGCCCGCAGGACATCCATGGTCGTGATGATCCCACTCAGGCGGCCCGCGTCGTTCAGGACCGGCAGGCCCCCCACGTGATGCTCCTGCATGCGCAGCGCCGCGTCCTCCATGTACTCGCCCTCGGCGGCCGTGATGACCGGGCGGGCCATCATCTCCTCGACCGTCAGTTTGCTCAGCAGGTAATTCAGTTCCCAGACGCTCAGGGTCGTGGCCTTGCTGGGCATGGCGTCTTTCAGGTCCTTGCGGGTCGTGATGCCGACCAGCCGCTCGCCCTCCATGACCGGCAGGCGGCGGAACCCACCCTCTTTCAGCAGTTTCAGGGCGTCCATGACGGGCGTGTCGGGAGTCACGGTGGTCGGATTACGGGTCATCCAGTCGCGAACGAGCATACGCGCAGTGTACAGGTGACCCGGCCCGGCACACGTCCCGCCTGCCTGCGTACAGCCCCACGAACGGGGGATGGAAAGGAGGTGTGAACCGGGTCAGCTGACCTTCATTCGGCTCAGAAAGGCGCGTGATACGTTGCGCGACATGAAGATCAACGCCAAGATCCTGGCCCCCCTGGCCCTCGCGGCCGCCTACGGCCTCGGTACCGTCGCGCCCCACGCGCAGACCACCCCCCAGAAGGTCGGGTTCGTGGACGTTTCCAAACTCCTGGCCGCCCACCCCGGCGACAAGGAAATCCAGGCCATTCAGAAGAAAGCCGACGATGAACTCACGGCGCTCGACAAGCAGGTCAAGGCCATCGATGCCAAGGGCGCGAACGCCTCGGCCGCCGAGAAACAGACCCGCGAGCAGCTGGTCACCACCATCCGCAGCAAGGCCGACGCCTACGACAAGCAGCTGGCCCCGAAGATCGCCGTGGTCGAGAAGGCCGTGGACACCGCCATCAACACCGTCGCCAAGAGCAACGGCTTCTCGATCGTCATGGACCGCGACGTGGCCGCCAAGAGCGGACTGGTCATCTACGCCGACCCCACCAGCGAACTGACCGACGCGGTCGCCAAGTCCGTCAAGTAATACGGACTCCGATTGAATGGGCTGCAAAGACCGTTCAATCCGAGCGGATGCGACTCGTAGAGCTGCCCCGCAGAGTGGGAGAGAAACGGGTTCCGGACGTGGAGTTAGCAACCTGGCGCCCTTCCGGGTTGTCAACGAAACAAACGGAATCCGTATAAGCCCGCCTCCGCGCGATCACCCCTGACCCGAAGCTGGCCCCGCGCGGTACTCGCTGCGGGGCCGGCTCCGTCACCACCGGCTTCCTGCCGGGCCAGGAGAACTTCCCTTGAACCGATTCATGCTCCTCCTCCCGCTCGCCCTGCTGACCACCGTCCCGCACGCCCAGCAGAGCAAGAACCGCGTCGGCATCCTGAACGTCCAGACGGTCGTGAAGGGCATGCCCGGCGCGCAGGCCTACCTGGACCTGAACGCCAGGGCCAGCAGCGACCTCGCCGCGAAGCAGAAGAACATCCAGGCGCTCGCGGCGAAGGCCAGCACCGCCGCCGACCGCGCCGCCCTCACCAAGGCGCAGCAGGCGTACGCGGCCGCCCGCACCGACTACGCCAAACGCATCGACGCGGCCTTCAAACCGCTGGGCACCAAGATGAACGCCGCCGTCGCCAAGGTCGCCCGCGCCAACGGCTACACCGTCGTCCTGGACGAACGGGTCGCCGCGCAGACCAGCCTGATCGTGTACGCCAACGAGGGCGCCACGAACCTGAACAACGCCGTCCTCAAAGAACTGAAGTAAACGGCGGGAATCACCTCACAGAACAGACTCCGGAAGGCGGGCAGCTGCCCCTCTTCCGGAGTCCGTTCTGTGATCATGTCTGACCCGATGTGGTCAGGGCGCGCAGCCGATCAGAGTCGGACGGTTTCGTTCTCGCCCATGTCGGGCTTCCCACCGACCAGTCCCTTCGCGAACGCCAGCAGGCTGCGGATCTTGCCGTTGCCTTCCCAGTACTCGGCGCCGTTCGCGTGAATCTGGATCAGCTGGATGTTCGGGTCTTCCTTGCCCTGCGGGAAGTACGTCTGGTAGAAGTCACTCCAGAGTTCATCGAGTTTCGCGCGGTTCTCGACCAGTTGCGCGGTGCCGTTCACGCTGACGTACACGCCCTTGTCGGGGCTGGAGTAACTGACGTTCACCTGGGGGCGGGCCGCCATGTTCTGCACCTGCTCGGTGTCCTTGCCGCCGATGAACCAGATGTCACCGTCGAACTCGACCTGCTGCGTGGTCATGGGGTGGGCGTGCAGGTGACCGTCGGCGGTCTGCACGGTCAGCATGGCGAAGTGGACTTCCTTGATCATGGCGGCCAGCGTCTTGATGGAGTCCGTGCGGGCGGTATCGGATTGCGCGGTATCGGATTGAGTCATGGGTTCACCCTGTCACGCGCCCGCCGCGCCGAACTGAAATGAGAGGCACCGTGTGAACAGCTTCGTAACCCGTTCTGAAGGAACCCTGCACGCTCCGTGAGGAACAACCGGACACCCCGCACCAGGGCCAACCATGGGAACGGCCCGGACCTCTGGCGTCCGGGCCGCGCACTTCCGCTACTCATACGGACTCCGATTGAATGGACTGCAAAGACCGTTCAATCCGAGCGGATGCGAGAAGGAGAGAAACGGGTTCCGGACGTGGAGCCGGCAATCCGGTGAAGTTCCGGATTGTCGGCGAAACAAACGGAACCCGTATCAGCAGAGGTGACGCTCAGGCAGGCAGGTGCTGACCTTTCGGGCGGGTGTCCGGCACGTTGCGGACCAGCAGTACGCCCAGGATGAAGAAGGCGGCGGCCACGCCGAACACCAGCGTGTACCCCAGGTTGCCGCCCTGCGCGTTCCCCCAGTCGAGCAGCGCGCCCTGCGGCCCCCCGATGAACTGCGGAGCCACGAACGCCACGTGCCAGATGCCCATGTCCCGCGCGAAGCTGGTGTCGCTGGGCATGGCGTCGCTGCCCAGCGCCCAGTCCACGCTGGTGAACGCGCCGAAGCCCAGACCGAACACGACGGCCAGCAGCAGCGCTGCCCCGAAACCCGGCACGACCAGCAGCAGCAGCGCGGCGGCCGCCATGGTCGTCCCGGCGACGTAGATGACGGGTTTACGGCCCACGCGGTCACTGATGCGCCCGCCGATCAGGGCGGACACGATGCTCGCCACGATGATGCACGCCAGCATGATCGAGTTCGACGTGGCCGGGTCCTTCTGGCCCAGCACGTCGGCGTTGTAGTACTGCAAGAAGGGCTGCACCGAGTACTGCCCCAGCGCGAACAGGACGCGCGTGACGAACACCCACAGGAACGGCCGGTACGCGAACAGCGACTGCCACGGCGCGGGCCGGGTGCCGGCCGGGGCGGGGCGGGCGTCGTCCGGAACGCCGCGCATCGTCACGAGCGCCGGCACCAGCAGGAACACCGCGATCAGCACGAACGACACCATGGACGGCAACCCCAGCGTCCCGACCACGAAGGCACTGACCGCGCCCAGCAGCTGCCCCGCCGCCTGGAGCATGCCCATCACGCCGCTGTACCGGCCGCGCTGCTCGGTCGGCACGAGCTGCGGAATCAGGGCCGAGTACGGCGCGGTGGCGTAGTTGTTGCCGAACTGCACGAGCAGGAACCCCAGCACGTACACCCAGAAGCCGGTCATGCCACTCAGCAGGGTCACGGCGGCCCCCATGACGGCCAGACCCGCGATGTTCACGCCCACGCCCAGCCGCAGGTACGGCACGCGCCGCCCGGTGCGGTCGCTGTGCGCGCCCACCAGCGGCGGAATGACGAGCGCCATGACCGCGCCGATGGCGGTCAGCGCGCCCACGTACGTGCCCTTGCGGTCCGGGCCGACGAATTCGAGGACGTTGGCGGGCATCAGGACCAGCAGCAGCAGCAGCCAGTGGAAGGCCGTGCCGAACCAGAACGCGGACAGCACCCACGGGCTCACGCGCGGGGCAGCAGGAGGGGAGGCAATCATGATGCGGCGAGTATACGGGCCGACCGCCCGGCGCTCATGCGCAAGCGGGCAGGCCGGACGCGCCGGGCCTTCAGGGTGTGTCCGGCAGGGCGTCCCAGTACGCCTGCAGGTCCGGGGCGAGCGGCACCTCGGCCACGACCTGCGTGCCCGCCCACGGGAACGCGATGCGCGCGGCGTGCAGCGCCTGACGCGCCAGCCCCAGCCGCGCCGTGAGTTCCGGCGTCTGCCCGGTCTCCATGAACGTCAGGAACACGCCGGGATCGCGGCCGTAGATCTTGTCGCCCACCATCGGCAGGCCCAGGTGCGACAGGTGCGCGCGGATCTGGTGCAGGCGGCCGCTGCGCGGGTACGCCTCGATCAGGGCGTGACCGGCGCGGCGGGCCACCACCCGGAAGTCCGTCACGGCGGGCCGTCCGTCCGGCACGACCCCCTGCCGGATGCTGACGCGGTTCGCGCCGCCCAGCCCCAGGTCGCCCAGCGGGGCGTCCAGCGTGCGCCGTTCCCAGTCGGGGGTACCGTGCACGATCGACAGGTACGTCTTGCCGACCAGATGCGTCTTGAACAGCGTGAAGAACCGCTGCGCGGCCTCGCGGTCGCGGGTCAGGACCTGCGCGCCGCTCGTCTCGCGGTCCAGGCGGTGCGGCGGCGCGAGGTCCGGCTCGCCGGTCGTGCGCTGCATGAACGTCAGCAGGTCCGGCACCTCCACCCGCGCCCGCACCGGGTGCGTGAGCCACAACGCCGGTTTGTGCACCACGTAGAAGTCCGGGTGTTCCAGGATCACGCGCGGGCGTTCCGTGGGCGGCAGGAGCGGCGCAGGCCGGGCCGGGCCGGGCGCGGTCACAGTTCCCACACGCTGGCGTAATCGCGCCCGGCCAGCCGCTGCGAGAGATCCACACCCCGGTCCACGGTGCGCGCCAGCCGCCCGCGCAGCCACTCGCCCGGCACGCCCGGTGCGTCCCAGTGCGCGGAGGTGGCGTACACGAAGTGCGGGTTCACCACGCAGCGGAAATCCACCATCAGGCCGAACGCGAACGCCCCGTGACTCAGGTACCCGTGGTCCAGCCCGCCGGACACCAGGAACGTGACGGGCCGGTCGAACCACGCGCCGTGCAGGCCGCGCGCCTCGTCGCTGCTGCCCGTCAGTTCCACCAGGGCTTTCGCTCCGGACCCCAGGCCCCAGTTGTACACGGGCACGCCCAGGAACACGCCGTCCGCGCCCGCCACGGCCGCGTGGTACCGCGCGGCGTTCGGGTGGTCGTAACAGCCCCCGGCTCCCTGCACGTTGTCGAAGGGCGGGAGCGGATCGGTCCGCAGGTCGAGGAACGTGACCTCGTGTCCCTGCGCCCGCAACTGCGCGGCGGCCAGGGTGCACAGCCACGCGCTGCGGCTTTCCGGGTCGAGACTGGTGGACAGAACCGTGAACTTCACGCCCCAGAGCGTAGTGCATGAGGCGCTGTCCATCTGTGCCGGGCTGTCTGTGTGTGCCGCGTCTGTGCCCGCCGGGTCAGCGGGCCGCGTCCTCCAGCCGCCGCAGGTGCTCGATACGGGCGTCCGTGCCGGGGTGGGTGTTCAGCAGGTCCGGCAGGCCGCCCGCACCTCCCTGGGCCGACTCCAGGCGGGCCAGGATCGTCTGAAGGGGCCGGGTGGTGCCGTACCGCTCCAGCAGGTAGCGGGCGGCGATCCGGTCGGACTGCGTCTCGGCGGCCCGCGAGTACCCGCCCTGCACCAGCGCGACCGGCACCGCCGCCGCGAACGTGGACGCGCTGACCACGTCCCCGGTCAGGGCTGTGACGATCAGGCCCAGGCCCAGCGCCTGGTACACGCTGGCCAGTCCGTGCCGCTGCGTGACGTGCCCCGCCTCGTGCGCCAGCACCCCGATCAGTTCCCGGTCACTGCGGCCCAGCTCGACCAGCTGATCGGTCATGACGACCGTGCCGTTCGGCAACGCGAACGCGTTCGCGCCCAGTCCGCTGCTTCCCGCCGGCTCGCCGTCACGCAGCAGCAGCCGGTACCCGTACCCGCCGCCCGCCCAGGCACTCACGTCCCGGAAGGCGGCCTGCAGCTCGGCCTGCCGCGCGGCGCTCAGGCGGCTCGGCCCGACCAGTTCCTGCTGCTCCAGGACCGTCAGTGCCTCGCGGTCGAAGGTGGCCAGCACGCCCTGCGGGGTCACGGCCGCCGCCTGACGCGCCAGGACCGGCAGGCCGAAGGTCACGAAGCCCCACAGCAGCGCCCCGGTCACGGCGACCGCGCCCAGCGCCGCGCCCCAGCTGGCCTCCAGGCGGGCCACGCCGCCCAGCAGGCGGTTGCGTCCCTGCCGGGACTCCCAGTCGCGGACGGCGGCGTGGTCGGTGGTCTCGAACCGGCTGCCGTCCGGGAAGGACAGCGCGCGGCGCACGCCGGGCAGCGCCGGGTCCACGGTCACGTCGGCCGCGCGCCAGTGGTGGTCGGCGCGGCCCGGCAGGCGCAGCCGCGCGCCGTCCGGTCCCAGGTGCAGCGTGGCGGGGTGGTCGCGGCTGACCTGCCCGTCGAAGTACACGCCCGGCACCTCGGGCCAGGAGTCGCGGCCCGACATCCTCAGAACCCCAGCCCGATGTCGAGGAGTTCCGTGGCGGCCTCGCCCAGCGCCGACTCCGGACCACCCTGACGGCCCGCGAACTCGTCGAGCGGCACGATGGCCCGCACGGTCACGCCCTCCAGGAGGTAGCGGTTACGGCGGATGTCCGCCCAGGGGGTCGCGAGGCCCAGTGTCAGCACCTGCGCCACGCCGTTCGACACGGTGATCCACACGACCTGCCAGGGGTTGAAGGTCGCGCCCGTGCGGACCACGCCGCCCAGTTCGGCGTTGTTCAGCACGTACCGCATGGTCGCGGCCCGCACGTACTGCCACGCCACGCCGTTCATCGCCAGCAGGATCACGTACGCCACCACGACGAACAGCACGCCCAGCAAGCCCGCACTATTCCAGTTCAGGCTGTCCAGCTCGAAGCCCTGACTGGCCATCCACGCCACGAGCGCCACGCCCGCCGGAATGGCCAGCAGCAGCCCCGCCCCGACCAGCAGGCCCACGCCGACCAGCGCGATCAGGTACATGGGCGCCACGTCCCCCCGGAACAGGCCGCGCGCCGACCCGTACCGCAGGTTGTTCAGCTGGTAGCGGCGCTGCATGAACCACGCCCACGGCAGCGCCAGACCCCCGGACACGGCCGCCGCCACGTTCGCCGCGCCGTACGCCACGTAGGCGTCCTGCACGCGGCCGTCAAAGTGAAAGCGCAGACCACGGTGCACGGTATTCACCGCCTGGAACCGCATGGACTGCGCCACCAGCCACGGGTACAACCCCAGGAACAGCAGGGCGATCAGGCCCGACACCCAGCCCAGGCTCTCGCTCTCGCTGGTCAGCACATAGGCCAGGAACAGCGCCCCCACCAGCAGGTAAGAGCGCAGCAGGCGGCGCGGATCGGCCCGGTACTCGAAGTTGTGACCGTCCACCCAGGTGTGCCCGTAGAAGTACTGCCGGTTGCGAACCCGCGCCCACGGCAGGTACAGGCCCAGCGTCACGACCGTCAGCGCCGAGTTCACGATCCACAGCCGGAAGTACTCGCCTGCCGACCCCGTGAACGACACCGGGTAGGCCGTGACGACCGGCGCGGCCTGCGGGCCGTCCGCCGCGTGCGTGCCTGCGGAAGGGCCGGTGCCAGAGCCTGTGTCAGGGCCGGTGCCAGAGCCGGTGTCAGGGCCTGTCGCGGGCGCGGCGGCGTGTCGTCCGAGGGGCGTGCCGGAGTCCGGGACGGCCGCCGGGCGGTCCTTGGACAGGGAGACGGGGTCGCTCATGTCCGCCATGCTACGGGCTGCGCGGCCGACGCGTGGACGCATCTGACGGACTCCGAACGGGTTGCAACAACCGTTCAATCCGAGCGGCAGCGAGTGGGAGCAGTCCGTACGAGTCGGCCGCGCCCGGAAACGCAAGCAGCGGACGACGACGCGTCCGCTGCACAGGTGAATCTCCGAATGGTGGGGGGGCTGAGCCGCAGGGGTGCTGTCCGCTCAGGCTCCGCAGGGGAGCCTCAGCCGGACGTTACCAGCGGCTGCCGCCGCGGTTGCCGCCCATGCCGCCGCCCACCGGAGCGGGCGCGGCGTTGGTGACGACCACGTTCTTGGCCTGCGGGCCCTTGCTGCCCTGGCCGGCCTCCACCTCGAACTCCACCTCGTCACCCTCGTTGAGCTTGCGGAAACCGCCGCTCTGGATGGCGCTGTAGTGCACGAACACGTCAGGGTTGCCCGGGTGCTCGATGAATCCGTAGCCTTTTTCAACGTTGAACCACTTCACTCGACCTTGAGCCATAACTCTCCTTGCATCTCAAGAATTCGCTGCCTGGTATCCCACCCTCTGGGTCAGACCCAACAGATGACGCGAATTTTAAGACCCCAGTATTATCGCATGACTCGCGCCGGGCGGTGTGCAGATTTGCGCCCCTGCCATCCCGCTGCCCGGCCCCGTCCCAGCGGGGCAGCGGCGCGGTGACAGCAGGGTCATGCTAGGCTGACACCCAGTTCAACGCCGCGTGTGTCACTGACGAAGCCCCCGGGCCCTGCGCCGCAGCGACCGTTACCGCACACGCGACCTTCCGGAGGAATACAGCATGCCGCGCTACGCCCTGGACGGGCACGTCCCCCACATTCACCCCACCGCGTTCATCGCGGCCAGCGCCGACATCATCGGTCAGGTCACGGTCGCGGCGCACGCCAGCGTCTGGTTCGGTGCCGTGCTGCGCGGCGACATCGAGGCCGTCACGGTCGGCCCGTCCTGCAACGTCCAGGACGGCGCGGTCCTGCACACCGACGCCGGCTGGCCCTGCATCCTGACCGATCACGTGACGGTCGGGCACCGCGCCATCGTGCACGGCGCCATCTGCGGCCCCGGCAGTCTGGTCGGCATGGGCGCGGTCATGCTCAGCGGCTCCAGTCTGGGCGCGGGCGCGGTCCTGGGGGCCGGCGCGGTGCTGCCCGAAGGGGTACACGTCCCGGACGGCATGCTGGCCGTCGGCATTCCCGCGCGGGTGGTCCGGCCCGCGCCGGGCGGCGGAAACGCGGCGCGGTACGTGCAGAACGCCGCCCGTTTCCGTCAGGGCCTGATCCTGCTGCCCGACGATGCGGACCGCACGGCCGCCCCGGACGCAGCGGCCGCCCCGGCGCTGGACGGAGAGTCCCGCGTACTCTCCCGCGTGGACGGCCTGTGACCGTGCCGGGCGCCCGGAGGGCCGCGTGAAGGAGAAACGTCGCGCCGGCCCCCGAGCCGCCCGCTCCGGCGAGCGTCCCGCAGAACCTGCCCCCGAATCCGGCGCCGAACCGACGGCCGGGCTGCCTACCGAACCGACGGCCGAACTGACCGCCGGGCCGACCCCCGAGGCCACCATGACCGAACCGACCGGAACCCCGCCCGGCCTGACGCCCGCCCCCACCGAACCGGCCGGGGAGGCCGTGCCGGAACTGCAGCCCATGTATCCGGGGGCCGCGCCGTTCCTGGCGCGCTTCCTGCCGCACGCGCCGCCCACGCACGCCGGGCTGGAGCAGTCGTTCTGCGACCTGCACGCGTTCCTGAAACACCTGCACGAGCAGGCGTGGTTCGGGTACCTGCACGCCACGCTGGGCGAGCAGAGTGCCTTCGCGCTGCTGTTCGAGGGCCGCGCCGTCACGGCCGCCGCCGCGACCGCCACGGGCGAGCAGGCGCTGGGAGAGCTGCTGAACCTGTACGAGCAGGGCGCCTCCCTGAGCGCCCACCCGCTCCCGGCGACCCTGGCGCACGTCCTGAGCGGCGTCGGGTCACGCGCCTGGAAGTTCAACCTGACCGAGGACTTCACCGGGCTGCACGCCCGCCCGACCGGCGCGATCTACTACCTGCGCGGCGAGATCATCGCCACGCTGCCCGCCACCCTCCCGTACGAGGGCGCGTTCCCCGCCCCGCTGCGGCCGCAGACGCTGATCCTGCCGCGCAGTCTGGCCGGCTGGGCGCACCACCAGTACACCATGACGCTGCGCGGCCGGGACGCCCTGAACGCCATCACGGGCCTGCACCAGACCTTCCGCGCGCAGCACGGCCCGGCCGGACTGGCCTTCCTGCGCGCGCTGGGCGAGAACCTGTCGCCCGCCGAGTACGCCCTGCGCACCGACGTGGCCCTGCACGACCTCGAGGCGATGGTGCAGGACTTCGTCAAGAGCGGCTACGTCCGCGAAGCCTGACCGGAAACCCCGGTGCGCAGGGCTGGCCCGGTCAGTCCAGGTAGCCCTCGCTGAGAATCCACAGGCGGAACGCGGCCCCGTCGTCGCGGGCCTGCGGGGCGGGCGTCACGGCGCGCGACTCGCTGAAGTACGCTCCAGATACCGGTGCGTCGCTGCTGGCGAGGTGAATGCTGGTCTGCGCGCCCTGCTCGGCCGTGATCGCGAAGCGGTCCACGACGCGGTACGCCCGGCTGACCCACCCGCCGTTGTTGTGCGCGAAGCCGGTGGCGACCATGCCGGGGTGCAGGCTGTTGCTGCGGATGCCGGGTTCGCGCCGCGCGAGTTCCCGCGCGAACAGGATGTTGGCGAGTTTACTCTGCGCGTACGCGGCCCACCCGCCGTACCCGCGCCGGAATTCCGGGTCGTCGAAGCGGATGCGGCCCGTGGTGTGCGCGGCCGACGCGACCGTCACGACACGCGGCGCGGCGCTGGCACGCAGCAGGGGCAGCAGGTCGCGGGTCAGCAGGAAGGGGGAGAGGTGGTTCAGGGCCCAGGTCTGCTCGATGCCCTCGCGGGTCTCGGCGCGGCGGGCATTGAAGGCCCCGGCGTTGTTGACCAGGACGTCCAAGTGGCCGTGGCGGGCGGCGTACTCCTGCGCGGCGCGGCGGGTCTGCGCGAGTTCCGACAGGTCGGCCAGGATGAAGTCCTGCGCGCCGGTCTGCTGCGCGGCGAGGCGGGTGCGTTCCGGGTGGCGGCCGACGATGGTGACGTGAGCGCCGCGCGCCGCGAGTTCGCGGGCGGTGATCAGGCCGATGCCGCCGGTCGCGCCGGTCACCAGGACGCGCTGGTCGTGCAGGGAGGGGGTCGGAGTCGGGGGCGTGCGGTCTGACGTCATGCCGCCCAGCATAGAAGGCGGGGCGTGGCGGGGGCTGAAGCATAAAGGACAATCCCGCCCGGTGGAACGCCGTGCCGGGCGCCGGGTCACGAAAGGGAGGCTGAACCCGTTGTGCGGTTCAGCCTCCTGGCGCTGCGGACTTCACCCGGCCCGCATTCTGGATTGTGTGCGCTGATAGGGTCAGTGTAGCGGGTGCGTTTCACAGCTTTGTCACAGCTTGGTGAAGACGTCCTGATGAAGCCTACGTGAGGGCCGCGCGGCCGTGGCGCCGACTCCGGCGGGTTCAGCGGTCGCCGGAGTCCGGACCGGCCGGGGCGGGCTGGGTGGCGAAGGCCTGCACGCCGGTGTTCAGCAGGGTGTCGAGCGTCTGCCCGAGCTGCGCGGTGGCGGCGGCGCTCAGTCCGGCGTTCACGGCGTGCGCGGCGGCGCCGTGCAGCAGGATGGTGATGCAGGTCAGCAGGTAGGGCGTGCGGGCGCCCTCGCTGGGCAGGTGGGTGTGCAGGCGCTGTTCGAGGTCGGCCAGGACCTGCTGGCGGCGGCGGGTAAAGGCGGGGCCGCTGCCGCTCTGGAGCAGCGTCAGTAGCGACTGTTCCTGCACGAGTTCGTTCAGGAGGGCGGCGAAGGGGCGGGTGCGTTCGCCGCTGTGAATCTCGGCGAGCAGCGGGGCGAGGCGGGTTTCGAGGTCCTGGAGCCGGGCCGTGAGCAGTTCGGCGAGGATGTCGGTGGTGGACGTGAAGTAGCTGTAGATGGTGGGCCTGGAGACGCCGATCACGCGGGCGACGTCGCCCATGGTGACGGCCTCGAAGCCGCGGGTGGTGAACAGGGCCTCGCTGCCGCTGAGAATCTGCTGCCGGCGGTCGGCCGAGGGAAGGCGGCGGGGACTGCGGGCGGAGGAGAGGCTCTGCATCCCTACAGTCTACACCTCTCTGACGCATTGTCATCTGACAGATCGTCCATTGACAGAATGTCACCTTCTGGGGAATACTCCGTGAACTGACAACGTGTCAATTCATGACACGCCGCAATTCCCGTTGCAGAGGTCCCCATGAACACACTGCCTCCAGACGCCCCCACTCCCGACACACCCCCCAGCCCCGCCACACCTCCCAGCCCCGAGACACCCCGCCGCAGGCGCCTGAACACCGACTACCGCGCCCTGAGCGCCGCCGAACGCAGCCTGTGGCGCTACCCGATCATGTGGGCCGCCGCCGCCGCCTTCCTGTTCGTGCCGCTGATCTACGTCGGCGTGTACCTCATGAGCGTCTGGGACCCCGCCGGGAACCTGCCGGACCTGCCCGCCGCCCTCGTCAACCTCGACCAGGGCACCGTCTCACGCGGCGAACCCGTCAACGTGGGCCGCGAACTCCTGACCGAACTGCACAAAGACCCACCCGTGCAGTTCCGCCGCTACCCCACCCAGGCGCAGGCCGAGGCCGCCGTCCGGCGCGGCGAGGTGTACTTCGCCCTGACCATCCCCGCCGACTTCAGCCGCCGCGCCGTCAGCGGCAACAGCAGCGAACACGGCCTGCTCCGGCTCTACCGCGCCCCTGGCCTGAACTACTACGCCAGCACCGTCGCCGACCGCGTCGCCAGCGCCATCGCCGAGGACCTGAACGCCACCCTCGGCGAGAACCGCTGGGAAGTCGTGCAGAACAGCCTCGCGGACGTCCAGCAGGGCTTCCTGGACCTGCACGGCGCCACCGTGAAACTCGCAGACGGCGCGCAGACCCTCCTGGACGGCAGCGGGAAACTCACGGGCGGCGCGACCACCCTCGCCGGTGGCGCGGACACCCTGGCGGGCGGTGCCCGCGACCTCGCGAACGGCGCCCAGGACCTCAGCGGCGGCGTCGGCAGCCTGACGGGCGGCGTGAGCAAACTGAGCAGCAGCCTGAAACAACTCGGGGCGGCTGCCCCCGGCGAGAAACAGCTCGCCCCGCTGCGCAGCGGCAGCGCCAGGCTGGCCAGCAGCGCCGACACCCTGGCCGGCGGCCTGGGCCAGCTCTCCAGCGGCAGCGAACAGCTGGCCGCCGCCGCGAAGAAACTCGGCAGCGGCGCCGCCCAGGTGGACACCGGTACCCGCCAGCTCGCCGCGCAACTCCCGGCCCTGGCCACCGGCCTGGGCGACCTGAACGGCGGCGCCGCCACCCTCGCCAGCGGCGCTGCCCGCCTGAGTGACGGCCTCGGCAAGGCCCAGACGGGCGCGAAACAGGCCTCGGACGGGGCCGCGCAACTCGCCACCGGCCTGGGTAGACTCGACACCGGCCTCGGCGACCTCCAGAGCGGCGCGCAGTCCCTGGAGAGCGGCGCGACCAGCCTCGCCGCTGCCCTGAACGCCACCCCCGCCGTTCAGAACGCCCGCGCCCTCCAGACCGGCGCGGCCAGCCTCGCCACCGGCCTGGAGGGGTCGAAGGCCGCCTCGGCCGCCACCAGCCGGGGCGCCCAGACCCTCGCCACGCAACTGCCCGCCCTGGGCAGTGGCCTGAACGACCTGAGCGGCGGCGCCACGCAGCTGCAGGCCGGCGCCGCGAAACTCGCCGCCGGAACCGCCAGCGCCCGCACCGGCGCACAGAAAGCCGCCGCCGCAGCCGCGCAGCTCGCCACCGGCACCGCCCAGCTCGGCAGCGGCACCCAGGAACTCGCCACCGGTGCCGGCACCCTCGCCACGAACACCCGCCAGGCCGCGACCGGCGCCACGCAACTCGCCGCTGGCGCCCGGACCCTCCAGACCGGCGTGAACACCCTGATCGACGGCAACCTGAAGATCAAGAGCGCCCTCGGGCAGATCACCGCCCAGCTCCCGGACCAGAAGGACCTGGACGCCCTGAGCAGCGGCGGCCGGACCCTCGCCAGCAGCAGCGAGCAGCTCGCGGGCGGCGCCCGCAGCCTCGCCACCGGCGCCGGGACGCTCCGCACCGGCACCGCCGATCTGCAGAGCGGCGCCCGCCAGCTCCGGGACGGCCTCGTCACGCTGCGCGACCGCATCCCCACCGACACCGAACAGCTCGGCGGCGACCCCGACGGCCTCGCCCGCAGCGTCCAGGTCCGCACCGAGGACTTCGCGAACGTCGCCAACAACGGCAGCGCCTTCGCGCCGTACTTCATTGCCCTGGCCCTGTGGGTCGGCGCGACCCTGACCACCTTCATCTTCCCGTTCCTGCTGATTCCCGACAGTGGCCGCCACACCGGACAGGTCGCCCGCGTCCTGCGCAAACTCAGCGTGCCGCTCCTGATCGTCGCCGGACAGGCCGGCATCGTCGTGCTGGGCGTTCACCTGATGGACGTGCCGTTCATGAATCCCGCCCAGGTCCTGCTGACCAGCCTCGCGGGCAGCGTCACCTTCCTGATCGTGATCCTCGCCCTGAACCTGCTGTTCGGCCCGGCCGGGCGCGTCCTGGCGCTGATCCTGCTGATCGTGCAACTCGCCGCGAGCGGCGGCAGCTACCCCGTTGAACTCTCCAGCCCCGCCTTCCAGGCCATCCACAACCTGATTCCCGTCACGGAACTCATCAACGCCCTTCGGCACGCCATGTTCGGCGCCTTCGAGGGCCAGTACTGGGACTTCATGGGCCGCATGGGTCTGGTCGCCCTGATCGGGTTCATCGTCGCGCTGCTCAGCCGCCGCCGCTGGGTCTATACCCCGGACGACCGCTTCCGCTCACCCATCATCACCGACGTCGGGTAACCCTGTTCCTGTCCGCCGCCGCCCCAGCCGGGAGCGGCGGCGTTCACGTCTCGCGCGTCCTCTGGCCCGTCACCCGTTCCCCCCGCCGCGCCCGAACCGGTACACTACAGACCCCCCCCTGGACCGCCCTCGACCCGGCCCGGTGACGCTGCCCCGCACCGGTCCTGACAAGGAGTCCCATGCCCAGACCCGCCCCCACCCGCCGGTCCCGTTCCCTCGCCGCTACCCTGCTGCGCGGCGCGTCTGCCCTGCTCCTCGGGACGCTGGCTCTTGCCGGCGGCGCCCACGCGCAGGCCGGTCCCACCAGCGTGCAGCTGATCCTGGACGCCTCGGGCAGCATGTTCACGCGCCTGCCCGGCGGGCAGACCCGCATCGCTGCCGCGCAGGACGTCCTGAGCGACCTGATCGCCGCCCTGCCCGACCGCCCGGACCTGAACGTGGGCCTGCGCCTGTACGGCGCCCGCACGAACGCCGGGGACGCCGGCGCCTGCCAGGACAGCGCCCTGACCATCCCCATGACCGGCGTGGACCGCGCCGCGCTGCTGAACACCGTCCGGACCACCCGCCCACGCGGCGCGACGCCCATCGTGTACTCGCTGACGCAGGCCGCCCGCGACTTCCCCACCACCCCCGGCCGCAAACTCGTGGTGCTCGTCACGGACGGCCTGGAATCCTGCGGCGGGAACCTCCAGGACGCCCTGAAAGCCTTCCGGGAACGCGGCATCGAGGTGGACCTGCGCGTGATCGGCATCGACCTGAACGACCGCGCCGCGCAGGCCTTCGCGGGCGTGGGCACCTTCGTGAACACCCGCAGCGCCCCCGAACTGGCCGCCGCGCTCGGTCAGGCCACCGCGCAGGTCGCGCCGCCCGCCACGCAGACCCTGCCCGTCACCGTCACCCTCACCAGCGGCGGGAATCCCGTTCCCAGCGGCCCGACCGTCACCTTCACCGCAACGGGCGGCCGGGCCACCAGCCTCAGCCCCGCCAGCGGCGCGTACGCGGCCAGCGTCCCACCCGGCGCGTACACCGCCACCGTCAGGACTGCCACCGACACCCGCACCTTCGCGGGCCTGACCGTCAGCGCCGGCAGCCCCAACCGCTTCACGTTCGACCTGACCCCCACCGGCCGCGTCACCCTGACCGTTACGCCCGCCGCTCCCACCGCCGGGGGCCGCGCCACGGTCACGTTCAGCGGCGCGCCCGCCGCCACCGGCCGCCCCTGGATCACCCTCGCCCGCCCCGGCGACCCCGACGCCGCCTACCTCGACTGGGAGTACGTGACCGGCGCGGGCGGCACCGTCACCCTGACCGTCCCCGACGACACCACCCCCCACGAGGCCCGCTACCATCAGGCGAACTCCGACGGCAGCACCCGCGTCATCGGCCGCAGCGCCCCCTTCACGCCGCAACGCACGGCCGCCAGCGTCACCGCGCCCGCCACGGCTGCCGCCGGCAGTGCCATCCGGGTCGGCTGGACCGGCCCGAACAACCCCGGCGATTACGTCACCATCGTCCCCGCCAGCGCCGACCCCGGCGCGTACACCCGCTACTTCTACACTACCGGCATCAACCCCGGCACCCTGACCACCCCCACCGCCCCCGGCGCGTACGAGGTCCGCCTGAACAACGAAACCTCCGGCCGCGTCCTGGCCCGCGCGCCCATCACCCTGACCGCCAGCGCCTACGCCGTCACCGCCCCACCCACCGCCACCGCCGGCAGCCGCATCCAGGTCGGCTGGACCGGCCCGAACAACCCCGGCGACTACGTCACCATCGTCCCCAGGGGCGCCCCGGTCGGCGCGTACCTCGCGTACTTCTACACCAAAGACGCCAACCCCGGCACCCTGACCACGCCCCCCACCCCCGGCGAGTACGAGATCCGCTACTCCACCGAGGCCACCAGCCCCAACCCCACCCTCACCAGCACCCCCATCCGCCTGACCGCCGCCGCGTACGGCCTCAGCGCCCCCCGCCAGGGCAAGGCCGGCACCACCATCCAGGTGAACTGGACCGGCCCGAACAACCCCGGCGACTACGTCACCATCGTCCCCAGGGGCGCCCCGGTCGGCGCGTACCTCGACTACTTCTACACCAAAGACAGCAATCCCGGCCGCCTCACCCTGCCCGCCCAGCCCGGCGAGTACGAGATCCGCTACTCCACCGAGGCCGCCAGCCCCAACCCCACCCTGCACAGCATCCCGTTCACCGTCACGAAGTAGACGGGACGGTCACGCCGGGCGGCCACGCGACAGGGCCGCCCGGTACGACATCCACGGACACGACCAGCGGGGGAGGGGTCATCGTACAGACTGCCGTTTATTTTGCGGACAATCCGGAACTTCACCGGATTGACGGCGCCACGTCCGGCAGCCCGCTTCGGCTCCTCTGCTGCGCAGCTCTACGAGTCGCATCCGGTCAGACCCAGCGGTCTTTGCAGCCCATTCAACCGGAGTTCGTCTCATTGACTGACGTGAGATCGGAACTGGGCGCACATCACACCAAACTCCTGTTGAAGCGCAGGTGACAGTTCAGCGGTCGTGAAATACCACTTCCGCGCACTGTCGCTGATGGGAAGGTCCGCAAGGCTCGACACTTCCGCCTCTACCCCGAAACACTTCAATTCCTCGCGACTCGGAGCCCAGAAATATGGAAGTGGCAGCCCTGGAAGGCGGCGCGCGCCATCCGTCGCGGCCCGCTGGGCGAACACGGACTCGACCGCCCTGCCCGAAAAAACCACGAAATTAGGATTTAACCCGAACTCCTGGGCAAAGGCAGCGCGGTCGCTCGCCGCATCTGATCTGCATCCGGGCAGACCCGTACAGGGCGCGACGTACGTAGACTGCTCACCGCCATGAAACAGCAGAATCGTCGGCTGTCCCCACTGCGCGCCCGGTACCCCGGCCACATAATTTGCGCACGAGCTGACGCAGTACCCTCTGATCGTCAGGTTGATGCGGTGGGATTTCATCCAACGGGCAATCTGCTGCGCTTCTTCTGAACGCCCACCGAAACTCTGGAAGATCAGTTTCGACCCATCGGGCACCTCCTTCCTGAGACGTTCCGCAGTGCCGAAATTGATCGGCCCGACGAACGAGTAGGCCCCCAGTCGGGCATCGTATGTGATCTCCGGCTGCTGAGTCAGGAGTTTGACGTACGTGCATGACGACAGCGCGAGCAGCACGCTGCCCACCACGAGCGCGCGCAGGCCGAGAACGCCGGAGGGTACTCTTCGGCCCGACAGTGGCTTGAACATGCCGTGAATTGTAATTGCCGGACAGCCCCACCAGGAATGAACCTGGGCGATTCGGCCGTGACATGGAGCCGATGTCCCTGACGCGCCCCCCCACAACGGGAGGGCGGTTGCTCCGCTGGAGCGTCGACCCGCAAGCAGGCGCGGCGACAACCCCCGTAGCCGGTTCTCCTTCTGCCCAGAGCACCCGGTACTCCAGTCCATCCGGCCGAATTCCGGCAGATTTACCCTGCGTCGGTCAGGGCCTCACCGCTCTGACCGGCGGGTGTTGTCCAGCGACTCCCGGTACGACTCCACCGACTCGCCGGGGCAGGACAATGGATGCAGCTGCACCAGCTGCCGCCACGACTCGACCCGCTGGTCGTCCAGCAGCACCTGCGGCTTGGGCAGGAACGCCATGAACACGCCATCCAGCCCCACCTCGCGCGCACTGTCCCGCGCGTAGGCGGCTCCACCGGAACTCCAGCAGTACAGCTCCGCGCCCTGCGCCGCCAGCTCCCGCACATGCGCGATCGCGCCGGG
Source organism: Deinococcus sp. LM3 (assembly GCF_002017875.1). Taxonomy (NCBI): domain Bacteria; kingdom Thermotogati; phylum Deinococcota; class Deinococci; order Deinococcales; family Deinococcaceae; genus Deinococcus; species Deinococcus sp. LM3. The sequence continues at coordinate 3,024,545 of NZ_MUFV01000001.1, read as the reverse complement.
GATCGGCACCCGTGACCGCCCCACGTTCCGCACCAGCGTCTCGTCCACATCCACGTACACGATCAGCGGGGGAGGGGTCATCAGATCACTTCGCGGAATGCCACGCTCTGGCTGCGGTTCTGCAACTCGCTGCGCAGGTATTGCAGGCGGGGGTGTTCCAGCCTGGGGTCGTGCGCGAGGATGTGTTTGGCGAGTTCGCGGGCCTGTTCGATGATCTGCGTGTCGTTGGCGAGGTCGGCGAGGCGTAGGTCCGGGATGCCGCTCTGGCGGGTGCCCCGGATCTCGCCGGGGCCGCGCAGTTTCAGGTCAGCTTCCGCGATGACGAAGCCGTCTGTAGAGCCTTCAATGATCTTCAGGCGCTGGCGGGTTTTCTTGCTGTGTTCCCCGGCGATCAGGACGCAGTAGGACTTGGCGCTACCTCGTCCGACGCGGCCGCGCAGCTGGTGCAGCTGGGCGAGGCCGAAGCGTTCGGCGTTCTCGATGACCATCACGCTGGCGTTGGGGACGTCCACGCCGACCTCGATGACGGTGGTGGAGACGAGCAGGTCGAATTCGTGCGCGCGGAAGCGGTCCATCACATGGTCCTTCTCGGCGGCGCTCATCTTGCCGTGCAGGACCTCGGTGCGCGCCTCGGGGAGGATGGTTTTCAGGTCGTCGGCGAGTTGCGTGGCGGCCAGGAGTTCCAGCGTGTCGCTTTCCTCAATCAGCGCGGTGACGACGAACGCCTGTCTTCCTTCGCGGATCTGGCGCATGACGAAGCCGTACGCCTGCTGCCGGGCGGTGTCCTGCACGAGTTTCGTCTCGATGGGGGTGCGGCCGGGGGGCAGTTCGTCGATCACCGAGAGTTCCAGGTCGCCGTAGGCGGTCAGCGCCAGCGAGCGGGGGATGGGCGTGGCGCTCATGACGAGCACGTCGGGGCGGCCCGCGAGGAGTTTTCGGCGCTGCTGCACGCCGAAGCGGTGTTCCTCGTCCACGACGGCCAGCCCGAGGTTGTCGAAGCGCACGTTCTCCTGAATGAGGGCCTGGGTGCCGACCACGACGTCCACGTCTCCCTCGGCAATGCGGGTCTGCATCTCCAGTTTCACCTTCGGGGTCATCGCGCCGATCAGCAGGCCCACGCGCACGTCCAGTTTGCCCAGGTACCCCACGAGGTTCGCGTAGTGCTGCCGGGCGAGAATCTCGGTGGGGGCCATCAGCGCGCCCTGGTAGCCGTCGCGCACCGCGAGGTACAGCGCGCAGGCGGCCACGGCCGTTTTCCCACTGCCCACGTCGCCCTGCACGAGGCGGGCCATCTGGCGGTCGCTGCGCATGTCGTCCGTGATTTCCAGCAGCACGCGCCGCTGGGCGTTCGTGAAGCGGAAGGGAAGGGCGCCCTCGAAGGTGTGGATGTCCTCGCTTTTCGCGCCGAAGCGTTTGCCTTCCAGCACGGCGTCCTCACCCTGAAGCAGCATGCGGAGTTCCAGGAACAGGTACTCGTCGAAGCGCAGGCGGTGGTTCGCGCGGGCCAGTTGCGCCTCGTCGGCCGGGTAGTGCATGCCCCACAGGGCGTCACCCAGGTCGGTCAGGGCGTACTTCTGCCGCCAGTGCGCGGGCAGGTAATCGTCCAGCGGCGCGGCCAGCAATGCGCGGTGCGCGGCGCGGCGCAGGAATTCCTGCGAGACGCCGTCCTTGCTGTCGTACACGCCCACGATCCGCCCGGTACTGAGGCTGTCCTGCGCGCCGTCCACCGTTTCCAGGTGCTCGACACCCAGTTGCACGCTGCGCCCGAAGCGTTTCACGCGGCCCGTCAGGACCAGCCGCGCGCCCTCACGCAGCTGCTTTTCCACCCACGGCTGGTTGAACCACGTGGCCTTCACGCGCCCGCCCGACGGGGTTTCCAGCGTCACGTCCAGAATCTGCATGCCGGGTTTCGGGCTGCGGCGCGACTTGGCGACCACCCTGCCCTCCACCGTGACCTTCTGGCCGTCCTCGACTTCCGACAGGTCCGGCAGGGCGCGGCGGTCCTCGTGGCGGTGCGGGTAGGCGTGTAGCACGTCCCGGACGGTGTGCAGGCCCAGGGATTGCAGTTTGCGCGCCCCGCCGGGACCGGTGTCCAGCCGGGCGATCTCGGCGTCCAGCGGCAGGCGCTCGCCGGGCGCGGCGGTCGGGGGGGCCGCGCGGGTCGCGGCGCGCGGCGCGGCCGCTTTCGGGGCGTCCGGGTCGGCCAGCAGCGCCAGCGCCCCCCGCAGGGCCGCCTCCCGCTCCGGGCCGTCCAGCTCCGCGTACCCGCGCAGCGCCTCGCGCACCTTCGGGAAGGGATTCCCCAGCGGCGAGGCCAGCAACCGCTCCACGCCGCCCGCCACCACGCGGTTCTGACAGCCGCCCGCCAGTTCGGCGTTCAGGGGCCGCCGCAATTTCTCCCGCAGTTCCGCCACAGTCGCCATGCGCGCTCAGGCTAGCAGAGGGCGCGCGGCGGTGTCCGTGAGGGGGGCGTTATTCCATGGGCACGGGCCGGTCCGGGCGGCTGACCGGCGTGGGGCGCAGCAGCAGGCTCAGCGCGAACGCGGCGGCGACCAGCCCCAGCGCCAGCAGGTACGCGCGGCGCAGTCCCTCGGCCAGCGGGTAGCCGCCGCTCTCGATGGCGGCCGATCCGATCAGCAGGGCCATCAGGGCCACCCCCAGCGCGCCGCCCATCTGCCGGGCGAACAGGACGCCGCTGGTGACGGCCCCGAGGTCCTCGCGGGCGCTGCTTTCCTGCGCGGCCAGCAGCAGGCTCAGCATCGCCAGCCCCATGCCGGTCCCGACCGCGAAACCCAGGACGCTCGTGACCCACAGCGGCGCGTGCACGGCGAAGGTCAGCGCGGCGAACATGACGACCAGTACCGCGAAGCCCGCCTGCGCGATGCGGGGCAGCGGCACGGTCCGGACCAGCCGCGCGGTCAGGATGGCGGTCAGGGTCCAGCCGACCAGCATGGGGGTCAGGATCGCCCCGGCCGAGGTCGCGCCGCCCCCGCTGACGCCCTGCGCGTACAGCGGCAGGTACGCGATCACGCCGAAGTACGCCGCGCCGCCCAGCAGGTTCCCGGCGAACGCCACGCGCGGCAGCCGCTGGCGCAGGGCGCGCATGGGCAGCAGCGGTTCCGGGTGCCGCCGCTCGACCAGCACGGCGGCCAGCAGGGTCAGCAGGCCGCCGGCCACCATGAGCCACTGCCGCTGCTCTAGGCCCCAGACGAGCAGGCCGCTGCCGGCCGTGAACAGCAGCGCGCCGGGCCAGTCGAGTCGCGCGGGCCGGGGTCGCCCCGTCTCCGGCAGGAAGCGCAGGGCCAGCAGCAGGGCCGCCACGCCGAAGGGGAGGCTGGCGTAGAAGGTCCAGCGCCACGACAGGCTCTCGGTCAGCCAGCCGCCCAGCAGTGGCCCCAGCAGCCCGGAGATGCCCCATACGCCCGAGATGAACGACTGCACCCGCGTGCGTTCGGCCAGGGTGTACAGTTCGCCGATCATGGTCAGCGTGAGGGGCAGCAGGGCGCCCGCGCCGAGTCCCTGCACGGCCCGCGCCAGGATCAGGGCGGTCATGGAGGTGCTCAGGCCGCACAGCGCCGACCCGATCAGGAAGATCACCACGCCCCACAGGTACAGGCGGCGCCGCCCGACAATATCGCTCGCGCGGCCCCACAGCGGGCTGGACACCGTGCTGGTCAGCAGGTACACCGCGAACGGCAGGGCGTACAGGCTCTCGCCGCCCAGGTCCGCGATGACGCTGGGCATGGCGGTGGCGACCACGCTGGCCTCCAGCGCCGCCAGGAACACGCCCACGACCAGTCCCACCGTGGCGAGCTGCCGGACCTGCGGCGAGATGGCGGGGGCAGCGGCGGGGGTGGGGGGAGCGCTCACCCGCGCAGGGTACTCCCGGCGCGGTCATGAAGACTGCGGGACTGGATTCATGGACTCTGAATCGTTACAGTCAGGGCATGACCACCATTACCAACCCACTTCACCAGCGGCCCCTGGGCCGCAGCGGCCTGAGCGTCACCGAGATCGGCTACGGCGCCTGGGGCATCGGCGCGGACATGTGGAAAGGCGCGCAGGACGACGAGAGCCTCACCGCCCTGCGCCGCTACGTCGCCCTTGGGGGCAACTTCATAGATACGGCCATGGGTTACGGCAACGGGCACAGCGAACGCCTCGTCGGGCAGGTCGCCCGCGAACACCCAGGCACCCTCGTCGCCACCAAGATCAGCCCCCTGAACATGCAGTGGCCCGCCGCGCCCGCCACCACCGCCGATCAGGCCTACCCCGGCGAGTACCTGATCCGCATGACCGACGAGAGCCTCGCCCGCCTGGGCCTGGACACCATCGACGTGCAGCAACTCCATGTCTGGAACGACTCCTGGCTGGGCCAGGGCGACTGGCAGGACGCCGTGACCCAGCTCAAGCGCGACGGCAAGGTCCGCGCCTTCGGCATCAGCATCAACGACCACCAGCCGCACAACGCCGTGGCCGCCGTCGAGGCCGGAGCGGTGGACAGCGTGCAGGTCATCTACAACGTGTTCGACCAGTCCCCCCAGGACCGCCTGCTCGACGCCTGCCACGCCCACGGCGTCGGCGTGATCGTCCGAGTCGCCCTCGACGAGGGCAGCCTGACCGGCACCCTCACCGCAGACACCACCTTCCCCGAAGGCGACTGGCGCAACGGGTACTTCGGCGGCAACCGCCTGACCGAACTGCAACCCCGCCTGCGCGCCATCGAACAGGACCTCGGCATCCGCACCGACGGGCTGGCCGAGACCAGCCTGCGCTTCGTCCTGAGCCACCCGGCCGTGTCCACCGTGATCGTCGGTATGCGCTCGGTGCGCAACGTGGAACGCAACGCCGCCATTGCCGACGGTCAGGGCCTCCCGGCCGAACAGGTGCAGAAACTCCACGCGCACCGCTGGGACCGCAACTGGTACCTCCCCGCCGAGTAACGACCCGCCCCGGGGGGTTCCGGACGCGCGGTACGCTGCGAGCATGAAACGACTCGGTGACGTGATCGTCCTGGAACTCCCCGCCACCCTGATGGGTACGCCCAGCGTCATCCACCCGGTCGCGCTGGTCGGCCCGGACCACATCCTGACCCTGGTGGACACCGGGCTGCCCGGCATGCTGGACGCCATCATCAGCGAACTGCACGCCGCCGACTTCACGCTCGGGCAGGTGCGGCGAGTGATCGTCACGCACCACGACCTCGACCACATAGGTAGTCTGGACGCCGTCGTGCACGCCACCGGCGCGGAAGTCTGGGCGCTGGAACCCGAGGTGCCGTACGTCACGGGCGAACGCCGCGCCCAGAAACTCCCCAGCCCCGAACAGGCACAGGCGATGCTGGCCGACCCGCACCTGAACCCCGCCACGCGCGCCCTGCTGACCCGCGAACCCACCCGCGTACCCGTCAGCCGCGCCCTGCGCGACGGCGACCTGCTGCCCGGTCAGGTCCGCGTGATCGCCACGCCCGGCCACACCCCCGGCCACCTGAGCCTGCTCGTTCCCGGCGGGAACATCCTGATCAGCGGCGACGCGCTGACCTCACAGGACGGTGCGCTGCACGGCCCCATGCCCCGCGCGACGCCCGACCTGCCCAGCGCGCACGCCTCCGTCCGGCGGCTCGCGCAGGAAGACATGCAGACCATCGTCACGTACCACGGCGGCGTGGTCAGCGACGACGCCGGAGGGCAACTGCGCGCCCTGGCCGCCAACCTGGACAGCTGACCCCAGCCCTTACCCCGTCCCGGTGGGCCGCCGCTGCATCAGCGCCGTGCGTTTGCACCGCGCGACCACCTCGCCCCGCTGGTTGATGGCGCGGTGCTCCACGATCACGATGCCCGCGTCGGGTCGGCTGCGGCTCTCGCGGACCTCCAGCACCTCGGACTCGGCGCGGATGGTGTCGCCGTGGAACACGGGTTTCGGGAAGGTCACGTCCGTCAGGCCCAGATTCGCGACCAGCGTGCCCAGCGTCAGCTCGTGCACGCTGAGGCCCACCAGCAGGCTCAGGGTGAGCAGGCTGTTCACGAGTGGTCGCCCAAACTCGGTTCCGGCCGCGTACTCGTGATCCAGGTGCAGCGGCTGCGGGTTCATGGTCATGGTCGTGAAAAACACATTGTCTGCCTCGGTCACGGTGCGCGTCACGCGGTGCCGGATGAGGGTGCCGGGCGTCAGTTCCTCCAGGTAACGCCCCTGCGGGCGGTTCAGGTCTTCATTCATGGGGTGCCTCCGGCGATGAGTGGGTCGTGGTGTTTGCGCTGCCTGATCATCAACCGACCTCCTGCGCGAGGATGGCGCGCGCGGCGGCCAGCATGGGTTCGTCCACCATCTGGCCTTCGAAGCTGAAGGCTCCGTGGCCCTGCGCGGCGGCGTCGTGCGCGGCGGCGAGCAGGGCGTGGGCGCGGGTCTTCTCGGCATCGGTCGCGCCGAAGAGGTCGTGGGCCAGTGCAACCTGCGCCGGGTGGATGCAGAGCTTACCGGCGTACCCGAGGGCGCGGCCCAGTCCCGCGTCCTCGCGGAAGCGGTCCGGATCGTTCAGGGCAGTCACGACGATGTCCAGCGCGGGCACGCCGGTCAGGCGCGCGGCCAGCGCCACCTGCGAGCGGGCGTACAGCACCTCCAGGCCGCCGGGCGTGCGCCGCCCACCCAGGTCGGTGGTGTAGTCCTCGGCGCCGAAGTACGCCCAGCGCACGGCGTCCTCCCGCAGGATCTCGTGGGCGTTCCACACGCCGGCCCCTGTTTCCAGGCCCGCCAGGATCGGCAGGTTCAGGCCGTGCGTGGCGAGCGCATTCACGACGAGGCGCACGTCGGCGGCGCTCTCCAGTTTCGGGATGACCACCCCGGCCAGCTCCGGGGTCAGGACGTTCAGGTCGTCGGCGAAGTACGGCGAGTGCGGGGCGTTCACGCGCAGGAACACCGGCAGGTGCGGCGCGGCCACGATCAGGTCCCGCGTGGCGTCCCGCGCGACCGGGCGGGCGGCGGCCTTCGCTTCCGGGGTGCCGGGCACGGCGTCTTCCAGGTCGATCACCACGGCGTCCGGCTGCGCGCGCGGCAGTTTGGCGATCAGGTCGGCGCGGTTGCCCGGCGCGAACAGCAGGCTGCGCGGGCGGGACAGTCGGGTGCCGCTCACGCGGGCCACCCGGCGCGGGCAGACAAACGAACGTTCGTTGACATGCCCCGAGGATAGCGGCTCCGGCGGGTTCCGGGATCTGCCCCCGGCTTGCGGTGCGTCACATCTGCTTGAACACTCCCGGCAAGTGTAAGAAATTCAACACCATGATAACCAGATTGATCATCCTGCTGGCAGCCCTGTACGGTCTGTGGACCTACGGAATCGACGGTATCCGCATCAGCCTCCAGGGTCGCACCCCGCAGACGTACACCGCCCAGCAGGTCATCGACAGCGGCGTCGGCGGCGCCCGGTACGTGCGCATCACGGGGTTCACGGACGGCACCTACGTCTACCAGACCCCTGACAAGGACAGCGACGACGCGACCCGGACCGTCAACCGCATCGAGTACGCCCTGCTGCCGGAACAGGAATTCAAGGACAGCGTGGCAGCCGTCATGACCGGCGAGTCGCATGTCACGCCCATTCACATCATGGCCAGCGACAGTCGCGTCAGTGCCGGCTGTCAGGCAGAGGAGAAAGATGTTGGTGACGGCTGCCTCACCATGGGCGAACGCACCATCGAGGGCATCGTCCGCACCGGCCCGGACGCACTGACCAGCGAGACGCGGAACCTGTTCAACGAGGGCGGCGAGTACAGGGTGAGTGACAACGTCCTGTACATCACGGAAGGTGACCGGCCCTCCGCCCTGTGGGTTCCGATCCTCGTGACCGTCGGGCTGACCCTCCTGAGTCTGCTGATGCTGCTGACGTTCATCCCGACCGGACGCCACGCCAGCTGATCCGGACTCCGGTTCCCGGTGGAACCCTGACGATCCGTCCGCCCGCGCCTGCCTAGTTTCCGGCATTGACCCGGCGCGGGCGCGGCGCGTACACTTCCCGGCATGACCGCGGCGAGCAACAACGTGAATGATGATCCCTGCTAGGGGACGTCACGCCGCATACCGCGCCCCCGACCCCACCACGGAGTCGGGGGCTTCTTCATGAACAAGGAGACGCACCGCATGACCACCGAAGCGCACACCCCGGAAGCCGCCCAGCAACGCCTGCCCCGCACCCTCACCCGCGACCTGAAACACCACGACGGCCAGACCGTGCGCCTGCAGGGCTTCGTGCATGCCCGCCGCGACCTGGGCGGCGTGCAGTTCGTGGTGCTGCGCGACGTGAGTGGCGTCACGCAGTGCGTCGGCAAGGGCCTGAACCTGCCGCTCGCGGAGAGCAGCGTGGAGGTCACGGGCACCGTCAAGGCGCACCCCAAGGCGCCCGGCGGGTTCGAGGTGCAGATCAGTGAGTTCCGCGTGATCAGCGCCGCCGTGGAGGCCAGCCCGGTCGAGATTCCCAAGATGGAATGGAACGTCAACCCGGAAACCATGCTCGACTACCGCGTGGTGACCGTGCGCGGCCTGAAGGAACGTGCGGCGCTGAAGGTGCAGGCCGAACTGGTCGCCGCGTTCCGGGATCACCTGATGACCGAGGGCTTCACCGAGATCAGCACGCCCAAGATCGTCTCGGCCGGCGCGGAGGGCGGCGCGAACCTGTTCCCCATCGACTACTTCGGACACCCCGCCTACCTCGCGCAGAGCCCGCAGCTGTACAAGCAGATCATGGTCGGCGTGTTCGAGCGCGTGTTCGAGGTCGCGCCCGTGTACCGCGCCGAGGAGCACGCCACCAGCCGTCACCTGAACGAGTACCTGAGTCTGGACGTCGAGATGGGCTTCATCGAGGACGAGGAAGACGTCATGAGCCTCGAGAACCGCCTGCTGGCCAGCATCATGACCCGCCTGAAAGCCACCTCGCAGGCCGAGTTCGACCTGCTGGGCGCCACCATTCCCGACGTGCCCGCCCACATTCCCCGCATCACCCTGCTGGACGCCCGCGCGCTCGTGCAGGAAAAGTACGGGCACGTGGTCGGCGGCAAGGACCTCGACCCGGAAGCCGAGCGCCTGCTGTGCCAGCACTACGCGGAAACCCAGGGCAGCGACTTCGTGTTCGTCACCAAGTACCCCCGCGCCGCCCGGCCCTTCTACGCGCACCCGGACAGCAACGCCGACGGCAGCCTCAGCAGCGAGATCACGCGCGGCTTCGACCTGCTATTCCGTGGCATCGAGATCACGTCGGGCGGCCAGCGCATCCACGACCACGCCATGCTGATGGACTCCATCGCCGCGTACAAACTGAAGCCCGAGACGCTGGAAGGTTACACCGAGGTCTTCAAGTACGGCATGCCCCCCCACGGCGGTTTCGCCATCGGCGCCGAACGCCTGACCGCCAAACTGCTGGGCATCAGCAACGTCCGTTACGCCCGCGCCTTCCCCCGCGACCGTCACCGGCTGACGCCCTGAGGGGCGTGGTCGATGGCTGATGGCCGATAGCTGATGGTCGATGGCTGATAGGCAGGCTCGCCCCGGACGGGTGGGCCTGTTTTCCATTGTTGGGCGGGTGTACGCTGGAACCGTACCCATCCAGCCCCCCCGGCCCCGGAGGAACCATCATGCGCGCACCTGCCGTCCGACCCGCCCTGATCCTGAGCGCCGCGCTGCTGGGCTGCGCCGGCACGCACGCGCTGGCCGCCTGCGACCCCGCCGGATTCATGCCACCCGGCACCCGCACGTACCGCCTGACCACGCAGGGCCAGAGCAGCACCTTCACGTCCCGCGCCCAGGTAAAGGGCAACACCGTGACCGTCCAGACCACCACGGGCGGCCAGACCACCAACAGCACCTGGACCTGCACGGGCCGGGGCATGACCGCCACCATCGGCTCCGGCAGGGGCGACCTGCGCCTGGAGTCCGGGTTCTACCCGCCCACCTCCGCCTGGAAGGTCGGGTACGCCTGGACCAGCGACGGGAAGATGCAGGCCAGCGGCGGCATGAACATGCAGAGCCGCACCCGCAGCCGCGTCGCCGCGCAGGAGAAGGTCACCACGCCCGCCGGGACGTTCACCGCCCTGCGCGTCGAGACGACGACCACTACCACCATGACCCCGCCCGCCGGGGCTGACCTGCCGCCCGGCATGGACCTGAACAAACTGATGGGCGGCGAGACCCGCAGCACCGCCTGGTACGTGCGTGGCGTCGGTCTGGTCAAGCAGACCATTCCGTCCGCGCAGTTCAGCATGGTCCTGACGAAGTACACCCGCTGACCCTGGCTGGCCCCGCCGCGACTGGGCTACCATTCCCGGCATGACCGACCCCACCCGAGGCAGCAACGAACAGGCCCTGAACGAGGAATTCGCGCAGTTCAGCGTGGACGGGCAGCGCCTGTACGGCCTGCTGCACCGCCCCACCGGAGACGCGCCCGCGCAGGGCTGGCCCAGCGTGGTCATCCTGCACGGCTTCACCGGTAACCGTGGCGGCGACCACCGCCTGCTGCCGCTGCTGTCCCGCTACCTTGCGGCCAGGGGCGTGGCCAGCCTGCGCTTCGACTTCCGGGGCAGTGGCGAGAGCCACGGCGACTTCAGCGAGATGACCGTCACCCGCGAGGTGCAGGACACGCAGGCCGCCTTCGAGTACCTGCGCCGCCAGACCGGTATCGACCCGGAACGCACGATGCTGCTGGGCTTCAGCATGGGCGGGCTGGTCGCCGCGCTCAGCGCGCCCCTGGTGCGCCCGCACCGCCTGGCCCTGTGGGCACCCGCCCTGCCGGAACTGTGGCTGCCGTTCCTGCGCGGCGGCTTCCTGCCCGCCACCGTCACCGATTACAACGGCTGGCCGCTGGGCCGCGAGTTCCTTCAGGAAATGACCCGCCTGCGCCCCCTGGAGGCGGCCGCCGCGTGGCAGGGCGAGGCCCGCGTCTTCCACGGCGACGCCGACCAGACCTGCCCCCCCGAATACGGCGTGCGTTACGCCCAGGCGCTGCGCTGCGAGGCGGTCGCCATTCCCGGCGCGGGCCACACCTTCGACTCGCTCGAACAGGTGGACCTGCTGTACCGCGAGACGGCGCGCTTCCTCACCGGGGGGTGAAGGGGAAGCAGGGACGCCCGATCCCGCCCCGCCACTGCCTACCCGTCCGAGCGGGCGACCCAGATGGTGTGCCACGCGCCCTTGCCTTCGCGGGCGCGGGCGCGGCGCACCTCGGTGTGATACCCGGCCTTCTCCAGCGCGGCCGTGAAGCGCGGCACGGCCTCCACGCTCCAGACGGCCAGCAGCCCGCCGGGTTTCAGGGCGGCGCGGATGGCGGCCAGACCGCGCGGGGAGTACAGCCAGTCGTTGCCGTGCTGGGTCATGCCTTCCGGGCCGTTGTCCACGTCCAGCAGGATCGCGTCGAAGGTCCGCTTCGCGGCGCGGATCAGTTCGGCCACGTCGCCCACGTGCACGCGGGTGCGCGGGTCGGTCAGCGGGTACCCGGCGGCCTGCCCGAGCGGCCCCCGGTTCCAGTCCACGACGGCCCCCACGAGTTCCGCGACGGTGACGGTCGCGTCCGGCCCGGCGCAGCGCAGCGCGGCGGCCAGCGTGAACCCCATGCCCAGTCCGCCCACCAGGACGTGCGCGGCGGCGCGACCCGCGACCTGCGGCACGGCGTACTCGGCGAGGGCCTCCTCGCTGGCGTGCTGGCGGCTGTTCATGAGTTCGCTCACGTATCCGCTGATGCGGATGCTGAACTCGTTCTCCCGCTGCCACAGCTCCAGCTGATCGGGACTGCCGGGAATGGGCGCGGAACCCAGCGGCACCCAGGCTTTCAAGCGCGCACCGCGCGGGGGGAGGCTGGGCAGGAGGGAAGGTGGGCGTGCGGCATCCGGCCAGTGTACCTGCCTACAACCCGATCAGGGCGCCCAGCGCGGCCGCACCGATCACGACCAGGGCCGGGTTCACGCGCGTGCGGGTCAGCAGCGCGAACGCGGCGGCGGCGATGACGGCCCCTGCCACGTTCTGCACGCTGCCGCGCGCCAGGACCAGCACCCCGGCCAGCAGCACGCCCCCCCCGAACGGCAGCAGGGCGCTGCGGATGGTGGGCAGCCACTTCCAGCCCAGCAGCCGCCTCCAGGCGAGGGCAGCGGCGGCGCTCAGCAGGGCGGTGGGCCCGTAGAAGCCCAGCGTGGCGGCGGCCGCTCCGGCCCACCCGCCCGCCGCGAAACCGTAGTGGGTCATGGCCAGCATGTTCGGTCCCGGCATGATCTGCCCCAGCGCGAACCCGCTGGCGAGCGTGTCGGGCGTGATCCAGTGCCGCTGCCCGACCAGAACCCGTTCGATCTCAGCGAGGTTCGCCCCGCCGAAACTGATCAGGCCCAGCCGCGTGAAGGTCAGCAGGATGTCCAGCCAGTTCGCGCCCGCGTCCGTCATGGCTGCTCCTGCGGGCGGGGGCGGTGCAGGATCAGGCCCGCGCCCACCACGACCGCCAGGACCGGCAGCAGGTCCAGGCGCAGCAGGCCGATCCCGGCGAAGGTCGCCAGCGCCAGCGGCCACCCGCCGCGCAGGCCACCCACGACCCGCAGGACCGGCAGCGCCGCCGTGAGCATGACCGCCAGGGCCGCGCAGGCCGCGCCGCGCAGCGCACTCTGCAGCGGGCCGGGCAGCCCGCCGGGCAGGCCCAGCGTGACGACCGTGACGGCCAGCATGGCGATCAGTCCGGGCGTCAGGACCCCCACGACCGCCCAGAGCGCGCCGGGCCAGCCGCGCAGGCGCGCGCCGATCATGGCGGCCAGATTCACGGCGTTCGGGCCGGGCGTCAGTTGCGCCAGCGTGTACGTCTCCGCGAAGTCCAGTTCGGTCATCCAGGCGCGGCCCAGCGCGGCGCGGCGCATGTGGGCGGGCAGGCCCCCGCCGATGCCCACCATCGCCACGCCCGCGAACACCCGCAGCAGGTCCGCGTGCGTGGGCGTGACCGGAACCGGCGCCGGTGGGTGGCGGGGTGCGTCCTCCGGCGGGGCGGGCGGCGGGGCGGCGGGGGCACTCATCTGAACTCCGGTTGAACAGCGTTCAACCCGAGCAGCGCGAGCAGGAGAGAAGCGGATTCCGGGCGTGGAGTTGGCACCCCGGTGCCGTGCCGGGGTGTGAACGCAACAGACGGAATCCGTTCCATGGCCCGAGGCTACTCCCGGCCCCGCCGCGCGGGCGTGACTGTCGGGGGAACACCCGTGCACGCAACGCACGCAATCCCACCCCGGCCTGGGCACTACGCCAACTGGCTGATTCCGCGCGCCTGAATTCGCCCGTGGCGTATCCTGCGAGGCACGATGACCACCTCACCCCCGGACGCCGCCGTGCACGTTCGCGACCTGCGCAAGGCCTACGCCGTACACGAGAAGGAACCCGGCTTCATGGGCAGCCTGCGGTCCTTCGTGAGCCGCAAGACCCGGCAGGTCGAGGCGGTGCGCGGCGTGAGTTTCGACCTGCATCCCGGCGAGGTCGTGGGGTTCCTCGGGCCGAACGGGGCGGGGAAGACCACCACCCTGAAGATGCTCTCGGGCCTGCTGCACCCCTCGGGCGGCGAGGCGCGCGTGGCGGGCTTCGAGCCCCGGCGGCGCGAGGCGGCGTTCCTGCGGCAGATCACGCTGGTCATGGGGCAGAAGCAGCAGCTGATCTGGGACCTCCCGGCGCTGGATTCCTTCCTGGTCAATCAGGCGATCTACGAGATCCCGGATGACCAGTACCGCGCGACCATGCGTGAATTCACGGACGTGCTGGGCCTGGACGGCATCCTGAAGAAGCAGGTGCGCAAGCTGTCGCTGGGCGAACGCATGAAGTGCGAACTGGCCGCCGCGCTGCTGCACCGACCCAGGGTGCTGTTCCTGGACGAACCGACCATCGGGCTGGACGTGAACATGCAGGAAAGCGTGCGGGCGTTCGTGCGCGACTACAACGAGCGGTACGACGCGACCGTGATCCTCACGAGTCACTACATGGCGGACGTGACCGCCCTGGCCCGCCGCATCTTGGTGATCGACCAGGGCGCGCTGGTGTTCGACGGCGACCTGGGCAGTCTGGCCGGGCAGGCCGGGGCGGGGAAGACCATCCGGCTGCAACTGCGTTCCCCCGTGACCGCGCAGGCGCTCGCCGCGTACGGGCAGGACGTCAGCGTGGACGGCCTGAGCGCCCAGCTGCGCGTGCCGCGCTCCGAGGTCAGCGAACGCGCCGCGCGGCTGCTGGCCGACCTGGACGTGGCCGACCTGACGGTCGAGGACCCCAGCATCGAGGCGATCATGGCCGATCTGTTCGGGCACCGCACGCCCCCCACACCCGCACTGGAGCGCGCGTGAGTCGCCTGAACACCGCGCGGGTGCTGTTCGCCACGCGCTTCGCGGAGATGGCCGAGTACCGCGCCGAGGTCGTCATCTGGATGCTGTCCGGCACGCTGTCGCTGGTCATGATGCTGGTCTGGATGGCGCAGGCGCAGGCGGCGCCCGGCGGGCAGATCCGCGGCTACGACGCCGCCGGGTTCGCCACGTACTTCCTGAGCACGTGGCTGGTGTCGCAACTGCTGGTCGTGTGGGTCGCGTGGGAACTGGATTTCGAGATCCGGCAGGGCACCCTGTCGGCCAAGCTGCTGCGCCCGCTGGACCCCATGTGGACGCACTACGCCTCGCACGTGGCCGAGCGGCTGGTGCGGCTGGTGCCCATGCTGGTGCTCGTCACGGCCTTCGCGCTGCTGTCCGGCGCGCGCTTCACGACCGAGTGGTGGGCGTACCCGGCCGCGCTGGGCCTCGCGGCGCTGGGCTTCACGGCACGCTTCCTGTACGAGTACGCCATCGGCCTGCTGGCCTTCTGGACCGAGAGCAGCACCAGTTTCCAGGAACTCGCGTGGCTGGTGTACGCCGCGCTGGGCGGCATGTTCGCCCCGCTGGACTTCTATCCCGCCTGGGTGCAGGGTGTGGCCGTCTGGACGCCATTCCCGTACATGCTGGGCCTCCCCGCGCAACTCCTGGCGGGCAAGGCCGGACCCGAGGACGCCCTGCGCGGCGCGCTCGTCATGCTGGGCTGGCTGGTCGTGTTCTGGTTCCTGCGACTGGCCGTCTGGCGCGCCGGCCTGAAGAAGTACGGCGCGGTGGGAGCATGAGGGTTGATGGTAAACGGTTGATGGTTGACAGAGGCTGGTGCGCCCTTCCATCAACCATCGACCATCAACCTTCAACCCGCATCACGCCCCGGCGGGCTGCGTGAGCCGCTACCTGCGCCTGCTGCGGATCTTCACGGGCGCGACCCTGTCGGCGCAGCTGGAGTACCGCGCGAACTTCGTGGGGGCGCTGCTGGCCAGTCTGGGGGAGGTGGGCGTGGCGCTGCTGGGGCTGGGGATCGTGTTCGGGCAGCCGGGGATCACCAGCGTGGGTGGCTGGTCGTTCCGGGAGGCGCTGCTGGTCACGGGGTTCTTCATGCTGACCGAGGGCGTGATCAGCGTGTTCATCCAGCCGAACATGAGCAAGATCGCGGACGCCATCCGCACCGGCAGCATGGACTTCACGTTGCTCAAGCCCATTGACGCGCAGTTCGGGGTGAGTACCCGGCACCTGAACGTGCTGCGCGCGCCGGACCTGCTGATCGGGCTGGGCCTGATCGCGTACGCCGCTTCGGGCCTGACCGTCACGCCGCTGGGGGCGCTGGGCGCGGCGCTGCTGTACGCCTCGGCGGTCGTGATCGTGTATTGCATCTGGCTGGCGCTGAGCACCACGGCGTTCTGGTTCGTGAAGACGCAGAACGTCGCGGAACTGTTCAACGGCGTGTTCGGCGCGGCCCGCTTTCCGGTGTCGGCCTTCCCGCTGCCCGTGCGGGCGTTCCTGACGTTCGTGGTGCCGGTGGCGTTCATCACGACCGTGCCCGCGCAGGCCATGACGGGCGAACTGGCCTGGGGCGTGGCGCTGGCGTCGCCGGTCGTGGCGGCCGCGCTGTTCGTGGTGACCCGCCTGTTCTGGCTGCGTGCGGTGGGCAGTTACACCAGCGCGAGCAGCTGATGCCTGCCGACCCTGAACGTGAGGAGGCCCCCACCTGGCAAGCACTGGGCCTGAGCCGCCCGCGCGCCCAGCCCCTGACCGACGCGGCCCGCGCCCGGCTGGCGCACCTGACCGAACTGCGCGACATCGACTCGCCCGCCGCTGCCGACCGCGCCGGGGCCGAGTACGCCGGGGAACGCTGGCTGGCCCCGGACCTGCTGGGCGTGCGCCCCTGGCTGCCGCCGGACACGCCCCCCCGTGAGGTTGTGCGCGCCGTGCTGAACAGCGAATGGACCGGGTTCCTGGCGTTGCTGGGCGAGTACGGTCCGTGGGTGTACGCCGCCGACGTGCGCGCGTTGCAGGAGCTGTCCGGCGCGTACGCCGCGCTGGTACAGGCCGCGCAGACCGCCCCCGAGGACGTGGCGCTGCACGCCGCGCACCGGTCGCGGCAGGACGCGCCGCACCACACGCTGCTCGTGCGGCTGGAGGCGACCCCGTACCGCCGCCCGGCCCGCTCTGCCCCGGATTCCGCCCAACTGACCGGACTGGAACGGGCGTTCTGGGCGCAGGTGGGCGAGCAGGCCGCCCGTCACCGCGCCGCGCGGCCCGGCCGCCAGACCGGCCACCGACCCGGCTCTTAAGCTGGCGTTCATGTGCGGTGTGAATGTCGGCTGTCCCTTACTCCACCCGGCCCGGCGGCTCTAGATTCGCGCGTATGACACCCGGTTCCAACGACGCCGCTCCCATGCTGTTCCAGCCGCTGAAACTCGCGCAGCTGACCCTCCCCAACCGCGTGGTCGTCTCGCCCATGTGCATGTACTCCGCGCGTGGTGGCGTGGCGAACGACTTCCACCTCGTGCACCTGGGGCAGTACGCGCTGGCCGGCGTGGGCCTGATCTTCACCGAGGCCGTCTCGGTGTCCCCCGAGGGCCGCATCAGCCCCGAGGACCTGGGCCTGTGGGACGACGAGCACATCGTCCCGCTGGGCCGCGTCACGGACTTCGTCCATGCGCACGGCGGCCTGATCGGCACGCAGCTCGCGCACGCCGGACGCAAGGCCAGCACCTACGCTCCCTGGCGCGGACGCGGCGCCGTTCCCGAGGAACGCGGCGGCTGGCCCGTCATCGGCCCCAGCGACCAGCCGTACAGCGACGCGCTGCCCACCCCGCGCGCCATGACCGCCGACGACATCGCCCGCGTCACCGCCGACTTCGCGCAGGCGGCCCGCCGCGCCGAGATGGCCGGCTTCGACACCGTCGAGATTCACGCCGCGCACGGCTACCTGCTGCACCAGTTCCTGTCGCCGCTGTCGAACACTCGTACCGACGCCTACGGGGGCACCTTCGAGAACCGCGTGCGGCTGCTGCTGGAAGTCACGCGCGCCGTCCGGGACGCCTGGCCCATGCACAAGCCGCTGTTCGTGCGCCTCAGCGCCACCGACTGGGTCGAGGGCGGCTGGGACGAATCGCAGACCGTCGTCCTGTGCGGCCTGCTGGCCCGCGAGGGCGTCACGGCCGTGGACCTCAGCAGCGGCGGCCTGAGCGCCGAGCAGCAGATCCCCGTGCAGCCCGGCTACCAGGTGCCGTTCGCGCGGCAGGTCCGGGCCGCCGTGCCGGACCTGAACGTCATGACGGTCGGCATGATCGACACGCCCGAACGCGCCGAGGCCTACCTCCAGAACGGCGACGCCGACCTGATCGCCCTGGGCCGCCCGCTGCTGGGCGACCCGCACTGGATTCAGGCCGCCGCGCAGCGCCTGGGCGTCACGCCGCCCGTCGCGGCCCAGTACGCCCGCGGTGCCCGCACCACCTGAACGCCCCATGACCGCCCGGCCTTCGTAGCCGCGCGGTCACACCTGCGCCGTCACACCTGCGCCGTCACATCTGCGCGGTCAGAGGAGTGCCGGCACCGAGTCGGTGAACTGACCGTCCAGCAGGTGCAGCGTCCGGTCGGCGAAGGCCGCCAGCCGGTCGTCGTGCGTGACGAACAGCACCCCCGCCTGCTCCTCGCGCGCCAGGTTCACCAGCAGCTGCGCCACCGCCTGCGCGTTGGCGCGGTCCAGGCTGCCGGTCGGCTCGTCGGCCAGCACGGTCGCGGGCCGCGCCGCCAGCGCGCGCGCCACCGCCACCCGCTGCCGCTCGCCGCCGCTCAGGACGCCGGGCAGGGCCGCCTCGCGCCCGCCCAGGCCCACGCGGGCCAGCAGGTCGCGGGCGCGCGCCTCGTCCCGCTGCCCGGCCAGCCGGGACGGAATCAGGACGTTCTCGATCACGGTCAGGTCGTCCAGCAGGTAATGATGCTGGAACACCAGCCCGACCTGCCCGGCGCGGCGCGTGGCGCGCACCTGGGTGTCCAGGGTGTCCACCCGCGTACCCGCCCACCAGACTTCGCCCTCCTGCGGCACGTCCAGGCCGCCCAGCAGGTGCAGCAGGGTGCTCTTGCCGCTGCCGGACGGGCCGGTCACGGCGACCACCTCGCCCGCCTCCACGCGCAGCGATACGCCGCGCAGGGCGGTCAGCGATCCGTAGCGCTGCGTCAGGGAGCGGGCTTCGAGGGCGGCGGGAGCGGCAGTCACGCGCGCATCCTAGCGCGGACGCCAGTGTCGGCCGGCGCAGACTGGTTGGCGCAGACTGGTTGGCGCAGACTGGTTATCGCCGCCCTGTCAAGCTAGGATGAGCGGACTATGGCCCGGTTGGACGATCTCAAGAACTCCCCGCTTTTCCACGACGTCCCCGACGAGGCCCTCCAGGAAGCCCTGCGCGTCATCACCGAGCGCCGCTATCACGCCGGTCAGGTGATCCTGGAACAGGACGCCGAGGGCGAGGCCCTGCACCTGATCACCAGCGGCGTCGTGCGGGTCTCCCGTATCAGCCTGGGCAGCCGCGAGCGCGTCATGGGCGACGTGTACGCGCCGGGCGTGATCGGCGAGACCGCCGTGCTGGGCGGCGGTGAACGCAGCGCCACCGTCCGCGCTCAGACGGAAGTCACCACCCTGATGCTGTACCGCACGCACTTCCGGCAGATCCTGCGCCGCCACCCGCAGGTCCTGTGGAACCTCAGCGCCCTGCTCGTGCGGCGCGTCACCTTCCTGAACGACGAACTGATCGCCTTCGGCCTGAACACCGAGGCGGCCCTCAGTCACGTGTTCCTGAGCCTGTACCAGCAGCGGCTGGCGGCCGGCGTGCCCAACCCCGAGGTGCTGCCGCTCTCCACGCAGGACATCATGGCCCGCATCTCCTCGAGCCGTGAGACCGTGTCCCGCGTGATGCGGAAACTCGACGCGGCGCGCATGCTCACGTACACCAGCGCGCAGGTCACGCTGATCGACCCCGCCGCGCTGGAACACGTCACGCTGGACGAGGCCGACGTCAGCGCCGACTGACCGCCGCGCGCGTCCGGGGGTTCCGGATCGGCCCGGCGGATTCCGGGGGGGCAGCGGCGCGGTCACTGCACTATCCTGCCCGCATGAAACTCGCGCGCATCCGGCACGCCGGCGAGGCCCACTGGGCCGAACTGGACGGCGATACCCTGCACCTGACCCGCTCGATGGGCGGCCCCCGCACCGGCCAGAGCCTGCCGATGGACCCGGCCCTGCTGCTGGCCCCCGCCGAGCCCGGCAAGATCGTCTGCGTGGGCCGCAACTACCTCGACCACATCCGCGAACTGGGCAACGACACGGGCGACCTGCCCACACAACCCGGCATCTTCCTGAAGGGCGCCAACGCGCTGGCCGAACCCGGCGGCACGGTGGACCGCCCGGACTGGACGCAGAACTTCCACTTCGAGGGTGAACTGGCCCTGGTGATCGGCCAGCGCGCCCGCGACCTGACGCCCGACACGGCCCTCGCGCACGTCGCTGGCTACACCTGCGGCCTGGACCTGACCGCCCGCGACCTGCAGAAGACCGACCTGCAGTGGTTCCGCGCGAAGGCCGCCGACCGCTTCTGCCCGCTGGGACCGTGGCTGGAAACGGACCTGGACACCCGCGACCTGCGCGTGCAGACCCGCGTGAACGGCCAGACCCGCCAGGACGGCCGCACCGCGCAGATGATCTTCCCGGTCGTGGACATCCTGGTGTACGTGACCCGTTACGTGACCCTGGAACCCGGCGACGTGGTCCTGACCGGCACGCCCGAGGGCGTCGGCCCGCTCAGCAGCGGCGACATCGTCGAGGTGGAGGTCGAGGGCGTGGGAACCCTGGTCACGCACATCGGCTGAGCCGGACTGCCGTCACCACAGAAGAGCGGCCGGGGCAACAGCTCCGGCCGCTCTTCTGTGATGACGTTATACGGATTCCGTCTGTTTCGCTGACAATCCGGAACTTCACCAGATTGCCAGCTCCACGTCCGGAACCCGTTTTGCTCCCACTCGCTTCGCTCGGATTGAACGGCTCTGCAAGCCATTCAATCGGAGTGCGCGTTACTTCAGCAGGTGACGGCTGATCACGACGCGCTGGATCTCGTTGGTGCCCTCGTAGATCATGTTCAGTTTCACGTCGCGCAGCAGTTTCTCGACCGGGTACTCGCCGACGTAGCCGTACCCGCCGTGAACCTGGATGCCCTCGTTCGCGGCGTTGAAGGCCATCTCGCTGCAGTACGCCTTGGCGATGGCGCTCTCGAAGCCGTGCGGCTGCCCCTGGTCGACCAGCCACGCGGCCTTCTGGTACATCAGGCGGCCGGTCTCTATGCCCATGGCCATCTCGGCCAGCTTGAACTGGATGGCCTGCAACTCCGCGATGGGTTTGCCGAACGCGGTGCGTTCCTTGGAGTACTTGATGCTCTCCTCCATGGCACGCCGGGCAATGCCGACCGAGCCGGCCGCGACCGGGATGCGGGTCTTGTCCAGGGTCTTCATGGCGATCTTGAAGCCGTCACCCAGGCCGCCCAGCTGGTTCTCTCTGGGCACGCGGACGTTCTCGAACACCAGTTCGCTGGTCAGGCTGGCGCGCTGGCCCATCTTGTGCTTGATCTTGTTGTAGCTGAAGCCCGGCGCGTCCTTGGGCACGACCAGCGCGACGGTGGCGCGGTGTCCGCCCTGGCGGTCGGTGGTGGCGAACACGACCGTGAACTCGGCCAGGCCGCCGTTACTGATCCACATCTTGGTGCCGTTCAGGACCCACTCGTCGCCGTCGAGAACGGCGGTGGTGTGCATGCTGGCGGCGTCCGAGCCGTTGTTCGGTTCGCTCAGGGCGAAGGCGGCCAGTCCGGCCTTCTCGGTCAGGGGCGTCAGGAAGCGCTTCTGCTGCTCCTCGGTGCCGCCGATCAGGACGGGCGCGATGCCCAGTTCGCTGGCCATCAGGACGGTGTAGATGCCCATGCAGCCGTACGCGAGTTCCTCGCCGATCAGGCACTCGTCGAACATGCCCAGGCCCAGGCCGCCGGCGTGCTCGGGGATGCTGGGGTTGAGCAGACCGACCTCGAAGGCCTTCTCGACGACCTGCCAGGGCAGTTCTTCCTTCTGGTCGTACTCGGAGGCGATGGGCATGATCTCCTTGCGGGTAAAGTCCCGCGCGAGTTGCTGCAGCTGGCGTTGTTCGTCGTTCAGGGTGAAGTCCATGACAGGGGGTCCTCCGGGTGGGGGCGTTCAGGGGCGCGCCGGCGCGCGGAGCCTGAAGGCAGGGTGGGTAACGGATCGGTGATCGACTTGGCTTGTACTCAGTTCAATCTATCAGCCGGGAGGGGCGTCTGTCTCGCCCGGCCCGCCGCCCCGCCGCCCCCTGCGGCCACCCACACCGGACACCGATCACGGCCCGATCACGCCCCGCCCCGTCTAATGAACGCGTGCGGAGGCCCGGCACGCCGCCGCGCCTGCCGGGCGTGCGCCGGATCGCCCGGCCCGCTCCCGCACCGGCGTACCCGCACCCCGCACCCCACCCACCCGGAGGCGACATGCACGGCCCCACGCACCCAGCCCGGCCCGGCCCCCAGCCCGGCCCGCCCCAGGCGCAACTGACCCACACCACCCGGCTGCACGTCACGGACGACGAACAGTTCGGCGGGGACCACGCCCTGGGCTGGCTGCGCGAACGGACCGTCCTGGACGCCGCCCGGCCCGTCACGCAGCTGCACCTGACCGGCGTGGGCGGCGGGGGGCGGCAGGTGCAGCTCACCGTGACCTTCACCCTGACCCCCCAGGGGCCCGTGCAGGTCAGCGGCGACGCCCGCCTGCTGACCCTGACGCCCGGCCAGCCCGTGAGCGAGAGGGGCGGCGCGGCCTTCAGCGGACAGGTGGCGGCCGGCGAGACCCGCACCTTCCGCGTCTCGCTGCGCCACCACGACAGCGGCGAGGAGTACGCCCGCGTCACCGTGTGCGCGCAGCACACCCCCCTGCACGCCGCGCAGCCCGCCGCCACCCTGGACGCCCACGCGCGGGCGCTGGGAGAGCGGCACACCGGCCCGCCCACCGGCCCCTGCGAGGCCGTGCGGGGCGGCCACCGCCGCCGCTACCACCACGCGGACCTGTACACCTCGCCCGGCACCGGCGTCCACGAGGTCCGGGGTGACATCCGCCGCCGTTACGACGCCCTGGGCGGCCCCGACAGCGTCCTGGGCTTCCCGGTTGGCGACCCGACTCCCGACCCGTTCCCAGCCCCCGACCCGCTCCCAGCCCCCGACCACGCCGGCCAGTGGAGTCACGTTCAGTGCCGTCAGCACTTTCAGGGTGGCAGCCTGTTCCTGCATCCCCGCACCGGCCCGCTGTTCGTGCGCGGCGAACTGCGCGCCGCCTGGGCCAGGACCGGCTGGGAGAGCGGCCCGCTCGGCTACCCCACCAGCGACACCCTGAGCCTCGCCCCGGAGAGCCCCCTGGAGTTCAGCGACTTCCAGAACGGCGTGCTGGTGCTGCACGCCGGGCAACTCTGCCCGCCCGCCACCGCCACCCTGTCCCGCGATCACCTGCTGGCCGCCGTCACGGGCGCGCTGCGCCGCGCACTGCCCGCCGGACTGCTGGACAGCGTGACCCTGGCCGGGATCAGCGACACGACCTTCGACCTGAGCCGCAGCGGCAACCGCGTCCTGACCTTCCAGCTGACCGGCCCCCTGCGCCCCGGCCCGCACGACCTGCCGGAACCCACCTTCGAGGCGCGGCTACCGGTGCAGTTCGCCGCCTCACCCCCCCCGGACGCCCGGCGGCCCGTCAGCCTGATCGCCCGTCAGGCCGGTCTGATCACCCTGCGCGCCCCCCCGGACCGCCAGGGCGCGCTGCCGGCCCTGAGCCGCGCCTTGGGCCTGCTGCTGCGCGCGCCCGTCACGCTGGCCCGCGTGCCGGGCCACGCCGGACTGCTGAGCTTCAAGGTCCACGCCGACGGCAGCCTGAGCCTGTCGTTCCGGCCCGACCCGGCCGGCCGCGCCGCCGCCGGGGCCGCCCAGCGACGCCTGGACCGCCTGCCCCTGGACGGCCTGCGCGCAGACGACCCGCTCGCCTGAAGGGACCGGCAGGGGCTCTCACCACAATGGTCAGGTGCCGAAGGGCAGGCGCCCCGGAGTGCCCGCCTCGCCGCGCAGCCACGCCAGCAGGGCGGCGCGGGCCTCCGGGCGGAACCCGAAGGTCAGCACGGCCGGGGCGTCCACGTCCAGCGCCGCGTACGGGTTGTACAGCGCGAGGTGCAGGTCCGGCTGCGCGCCGCGCAGCGCCGGGTGCCGGTGACGGCCGGTCGTGGCGAGCATGACCGGTATCCCGTCTGCCCTCAGCGCGTCCCAGTCGAGCTGCGCCGGGTCGTCGAAGGCCGTCAGGTCCACCCGGTACACCCCCGCGAGTTCCGAGGCGAGGGTGGCGGCGTCCACGCTGGCCTCGCTGACGTTCTCGCGCGTCACGCGGCGCGGCGCGACCAGCCGCACGCGCGACCCCGGCGCGGGGGCCACCGGGTCGCGGTACGCGGTCAGGGCCTGCGCCCACGCCCGCGCGAACAGCGGCGCGTCGGCCTGCAGGTCCAGGGCGGCGTCCGCCCGCGCCGGGTAGCGCCGCGCCAGCGCCGAGAGCCGCGCGGCGCTTGCCTGCACCTGCGCCGCGTCCAGTCGGCCGTCCGCCAGTGCCGAGGCCAGGGCGTCCAGGGTCTGCTCCTGCGCCTCGCGGCGCCCCAGCGCCATCACCAGGTCCGCGCCCGCCTGCACGGCCAGCACGCCCGCCTCGCCCCGCCCGTAGTGGTCGTCGATGGCCTTCATGCCCATCGAGTCCGTGACGATCACCCCCGTGAACCCCCACTCGCCGCGCAGCACGTCCGTCAGGACCGCTCGGGACAGCGTGGCGGGCGCGTGCGGGTCCAGCGCCGGGTACACGACGTGCGCCGTCATCACGGCCGGCGTGACCGGCAGCAGTTCCCGGAACGGCGCGAACTCGGTCCGGTCGAGTTCCGCGCGTGAACGCGTCACGCTCGGCAGCGCCAGGTGACTGTCGAGCGACGTGTCCCCGTGACCGGGGAAGTGCTTCACGCAGGCCGCCACGCCCGCCGCGTCATGCCCCGCCAGCGCCGCGCGGCCGTGCCGCGTGACCAGCGGAACCTGACCCCCGAACGCCCGGTCCGCGATCACGGGATTGGCCGGGTTCACGTTCACGTCCAGCACCGGCGCAAAATTCCAGTTGATGCCCACGGCCCGCAGCTGCCGCGCCAGCGCCTCACTCGACCGGCGCGTCAGGTCCGGGTCGTCCGCCGCGCCGAGCGCCATCGCGGACGGCGCGAACGGCCAGAAGTCGGGCCGCAGGATCGCGCCCCCCTCGTGATCCAGCGCGATCAGCGCGTCCTCGCCCATCACGCCGCGCAGGTCGGCGCACAGGGCGCGCAGCTGCTCCTCGGACTGCACGTTCTTGCCGAACAGACACACGCTGCGGATCCCGCGCCGACGCAGGTGCGCGGCCGTGTCGCCGTCCAGGGTCGGGCCGGGAATGTCCACCATCACCAGCCGCCCGGCCGGCAGGCTGCCCGCCGGGGGGCCAGGAACGTGCGGCGCGGCGTCGGCCTGTGCGGCGTCGGCCCGGACAGCGTCTACTCGGTGGGTCACCCGCCCAGCGTACGGCAGCGGCGGGGTGGGTCGGGGCGGCGGTGGTTCCGACCAGCGCGGGCTGGGCGCGCGGGCCGCCGGGGGGGCGGGGTGTCCGGTGGGTGCATACGGATCGCTTGACACCCCCCCGGCCGCCCCCTACCCTTAACGAACGTTTTACTTTTTTACTGTCCACATGCACGTACGGCCGGGTCGTTCCGGAAGCGCGCCGCATGCCGGACCCGGAGGTTCCATGAAGAAACTGCTTCTGACCGCTCTGCTTTCCACCCTCAGCGCCGCCTCGGCCGCCAGCCTCGTGTTCGGCGGTAACGGCGAGCCCGTCAGCCTGGAATCCGGCAACATCACCGACGGCATCAGCATCCTGGTGCAGCGTCAGATCTACGACACCCTGGTGGACTTCAAGCCCGGCAGCACCGACCTCGCGCCCGGCCTCGCCACCTCCTGGAAAGCGAACGCGAACAACACCGCCTGGACCTTCACGCTGCGCAAGGGCGTGCGTTTCCATGACGGCACCCCCATGAACGCCGACGCCATCGTGTTCAACCTGAGCCGCTGGTGGGACAAGAGCCACCCCTACGGCTTCCGCGACCAGGGCCGCACCTTCGAGATCGTCGGCGAACTGCTCGGCGGCTACAAGGGCGACGCCACCGCCGTCATCAAGAACATCGTCAAGGTCAACGACACCACCGTCCGCGTGGACCTGAACAAACCCAGCTCCGTGCTGCCCAACGTGATGGCCGCCGGGTACTTCGGCATCGCCAGCCCGACCGCCATCAAGAAGGAAGGCGCCAAGTACGGCACGCCCGCCAGCAAGCCCGTCGGCACCGGCCCGTTCATCTTCCAGAGCTGGCGCACCGGCGACCGCGTGACCCTGCTCCCCAACAAGCTGTACTGGGGTGAGAAGGCCAAGGTCGACCAGCTGATCATCCGCAACATCAAGGACGCCAGCCAGCGCCTGAACGAACTGAAGGCCGGTACCATCGACTTCGCCAACGACCTGACGCCCGACAGCCTCAAGAGCGTCCAGGCCGACAAGAACCTCGTGGCCGTCAAGCGCCCCAGCTTCAACGTGGGCTTCGTCAGCATGAACAACCGCAACCAGTACCTGAAAAACCAGCAGGTGCGTCAGGCGATCAGCATGGCCATCAACAAGAAGGCCATCGTGGACGCCTTCTGGAACGGCCTGGGCGTCAGCAACGCCAGCTTCGTGCCGCCCGTCATGGCCTGGGCGAACAGCTCCAAGGTCCCGGCCGACTACAAGTTCGACCCAGCCGCCGCCAAGAAGATGCTGGCCGAAGCCGGCTACCCCAACGGCTTCTCCATCGACCTGTGGTACATGCCCGTCAGCCGCCCGTACTTCCCCACCCCCAAACCCATCGCGGAAGCCATCGCCGCTGACCTGAGCGCCATCGGCATCAAGGTCAACCTGAAAACCCAGGACTGGGCCAAGTACCTCGAGGACCGCAACAAGGAACCCGGCTTCGACATGTACATGATCGGCTGGACCGGCGACTACGGCGACCCCGACAACTTCTACGGCGCGTACTACGGCGCCAACGCCAGCGACGACATCAACTGGAACCCCGCGAACGTCGAGACGCTGCTGCAGCAGGGCCGCGCCGCCGCCACCCAGGAAGCCAAGGCCAAGGTCTACTCGCAGCTGCACGAGATCACCTACAACGCCGCGTACCGCGTGCCCATGGTTCACAGCAACCCGCTGGCCGCCGCGCGCAGCTACGTCAAGGGCTGGGTGCCCAGCCCGCTGGGCAGCGAACCCTTCAACACCATCACCGTCACCGGCAAGAAGTAATCCGGACCCGGCCTGAAAGGTCCGCACAGCCTTTCATACGGACTCCGATTGAACGGGCTTTAAAGCCCGTTCAATCCGAGCGGATGCGAGTGGGAGCAGGGCGGGTTCCGGACGTGGAGCTGGCAACCCGGTGAAGTTCCGGGTTGTTGGCGAAACAAACGGAATCCGTATCAGGCCCCGGCAGTCCGTCATGACCCCGGTCGGGGGGCGGCAGGTCTCCAGATACCGGAGGCCTGCCGCTTTCCATTGACGGTCGCCGCCCTGTCTGAACTGCCCGGACCGCCCGACTCCCTGCGCGGCAGCCTGACAGGTACACTGTGCGCCGACACACTGTCTGACCGTCCGACGAAACCGACCCGACCGGGTCTGTTCGCACTCCGATTTCCGTTCCATTCATTTACCCAAGGGAGGTCTGCTTTGGGCAGTTACCTGATTCGCCGCCTGCTGCGGACCGTACTGGTCATGCTGGGCATCAGCCTCGTGGTGTTCGTGTTCGTGCGTTCCATTCCCGGCGATCCGGCCGTCGCCATGCTCGGCGAGCGCGCCACGCCGGAAGCGGCCGCCGCGCTGCGCGAGCAGCTGGGCCTGAACAAACCGTGGTTCTTCAATCCCGCCAACCCCATGGACGCCCAGTACCCCCGGTACATGGGCGCGCTGCTCCAGGGCGACCTGGGCAGCGGAATCAAGAGCAACATCCCCGTCTGGGACGACCTGAAAGCCCGCTTTCCCGCCACGGCCGAACTGAGCGTCGCGGCGCTGCTGTTCGCGCTGCTGATCGGCATGCCCGCCGGGATCCTGGCCGCGCTGCGCCGCAACTCCATGTGGGACAACCTCGCCACCACCATCTCGCTGGTGGGCGTCAGCATGCCCGTGTTCTGGCTGGGGCTGCTGCTGTCGTACTTCTTCGCCGTGAAACTCGGCTGGCTGCCCCCCTCGGCGCGGCTGGGCAGCGAGGTGAACCTCGAACCCGTGACCGGCTTCTACGTCCTGGACGGCCTGCTGCGCGGCCAGCCGGCCGCCGCCTGGGACGCCCTGCGCCACCTGATCCTGCCGGCCATCGCGCTGGGCAGCATTCCGCTGGCGATCATCGCGCGCATCACGCGCTCCTCCATGCTGGACGTGCTGGGGCAGGACTACGTCCGCACGGCCCGCGCCAAGGGCCTGACCGGCCGCGCCGTGACCTTCAAGCACGCGCTGCGCAACGCCCTGCTGCCGGTCGTGACCGTCATCGGCCTGCAGGCGGGCGCGCTGCTCGGCGGGGCCGTGCTGACCGAGACGATCTTCTCGTGGCCCGGCATCGGCTCGTGGGTGTACGACGCGATCAGCCAGCGTGACTACCCGATCATCCAGGGGGGCGTGATCTTCGCCGCCCTGATCGTGAGCCTCGCCAACCTGATCGTGGACCTCAGTTACGCCGCCCTCGACCCCCGCATCCAGTACAGCTGAAGGGAACTGGTGACCTCATGACAACCGCAACCACCGCTCCCGCCGTCAAACCCCGCCAGGACAGCATCTTCTGGCGCCGCTTCCGCCGCTCCACGCCCGGCCGGGTCGGGGCGGTCATCGTGGCGGCGTTCGTGCTGCTGGCCATCTTCGCCAGCGTCCTGAAACCCTACGACCCCACCACCGACCGCAACTACAGCCGGATTCTCAAGGCGCCCAGCGTCGCCGCGCTGTGGAACCCGGACGTCGCCGAGACCTACCGCGACCCCGTCACGGGCCGCGTGAACGCCTGGGCCGCCCCGATGGGCACCGACAACCTGGGCCGCGACGTCATGACCCGCGTCCTGCACGGCACCCGCATCAGCCTGAAGGTCGGCGTGGTCAGCACCCTGCTGGCCCTGGTGATCGGCTCGCTGCTCGGCGTGCTCGCCGGGTACTTCGGCGGCTGGTTCGACTCGGTGATGGGCTACCTGACCGACGTGATGCTGGCCTTCCCCAGCATCCTGCTCGCCATCGGCTTCGCCAGCATCTTCAGCGCCAGCGACCCGCCCCTGCTGATCGCCGGCATGGACCGCCTGTTCGCCCTGAACAGCCCGCAACTCGTGACCGCCATGCTGGCCGTGTCGCTGGTGCAGGTGCCGGTGTACATGCGACTGGCACGCAGCGTGGTCCTGTCCATCCGCGAACGTGAATTCGTGCAGGCCGCCGGGGCGCTGGGCGCCACGCAGGGCCGCATGATCTTCCGGCACGTTCTGCCCAACAGCCTCTCCCCGCTGATCGTGCAGGGCTCGCTGAGCATCGCCACCGCCACCATCGAGGTCGCCGCGCTGGGCTTCCTGGGCATCGGCGCGCAGCCGCCCCTGCCCGAGTGGGGCACCATGATCAGCGACAGCCGCCAGTACTACATCGACGCGCCCTGGACGATGGTCTTCCCGGGACTGGCGATCTTCCTGACCGTGCTGGGCTTCAACCTGCTCGGCGACGGCCTGCGCGACGTGCTCGACCCGCGCAGCACCCAGTAAAGAGGGTGATGGTCGAGAGTTGATGGCCAAGCGTTGATGGTCGATAGGGAAGAGGGGGACGCCCGGATTGCGCGGCGTCCCCCTCTGGCTTGTGCGCTTCAGCGTTCCCAGGGCCACGCGCCGGGTGCGGCGGCAATCCCGACGGTACGCGGGCCGGTGTGGACGTTCAGGACCGGGTTCACGCCCGCCACGTCCGACCACACGATCGGGTGGCGGCCCTTCAGGTGGGCCAGGACCTCGTCGGCGTCCTCGCGCACGCTGCCGTACAGCAGGCCCACGCGCAGCGGGGTGCCCTCGCCGAAGCGGCGCGTGACCTGCGCCGCGAGCGCCTCGATGGCCCCCCGGTACGAGCGGGCGCGGCCCACGTTCGTGTATGTTCCGCCCGCCTTGTCCACCGTCACCACGGGTTTGAGGTTCAGCAGGCCGCCCAGCGTGGCCTGCACCCGCCCGATCCGTCCGCCCCGGCGCAGGTACTCCAGCGTCTCGATGGTGAAGTACAGTTCGGTTTCCTCGTGCACGGCGCGCATCCACTCGCGGGCGGTCTCCAGGCTCTCGCCGCGCGCGGCCGCCGTGCCCGCCGCGTGCAACTGGAAGGCCTGCGCGGCGCTGAGGGTGCCGCTGTCATGCAGGGTCAGGTTGAAGTCGCCGCCCAGCGCCTGACGGGCCTGCTCGGCGGCGTTCATGCTGCCGCTCAGGCCGGCGCTGATGGTCACGCCCAGCACGTCCCGCACGCCGGCGCGGCGCACGGCGTCCATCCAGTCCTGCGGGGTCGGCTGACTGCTGGTCGGGTGGTTCGCGTTGCTTTCCAGCATCCGGAACAGGTCCGTGCGGCTGATCTCGTTCGTGCGGTAACTGGCGTCCCCGAACGTCACGGAGAACGGCGCGACCGGCACGTCGTTCAGCAGCGAGGGGTAGGCGTCCAGGCCGCCGTCCGTGACGATCCCGAAGCGGGGAGAGGTGGTCTGGTTGGTGCCGGGGGTCATATGTTCCTGTGTCATGTCAACTCCACGTCGTTCATCTGCTCGATCAGTTTCAGGGCGGCCGTGTGATCCTCGTCCGCGCCCACCACGCGTTCGGCGGCGCGCAGCAGGGCCGCCGTCTGGGCCAGCAGCGGCGCGCTGCCCCGCACCTCGCCGGTCAGGTCGGCGGCAATCCCGGCGTCCTTGGCGAGCAGGCCCAGCGCGAAGGTCGCCGGGAACTCGCGGGTCAGGACCCGCTGCCCGATCAGGTTCTGGCTGGCGTTGCTGCGGCCACTGCTGGCGTTGATGACGTCCAGCGCCGCGCCCAGGTCCACGCCCGCGCGCGCCAGGACCGCCAGTCCCTCGCCGGTCGCCCACAGCGTGACGCCCAGCAGCGCGTTGTTCACGGCCTTGACCGCGAAACCCGCGCCGCTCTGACCCACATGCACGACCTTCCCGGCGAACGCCAGGTGCGGCCGCACCGCCTCCAGCGCTTCGGCCGGGCCGCCGACCATCACGGTCAGGGTGCCGGCCTGCGCGCCGCCCGTGCCGCCACTGACCGGCGCGTCCAGCAGCGTCACGCCCCGCGCCGCCAGCCGTTCCCGCTGGGCAGGCGCGGCCTGCGGGTGCCCGCTCGTGCAGTCCACCCACACCGCGCCCGCCTTCAGGTGCGGCTCCATCATGGCCAGGACCTCGTCCACCTCGGCGCTGGTGGGCAGGCAGGTGAAGATCACGTCGGCCCGCGCCGCCTGTTCCAGCGAGGCGACCTCGCTGCCATGCGCGTGGGCGTGCGCCTCGGCGCGGGAGGCGGTGCGGTTCCAGACGAGGGAGCGGTGACCTCCCTGGCGCGCGTGCTGCGTGACGTGCGCGGCCATGGGGTCGCCCATCGCGCCCAGGCCCAGAAATGCCAGTGTGGTCATACCGGCAGGCTACGGCCCCGCCGCGCCCTGGACCGCGAAACTGGACCCGGTTCAATCTTGAGCGTTCGTTCAGTTATACGGACTCCGATTGAATGGGTTGCAAAACCCGTTCAATCCGAGCGGAGCGAGTAGGAGCAAAACGGGTTCCGGGCGTGAAGCTGGCAATCCGGTGAAGTTCCGGATTGTCAGCGAAACAAACGGAATCCGTATTACCACCGCCCGCAGCCCCGACGGTTACTTCTCCAGCGTCAGGCCACTGCCGAAGCGTTCGCGCAGGAACCGCCCCTGCGTCAGCAGGCGGTCGGCCGCCGCGTGATCGTGCCGCAACGCCTCGCGCACCCCGTCCTCCAGCAGCGTCAGTTGCTCGTCCAGCAGCACCTCCGGTGGTTGTCCCTGACGTTCGAGGGTCAGACGCGCGCCGGGCGTCAGGGTCGCGTAGGCGCGCAGGGTGTCCGGCAGGTAGGTGTCGCGCGTCTGGGACAGCAGGAACGCCGTGCGCGTGTCGCTGGGCCCGGCATTCAGGGCGTCCATCACGCGGCCCAGCAGCGCCCACGCCCGCGTGCGCGCCGGTTCCGGCAGCGACAGCAGCAGCGGCAGGCTCAGCTCCTGACTGGTCGGGGGGGCCGTCAGGGGCCGGCTGTCCGCCAGGGGGTCCGGCAGGGCGTCCGGACGCGCCGCGCCCTTCAGCGCCCGCCGCCCGGCGCGGGTGGTGTTGTCCACGTACACGATCGCCGTGACGCCCGCGAAGATCACCAGCAGAATCAGAATGGCCGCCATCATGCGTGCATGATCCCACGCCCGCCGTGCCGGGCGCTCACGGTTTCGGCGCGGCCTTCGCAGGCTGCGTGAGCGTGCCCACGTCCAGCAGGAAATTCCCCGTGCTGGGCAGCATGACCGTCTGAATGCCCGGCGAGAGCTTCTCGGCGACCGTCAGCTGGATCAGCTGCGGATTCTCCCGCAGCGCCCGTCCGCGCAGCGAGAGCGCCTCGGCCTCCCCGCGCGCCCGGGCGACCGCCGCTTTCGCGGCCCCCTCGGCCTCGACCACGGCGCGCTGCGCCCCGATGGTCGACTGTTGCAGGCGGTTGCGTTCCACCGCCACCTGCTGCTCGGCCGCCTGCTTCTGCTCGATGGCCTTGGCGATGCTGTCCGGAATGCGCAGCTCACGCAGCAGCACGCTGTCGAGCACCAGGTTGTTCCGCTCGAAGATGCGCCGCAGTTCCGTGGTGATGCTCGCCTCGACCTCCTGCCGCTTGGAGGAGATGATGTCCGCCGCCCCGAACTGACCGATGGAGTCCCGGACCTTGCTGCGCACCTGCGGGCGGATCACGGTCCGCACGTAGTCCCGCCCGAGTTCCTTGTGCAGCGTCGCGGCCTTGGCGCGGTCCACCCGGAACTGCACGGTCACGTCCGCCGTGATGTCCAGCCCCTCCTTGCTGCGCGCCCGGATCGCACCCTCGTCGCCGTCCTGCACGGTGTGGGCCAGCGTGACCTCCTGCAGGCGGGCGTCGTACAGGTTCACGCGGTCCACGAACGGCACCAGAAAATGAATGCCTTCCTGAAGCGGCTGCGCCTTGACCCCCGTGAACGAACTGAACACCACCCCCACGTACCCGGCCGGAATGACCTTCACGCTCTGGCTGACCAGCACGCCCGCAGCGAGCAGGGCGCCGATCAGCAGAGCGGCGCGCGGGCCCGGCGGGCGCAGGGTGGGGGCCGTGCGGTCGCGGGCAGCCGCTGCGTTCACTCTGGGTTCAGTCATGTCTCACGGTACGCGCTCCGCCGCCCGGACGTTCCCACCCGCAGAGGTTCGCCGCGCCGCAACAGACCAGTCTCCAGGCGTACCGGGGTCAGGCCGGTTCGGTGTCAGCGCCGGCCGGCGTGCGGCCATCCAGGTACAGCCAGCGACCGTCCCGCTGCACGAACTCGCTGTCCTCCCGCAGGGTGTACCGCTCGCCGTCCGGCAGGCGCAACTGCGCGGCGAACTCCACGCGACTGCCCGCCGCGCGCCGCACCCGCAACCCCAGGTAGCGCGTGCCGTCCCGCAGGTCCACCGAGGCGGGCCGCGTGTCCGGATGCCAGGTGTCCAGCACGTACGCCGCGTTGCCCAGCGCGTACGCCGCGTACCGCGACCGCATCAGCGCCTCGGGGGTGGAGGCGGGCGCGCCGGCATGCAGCGGCCCGCAGCAGTGCCCGTAACTGCGCCCGGAACCGCAGGGACAGGATTTGAACGGAGGGTACGCCAGCGCCATGCCCACAGCGTAGCGCGCCGGCCCGCGCGCGGCATAATGACCGGCGATGACCACGCCCGCCCCGATCACCTCCCTCCAGAACAGCCACGTGAAACGGCTCGTGAGACTCCGTACCCGCCGCGAACGCGAACAGGAAGGCGTCATCCTGATCGAGGGAGCCCGTGAACTGCACCGCGCCGCCGCGTCCGGCGTGAACCTGGACATCCTGTACACCTGCCCGGCCCTGTTCAGCCCCGAAGCGCAGGCGCTGGCCCCCGAACTGACCCACCCGCAACTGACCGTCCTGGAACTGTCCCGCGCCGCCTTCGAGAAGGTCAGCGGCCGCGAGAACCCCGACGGTCTGCTCGGCCTGGCCCCCACCCCCCGCGCCGCGCTGCCCGAACCCGGCCCGGACGCCGTGACCGTCGTGCTGCACGGCCTGGAGAAACCCGGCAACGTCGGCGCGATCCTGCGCACCGCCGACGCCGCTGGCGCGGACGCCGTGATCGTCCTCGGGCGCGGCGCCGACCCCTACGGCCCGAACGTGATCCGCGCCTCGCAGGGCAGCGTGTTCACCCTGCCGGTCGCCGTCATGGACGAACAGGACGCCCAGGACTGGCTGGCCGCCCGCGCCTTCACCACCGTCGCCTGCACCCCCGACGCGCCCCGCACCTACTGGGACGCCCCCCTGACCGGCCGGGTCGCGCTGCTGCTCGGCACCGAACACGAGGGCCTGCCCGCCCACTGGCGGGACACCGACCACTCGGTCAGCATTCCCATGAACGCCGCGCGCGGCGCCGACAGCCTGAATGTCGCCACCGCCGCCGCCCTGGTACTGTTCGAATGCGCCCGCCAGCGCCGCGCCGGGAGCCGCGCGTGACCCCGGTCTCCGCCGACCCCTACCGCGACTGGCTGCGCCAGCGCCTGAGCGCCGAACTGGGCGTGCGCGAGGCCGACCTGGCCGTGCAGGGCGCCGTACAGCGCCGCGGCTGGACCGCCGTGCGCGCCCTCGGCCCGCGCGACGTGATCGCCGTGCTGCAGGACGTGTACTCGCAGATGCGCGAGAACTTCGGGGACGCCCGCGCCGACAAGTGGCTCGAGGGCACCACCCTGGACCTCGCCAAGTTCGCCGAGTCCGTCCCGGTCCCCGCCCAGTCCACCGCGCCCGGCCCGATCGCCCCGGCCCCGTCGCCGGTCAAGTGGGGGCGCCGCGCGCACGACCTGCCGCTGCTGCTGGCCCGCTCGCACGCCGAGATCGCCAGCCGCAGCCTGGGCGCCATCCGCACCAACCCGGACCTGCTGAGCCTGGAACGCGCCGCCGAATGGGACGTGCAGGCCACGCAGGCCGAGGTCCGGCGCTGGGAGACCGAGGAGATGCTCAGCAAACTCCGCGCCGACCACGCCCGCATCGAGGTGGCCGATCAGGTCGCGGCGGCCGTCGCGCAGGGCGAGCTGCTGCGCCTGACCGTCCAGGAACTCGAGGATGCCAGCCGCAGCGGGCAGGTCGTCAGCCCCCAGCTGGCGCACTCCCGCCTGATGGTCACGCAGACCCGCGCGTTCCTGGAAGCGTTCACGCCCCTGATCGACCTCGAGGACGCCGACACGCCCCTGACCATGCTGGAACTCGACCTGAGCAACGTCCGCTTCTCGCTGGGCGTGCCCCTGCACCCCAACGTGCTGCGCGCCCGCCACGCCCTGAACTACGCGCAGTGGCAGGCCGGCGAGGCCGGAGAGGCCAGCCCGCAGGTCATGCAGGCCCACCACAACCTGCACCTCGCGCAGGCCGAGGCGCAGGCGCAACTCGACGCCACCCTGAACGCCGCGCGCACCCACCAGGCCACCCTGCGGCAACTCGCCGCGCAGGTCGAGACCCTGGAGCGCCGCGCCCTGCAACTCACGCAGGTGGGCGGCGACCCCCTGAGCCTCGCCCGCGTCCGCCTCGAATGGCGGCAGGTGCGCACCGCCGCCCGCGTGCAGGCCCACCGCCTGGAGGAAGCCGTGCGTCTCCTCGAAGCCCTGGTCAGCGAGAACTGAGCCGGACTGCCGTCTGTTTCGCTGACAACCCGGAACATCACATCGCCGGGTTGCCAGCTCCACGCCCGGCAGCCCGTTTCTCTCCTTCTCTGCGGGGCAGCTCTACGAGTCGCATCCGCTCGGACCCGGCGGCTTTGCAAGCCATTCAATCGGAGTCCGTCTGACCCGGACCCGCTGCCCAGCCCACGGCCGCCCGGCCCCCGGGGGCAGCGGGTATTCTGCGGCGCATGGCACTCTGGCTTCTGTTTGGCGTGATTCTGCTCAGCGCCACCGGCATTCTCGCCCTGACCTTCGGCCCCCTGCGCGCGGCCACGAACGTGCGGACCATCCGCATCATCGCGGGCGTCCAGTATCTCTGCGCGCTGCTGCTGCTCGGCGCGCGCCTCAGCGGGAAGGCATGACCGACCCGCGCGTTCACACCCTGGACCTGAACTTTCAGGACACGCCGGGCGTCATTGCCGCGTTCGTGTTCGACACCGGCGACGGCCTCGCGGTCGTGGATACCGGCCCGACCAGCACCCTCGGCGCGCTCCGTGACGGCCTGACCGGCCTCGGCGCGACCCTCTCGGACGTGCGGCACGTCCTGCTGACCCACATTCACTTCGATCACGCCGGGGCGGCCGGCACCGTCCTGAACCTCGTGCCGCAGGCCCGCGCGTACGTGCACGCACGCGGCGCCGCCCACCTGTCCCGCCCGGAACGGCTGGTGGCCAGCGCCACCCAGATCTACGGCGACCAGATGGAACGCCTGTGGGGCGAGATGCAACCCATCGACCCCGCACGCCTGACCGTACTGGAAGGCGGCGAGAGCCTGCGCCTGGGCAGCCTGGACGTGCAGGCCCTCGACACGCCCGGTCACGCCGTCCACCACCTGAGCTTCCACGCGGGTGAACACCTGTTCGTCGGGGACGTGGGCGGCATCCGCCTCGACGCCGCGCAGACACCCCGCGCGCCCACCCCGCCACCAGATATCAATCTCGAAGCGTGGCGGGACTCCGTGCACACCCTGCGCGCCCTGGACGCCCGCACCCTGCACCTCGCGCACTACGGCAGCCACCCGAACACCCCCGCCCACTGGGACGACCTGCTGCGCAACATGGACACCGACGCGCAGCGCGTCGCCGCCGGACTGCAGGCCGGGTACGACCTGGACACCATCACCCGCACCTTTACAGGGGACCTCATGAACGACCTGAGCCGCGAACACCCCGGCCTGCCCGCCCGCTACGACTTCGCCTGCCCCCCCTGGATGAGCGTGCAGGGCCTCGCCCGTTACTGGCAGCGCCGCGCCGCCCGCTCCGGAGGCGACCGCTGATGCGCGTGCTGGTCATCGGCGGCGGCGGCCGTGAACACGCCATCGCGCACGCCTGCGCCCGCCACGGCCACGAGGTCCTGTGCACCCCCGGCAACCCCGGCATCGCCGCGCACGCCCGCCTGATCGACAGCCCCCAGGACGCCCCCACCCTCGCCCAACTCGCGCAGCGTGAGGGCGCCGACCTCGTCATCGTCGGCCCCGAAGCGTACCTGGCCGCCGGCGTGGTCGACGAGTGCGCCGCCCTGGGCATCCCCGCCTTCGGCCCCACCCGCGCCGCCAGCCGCCTGGAAGGCGACAAGGCCTGGAGCAAGGCGTTCATGCAGCGCCACGGCATCCCCACCGCCGCGCACCACGCCTTCAGCGACCTCCAGACCGCGCTGGACCACGCCGCGACCCTCACGCCCCCCATCGTCGTGAAGGACGCCGGACTGAAAGCCGGGAAGGGCGTCACCATCGCCCACACCCCCGAGCAGGCCCAGGAAGCGCTGCGCGACATCTTCACCCAGCCCGGCGCGCAGGCCGTCACCGAGGACTTCATGACCGGCCAGGAAGTCACCATCCTCGCCCTGTGCAGCGGCACCCGGTACGCCCTGACCCCCCCCAGCCAGGACCACAAGACCATTTTCGAGGGCGACACCGGCCCCATGACCGGCGGCATGGGCGTCATCTGCCCCTTCCCGCTCGAACCCGGCCTGCTGGACGTGATCCGCCGCGACATCATCGAACCCACCCTGCGCGGCATGACCGCAGAAGGCCTGCCCTACACCGGCGTCCTGTACGCCGGGCTGATGCTCACCCCCACCGGCCCGAAAGTCGTGGAATTCAACGCCCGCTTCGGCGACCCCGAAGCCGAAACCGTCCTCCCACTCCTCACCAGCGACCTCGCCCAGCACGCCCTCGACGCCACGCGCGGCCAGCTCGACCCCGCGCACGTCACCTTCAGTGAGGACGCCAGCGCCACCATCATCCTCGCCGCGCCCGGCTACCCCGCCGAACCCCAGAAAGACATCCCCATCACCCTCCCCGACCCCGGCCCGCACGGCATCATCCACCACGCCGGCACCCGCACCCAGGGCGGCCAGCTCCTCAGCAGCGGCGGCCGCGTCCTGGCCATCACCGCCACCGCCCCCACCCTGAACGCCGCCCTGGGCCGCGCCTACGCCCTCGCCGACCAGACCAGCTTCCCCGGCGCGCAACTGAGGCGCGACATCGGCCGCCGCATCGGCGCGCACCCCGACCCCACCTGAACCCACGTTGACCACCGCACCCCCACGCGCTACCATTCCCCACGCCGCCGGTGTGGCGGAATGGTAGACGCACTCGACTCAAAATCGAGCGGGAAACCGTAGGGGTTCGAGTCCCCTCACCGGCACCAACCGCAGAAAACCCCGTGTGAAACGGGGTTTTTTCGTTTCGGTGCGGTACTGCAGTACGGTCGAAACAGGCCGCTACTGCAACCTATACCGCAACCAGTCGTTTCTGAGGGATGAACGAGAGGCCCGACAGTCATGGACGGAGTGGGGGACGGAGGGACTACCCCCACTAAGCTCGCCCGTCCTATGAGGTTTCCCACGGCAGGTGCAGGCAGCGTGACGGCAGGATGTGCGCGTGACACTCGATTTCTCTCCTGAGGCCGTGCAGGCGCTGCGGACGGACGCCTACCCGGCGGTGCGGGACGCGCTGATGTCGACGGCGGACCGGCATCTGCGCCTCGCGGTACATCAGCGCGCCCTGGCCCGCATACTCGAGGACGCCAGGAACGCCGCCCGTCACGGGCTGGTGGGACAGGCAGGCTGAGCAGATTGCCTGTAGGCAGCGGCGTCTACAGGTGATCGCGGGGCCGGAGCCTCTCATGCGGAACCCGCTTGACTCCCACTCTGCGGGGCAGCTCTACGAGTCGCATCCGCTCGGACCCAGCGGCTTTGCAAGCCATTCAATCGGAGTATGAAAAAGCAGCGGCCGGAACTGAAAACCGCTGTGACGGCATGAAAAAACCCCGCCGGGCGGCGGGGCAGGTGAAGCGGCGTTGGTTACTTGCAGTTCTTGACGCCGCGCCACGCGTCCTTGAATCCGCGTGTGGAGAAGGTGTAGTCCAGGGCGCTGGCACCCTTGCGCAGGATGCGGAAGGTGATCTTCTGCTGCGCGTTGGTCAGGGCGGTCACCAGAATCTGGGTGCGGGGCACGTCGAAACCCAGGGTAGTGTAGTCGGGTTCGCCGTCCTTGGTCGTCACGGTGGTGGGAATCGTCTTGGCCTGCTGGGCATCCACGCGGTACATGAGGTTCGGGGACCGTTCCATGTCGTAGTCCTCGACGCTCAGGAGGTCGTTCTTGGTGTTCAGGAAGATCTCGGGTTTGCCCTGGCGACACAGGATAGCCAGTGTCGTTTCAGCGGACGTATCGTTGACTTCCGCGATGACCACGTAACTCTCGTTCGCGTCGGTCATGGCGTCCGTCTCATACGAGTAGTAGACGTTCGTGCCGGGAACCCGTTGCAGTTCGGCAGCGGCAGTGGAGATCACAGCGGCGGTCAGCAGTGGAAGGAGTCGCTTCATGGGGTACACGCTACCCAGCGGAGGGCTGCGGCGTTGCCTCACTTGTGGCACCGCAGCCCTGTCTGGATTCCGTAGACGGACGGGGTCTGGGCGTGATGCGGACTCCGTCTGTCTCCCACTCGCTCTTCTGCGCAGCTCTGCGAGTCCGTACGACCGGCGGGAAACGCAAGGGGACCGGGTGTTCTCCCCGCATGGGGCCGCTTCAGTCCTGGTCGTCGGGGGCGTCGCTGGACTGCACGTTGATGGTGGGGTGTTTCTTCTCGAAGCGGACGCACAGGACCCCGCCTGCGAGGCTGGCCTGTCCGGTCTGCGGCAGGACGTCTTCGGGGAAGGTGAGGGTGCGGCGGAACGTGCCGGCGGGGCGTTCGCCGCGCAGCAGTCGGTGTGTTTCGTCGCGCTGACCGGCGACCGTGACGGTGTCGTCCTCCTCGAGCAGTTCGAGGGTGTCGGGGTTCACGCCGGGCACGTCGAGGTACAGGATCAGGTGCGTGTCGGCGTCTGCCCAGTCGGCGCTGGGAATCCAGGGTCCGGTTCCGGTCAGGGTTTCGACCTCCTCGCGGAGGGTCATGAGGTGTTGCAGTCGCGCCAGCACGGGCTCGTTCATGCTCTTACGCTACCACTGCCCGGCTGCTGCGGACAGCGGGGTCGCCGCAGGCCCGGCTGGAGTCCCGTATCATCCCTCGCGTGCAGAGTTCCATTCCGATCCTGACGGCGCCCACGGCGGCCGGTAAGTCTGCCCTGGCGTTGGAACTGGCCCGTGAGTACCCGCTGGAGATCGTGTCGGCCGATGCGTTCACGGTGTACCGGGGGCTGGATATCGGCACGGCCAAGCCCGGCGTGCAGGACCGGGAGGCCGCGCCGCACCACCTGCTGGACGTGGCGGACGTGACCGAGCCGTTCGACGTGGCGCGCTTCGTGGAGCTGGCCGGGGAGGCCATCGCCGGGATTCTCGCGCGGGGACGGGTGCCGCTGGTGGTGGGCGGAACCGGGTTTTACCTCGCGGCCCTGACGCGCGGCCTGCCGCTCACGCCGCCCAGTGACGCGGCGCTGCGGGCCGAGGTGGAAGCCGAACTGGCAGCGCGGGGCCTGGACGCCCTGCTGGCCGACATGCAGGCGCTGAATCCGGCCGAGGCGGCGCGGATGGAACGCAATCCGCGCCGGGTCGTGCGGGCCGTGGAGGTGTACCGGCAGACCGGGCGGTTTCCGGGCGAGTTCGGCCGCAGCGAACCGCGGTTCACGTTCGACGTGACGGCGTTCACGCGTGATCCGGCGGAGCTGGAGGGCCGGATGGCCGGGCGGGTGCAGGCCATGTTCCGTGCCGGGTGGGCGGACGAGGCGGCGTGGCTGGCGGCGCAGGTGTCACCGGACGCCGGGCCGCGTCCGACCGTCTGGCAGGCGCTCGGGTACCGGGAGGCGCTGGGCGTGGCGCGCGGTTCGCTGGGCGTGGCGGAGGCGGCGGCGCAGGTGACGCTCGCCACCCGGCAGTACGCGCGGCGGCAGCTCACGTTCACGCGGACGCAGCTGCGCGCGCCGGTATTAAGTCCTGGTGAAGCGCGGCGGCACTTGCGGGCGCGGCTGTCCCGCTAAGGTAGGCGCGGTCTGAACGTCCGGTGGTGGCGTCCGGCCCTGAGCAGAAGGGTCCGGCGGTCGGCGCACCATTTCGCGTTACAGTGTCGGCACAGCATCAAGGACTCACGGTTCACCGGTTCGATTCACGGTTCAGCGGTCACAATGGTCCATCTGACCACCGGTTCTTTGAAGGGGGTATCGCATGAAACCACGGGTTCTCGGCATGATTCTCGCGGGCGGACAGGGTTCCCGCCTCGCGCCACTGACTCAGAAGCGCAGCAAGCCCGCCGTTCCCTTCGGCAGCAAGTACCGCATCATCGATTTCGCCATCAACAACTTCATCAACTCGGGCGTGTTCTCGGTGTACGTGCTCACGCAGTACAAGGCGCAGAGCCTCACCGAGCACATCCAGCGCGGCTGGCGGTTCGGGACGTTCCTCAGCGATTACTTCATCACGCTGGTGCCCGCGCAGATGTACCGCATCGAGGAACTCGGCCCGGTGTGGTACCGCGGCACCGCCGACGCCGTGTACCAGAACATGCACCTGATCGACAACTACGAGGCGGACTACGTCGCGATCTTCAGCGGTGATCACATCTACAAGATGAACGTGGAACACATGCTGCAAAAGCACATCGAGACGCGCGCCGACGTGAGCATCGCCGCGTACCCCATGCCGCAGGAACAGGCGCACCAGTTCGGGATCATGCACATCGACGCGAACTGGCGCGTCACGGACTTCCTGGAGAAACCCAAGGATCCGCCCAGCATTCCCGGCCAGCCCGGCATCAGCCTGACCAGCATGGGCAACTACATCTTCTCGCGCCGCGCGCTGGAAGAACTGCTCGAGACGAACATGGGCGGCGGCGAGAGCGGCTTCGACTTCGGCGGTGACGTGATCCCCCGCGCCCTGAGCGACGGTTACAACGTCATGGCGTACGACTTCCACCGCAACCCCATCCCCGGTCAGGCCGGCCCAAACACCTACTGGCGCGACGTGGGTACGCTGGACGCCTACTACGAGGCGAACATGGACCTCGTGAGCATCAACCCGGAGTTCGACATCTACAACCCGGAATGGACCCTGCGCACCAGCAGCGAATTCTCCCCGCCCGCCAAGTTCGTGCATGAAAGCGACGGCCGCAAGGGGCAGGCGTTCAACACCATCATGGCCGGCGGGGCGATCATCAGCGGCGGCACCGTCCGCGACTCCATCCTGGCGCGCAACGTCCGCACGCACTCGTACTCGCTGGTGGAAAGCAGCGTGCTGTTCGAGGACGTCGAGGTGGGGCGGCACGCGCACCTGCGCCGCTGCATCGTGGACAAGAACGTCACCATTCCGCCCGGCACCAAGATCGGCCTGGATCTCGAAGAGGACCGCGCGCGCGGCTTCACGGTCACCGACAACGGCGTCGTGGTCGTCCCGAAAGGCTACACCTTCTGATCTCAGGGCCCTGCTGACAGCAGGGCGAGGCGCCACCTGATGCGGACTCCGATTGAATGGGCTTTGCAGCCCATTCATTCCGAGCGAAGCGAGTGGGAGCAACACGGGTTCCGGACGTGGAGCCGGCAATCCGGTGAAGTCCCGGATTGTCGGCGAAACAAACGGCAGTCCGTATGACGGGCCGCGTCCGGCGGGCCACCTGGATCTTCTCCCGGTGGCCCGTCTGCCGTCATGCCCGGCCGGCCCCCACACGGCCGCCCCACACGAGGCCGCCCCCCACACCGATGTGGGATGACCTGACGTTCAGGCCGCTGCTCTACACTGTCGGGCGTGACTTTCCGCCTGGGTACTCCGATCCGACCCGCCGCTCTCCTCCCGGCGTTGCTGCCGGCCCTGCTGGGCACCGCTGCCGGACTGGGAATCGGACCCGGCAGCGGCCTGAACCTGTCCGGCCCGTCCGGCGTGACCGAGGCCCGCCTCACCCCGGACGAGGGGATCGTCGCGTGCCTCGCAGAGCGGCTGCTGGTCCTCACCCCGTCCGGGTCACTTCTGCGCGCCGTTCCCACCGGAACTCCCTGCGCCGGCCTGAGCGTCAGCGCGGACGGCCGCTCGGCCCTCACGCGGGACGACGCTGCCGGAACCGTGACCGTGTGGCGACTCGCGGACGGGACGGCCACCGCGCGCCTGACCGCGCCGCAGGCCACCGGAGCGGGCTTTGCCGCCGACGGCGCGGTCCTGATCGGCAGTCCGCGCGGCCTGGAACGCGTGGACCCCGCCAGTGCCCAGCGCCGCACGCTCGACAGCGCCCCC
This sequence comes from Deinococcus sp. LM3, assembly GCF_002017875.1. Lineage (NCBI taxonomy): Bacteria > Thermotogati > Deinococcota > Deinococci > Deinococcales > Deinococcaceae > Deinococcus > Deinococcus sp. LM3. The sequence goes on along the minus strand of NZ_MUFV01000001.1, from coordinate 2,981,463 downwards.
GTCACAGCGCTCGTGACCTCCCCGGACGGCACGCACGCCGTCGTGGGACGCGCCAGCCGCGTGCAGCTCATCGCGACCGGAGACGCCGCCGTGCGTTCCGGACACGCCTGCGACGACTCCTGCCCGGTCGGCACGGTCGGGTTCAGCGCCGACAGCCGGAGCGCCGCCGTGCAGGCCGGCTCGCAACTCGTCGCGCTCCGCGCCGGGTTCCCCAGCACCGTCGTCGTCCGCGAGGGCCGCACCCTGGCTGGTCTGCCCCAGCGGGACGGGTCGGTCCTGACCCTCGAAGGTGACACCCGCACCGGCGAGGTCGTCCGGCGCGACCTGCTCACGGGCCGCCGCGAACGCACCCTGATCGTCCCCGGCGGCCCCCTGCGGCCCATTCAGAGCAGTGCGACCGGCGACATGCTCGGGATCGGCGCGGCTGGACTGGCGGTCGGGCCGGCCGGCTGGGCGACCGCACGCCGCCTGCCCCTCCCCACCCTGACCGCCGGGGGCGGCACCGATCCCGCCACCGGCCAGCCCGCCGCCCTGCTGCCCGGCGGCACCCTCACCCTGGCCGGAGCGCCCCTGACCACTCCCCCCGTCACGGCCCTGCAGACCATGAACCGCGCCACCTGGTTGCTCGTGACCGGCAGCGGCGGCCTGAACCTCGCGCAGCTGGACGCCGGCAAGGTCCGCACCGTCACCCCGGCCGGCAACGCCACGCACCTGAGCGTGAACCACTGGGGCAACGCCGCCGCCATCTGGAACGACGACCGCCTCAGCGTCGTCTCGCAGAAGACCGGGAAGGTCACGGCGACCCTCAGCGCCCCCGGCCAGCTCGGCGCGGCCCGCGTCACCCTGTCCCCCGACGCCACCCGCGCGTTCATCCTCCCGGCGCAGGGCGAGGGCTTCGTGGCGCTCCTCGCCAACGGCAAACGCTTCGGGCTGCCCACCGCGCCCGGCCGCCGCGCTGCCGACGTGCAGATCAGCGGCAAGGGCGTCCTGGCCTTCACCGCCCCCGACGGCACCACCGACCTGTACCAGCCCGGCAACCGCGTTCCCTACGCCACCGTCCGCGCCGCGCCGCCCATCCGGACGCTCAGCCCCGCGCGGTTCAGCCCGGACAGCACCCTGCTCGCCGTGCCCGCCCGCGACGAACGCGGCTGGCGCGTGGACCTCGTGAACACCGCCACCGGCCGCGTGGACGCCCGCACGCCCGCGCTGGCCGACCCGCCCAGCTTCATCACCTGGGCCGCCGACAGCCGCGCCCTGACCGTCGGCGCCAGCCGCCTCGAACGCCTGGACAGCGTCACCGTGTTCCCGCTGACCGACTGACCAACGGACTGCGGTGGCGTGGCCTGCAAAGCCGTTCCATCCGGGCGGCGTGGGCCGGAGCGAGCCGGAGTTGAGAGTGACGCCCACGGGAGATGACTCCTGTGGGCTTCACGAGCGGTGTGATTGTCCTGCGGCCGCGTTACACGACGGCGGGTTCGACGTACTCGCCGTACACGGTTTTCAGGATGTCCATCTGTTCGCCCAGCGTGACGTAGGCGTGCGCGCATTCCAGGAAGGCGGGCATGGAGTTCGCGCCGGTGACGGCGGTGTCGCGCAGGGCTTCGATGGCGGCTTTCACGCGCGCAGGGTCGCGTTCGCGGCGCACCTGCGCCAGCCGGGCTTCCTGTACCCGCTCGACCTGCGGGTCGATCAGCTGGATGGGCACCTCGACGGCATCCTGCACGAAGTCGTTAACGCCGACCACGATGCGGTTTTTCGTCTCGACCTCACGCTGGTAGCGGTACGCAGCCTCGGCCATTTCCAGCTGGAAGAACCCGCTGTCGATGCCGGCCTCCACGCCGCCCATCGCGCGGATCTGCTCGATGTACCCCATGGCGGCGGCCTCGATGTCGTTCGTGAGTTTCTCGACGTAGTAACTGCCGGCCAGGGGGTCCACGACGCCCGCCACGCCGGTCTCGTACGCGATGATCTGCTGGGTGCGCAGGGCGATGGTGGCGGCTTCCTCGGTCGGGAGGGCCAGCGCCTCGTCGAAGGCGTCGGTGTGGAGGCTCTGCGTGCCGCCCAGCACGGCGGCCAGCGCCTGAATGGCGACCCGCGCGATGTTGTTCAGGGGTTGCTGGGCGGGCAGGCTGACTCCGGCGGTCTGCGAGTGGGTGCGGAGCATCCAGCTTTTCGGGTTCTTCGCGCCGTAGTGGTGGCGCATCTGCCGCGCCCAGATGCGCCGCGCGGCGCGCAGCTTGGCGATCTCCTCGAAGAAGTCGTTGTGGATGTCCCAGAAGAAGCTGATGCGCGGCGCGAACTCGTCGATGTCCAGGCCACGTTCCAGGGCTTTTTCCACGTAGTGGAAGCCGTCGGCGAGGGTGAAGGCGAGTTCCTGCACGCCGGTCGCGCCCGCCTCGCGGATGTGGTACCCGGACACGCTGATGAAGTTCCATTTCGGGACGATCCGGGGGCCCCACTCGAAGGTATCGATGACCAGTTTCACGCTGGGGGCGGGTGGGTAGATGAATTCCTTCTGGGCGATGAATTCTTTCAGGATGTCGTTCTGGATGGTGCCGCCCACCTGCCCGAGGTCCTTGCCCTGTTTCTGCGCGTTGGCGATGTACATGGCCCAGACGGCGTTCGCGGGGCTGTTGATGGTCATGGACGTCGTGACCTGCGTGGGGTCGATGCCCTGGAACAGGATTTCCATGTCCGCGAGGCTGCTGACCGCCACGCCGCACTTGCCGACCTCGCCCTTGCTGAAGGGGTGGTCGCTGTCGTAGCCCATCAGGGTGGGCAGGTCGAAGGCGGTACTCAGGCCGGTCTGCCCGGCGCGCAGCAGCGCGTGGAAGCGTTCGTTGGTCTGTTCGGCGCTGCCGAAGCCCGCGAACATGCGCATGGTCCAGAGTTTGCCCCGGTACACGCTGGGCTGCACGCCGCGCGTGTACGGGTACTCACCGGGGTAGCCCAGGTCCCGTTCGGCGTCCCAGTCCTTCAGGTCGTCGGCCGTGTAGATGGGTTCGGGCTCCATGTCCGAGAGGTTCTTGAAGTTGTACTTGCGTTCCGGGAATTTCTGCGTGGCGGGGGCGTAGACGCTCTGCATCCACTCGTTCTTGCTTTTCATGTGGGGACCTCCGGGGGGCGGGGGAGAGGCTGGAACAAACGCTCGTTAGGTTGTCTTCAGGATAGCAGGCGTTCACCCGCCCGACCTGCACGCGGCCGCCCGACCCATACGGATTCCGTTTGTTTCGCCGACAATCCGGAAGTTCACCGGATTGCCAGCTCCACGTCCGGAGGGGCGTTTCTCTCCTGCTCGCATCCGCTCGGATTGAACGGGCTTTGCAGCCCATTCAATCGGAGTCCGTATCACATGAGGCAGCGCGGACATCCGCCCGGCGCTACCGTGTCCGGCAGTGACGAATCATTCCCCCCTGCCCAGCGCCGCCCAACTGCCCAGCGCCGCCGAACTGGCCGCCTTCACCCTCGCCGCGCAGCACCCGGTCACGCACGGCTGGACCGACCCGGCCACCCGCCTGCGCCACCTGACCGAAGACCACGAGTTCGACCTGCAACTCGCCACCGACCTGGACCTCGCCGCGCAGCGCGCCGAATTCCTGAACGCAGGGCCGCCCGCCCCCGCGTACCTGAACGTCTGGCAGGCGGTCGGGCCTGACCTGCACGCCCTGCTCAGCATCCGCTTCGAGGGTCTGGACGTCACGAAACCCTTCGTGGACGTCAGTGTCACCAGCCGCCCCGTCACCCGCGCCGACCTGCCGGCACTGGCCGGAGCGGCCCGTGTGTACGCCGCGTTCCACCCGCCGCGCCTGCGCTTCTGGAGTGCCGCCCCCATGACCGACTGGACGGACCTCGAACCGGACCGGCGCGTGCTGGCCGCGCCCATCAACACCCTGCGCGGCCACCCGGCTCCCGACGGGCTGACCCTGATCCCCACCACAACCACCGAACGCTACGCCGACGCGCAGGCCGCGTACGACGCCGTGGACGCCGACCACCCCCACCACCCCGAACAGGCCCGCCTGCTCAACGCCGAGGACCTGCAGGAGTGCATCGACGCTGGCACCATGTTCGACGTGCACTGGCGCGGCGCGTGGGCCGGATACGCCGGAACCCTCGCCCACCCGCAACTGGGCCTGGACACGCAGGTCGTGCAGGAACTCCTGCTGAACCCGCAGGCACGCGGACAGGGCCTGGGCGCGGCCCTGAGTACCCTGCTCGCCCGCCACCTGCCCGACCCGGCCCAGGTCCTGAGCGGCACCATTCACGGCTGCAACCGGGGCGCCCTAAGTGCCGCCACCCGCGCCGGACGGCAGGACGTGGGCGGCTGGTGGTGGGCGCCGCTGCGCTGAACGCGGCCCCGCCCGGCCCCGGTCCGGGCTGACATGAGAACAACACCCGCCAGTTATGGTAAAATCCTGTTTTGGGTGTCCCGCCCACGGCGACAGTGCGGCGGGCGTTTTAAGCACCACAGTTCATGCAGCAAGATGCAGGGACGCTGCCGCCCCTCGCGCCCAGGCCCGCACAGGCCGGACGGCGTGGCCGGGCGGAAAAAGGACGGACAGTTATGGAATACAGAAACATCGCGATCATTGCACACGTCGACCACGGTAAAACCACCCTCGTGGACGCCCTGCTGCGCCAGACCCTGAAGCTCGGCCACGGCGAAGAGATCACCGAACGCGCCATGGACAGCAACGACCTTGAAAAAGAGCGCGGCATCACCATCCTCGCGAAGAACACGGCCGTCGAGTACAACGGCATCAAGATCAACATCGTCGACACCCCCGGCCACGCCGACTTCGGCGGGGAAGTCGAACGCGTCCTCGGCATGGTCGACGGCGCCCTGGTCCTCGTGGACGCCGCCGAAGGCCCCATGCCCCAGACCCGCTTCGTGCTGCGCAAGGCCATCGAACTGGGCCTCAAGCCCATCGTGGTCGTCAACAAGATCGACCGCAACGACGCCCGCCCGGAAGAAGTCGTCAACCTGACCTTCGACCTGATGGCCGAACTCGGCGCGAACGACGACCAGCTGGACTTCCCGATCCTGTACGCCGTTGCCCGCGACGGCAAGGCCTACAAGGAACTCGACAAGCCCCAGGACGACATGCACGAACTGTTCGACATGGTTCTCGAGCACATCCCCGCCCCCAGCGTGGACATCGACGCGCCCTTCCAGATGCTCGTCACGAACCTCGACTACAACGAGTACCTGGGCCGCATCGTGCTGGGCCGCGTCAAGCGCGGAACCGTCAAGAAAGGCGAGTTCGTCCAGCTGATGCACAAAGACGGCACCATGACCAAGAGCCGCGTCGTGCAGCCCTTCACGCACATGGGTCTGCGCCGCATCGAAGTCGACTCCGTCAGCGCCGGTGACATCGTCGCCCTGGCCGGCATCGAGGACGCGCAGATCGGCGAGACCGTCGCCGACCTCGCCGACCCCGAAGCGCTGCCCATCATCACCGTCGACGAACCCACCGTCAGCATGATCTTCCAGCCGAACACCAGCCCCTTCGCGGGCCGCGACGGCAAGTACGTCACCAGCCGTCACCTGAACGACCGCCTGAAGAAAGAAGTCATGACCAACGTGTCCCTGAAAGTCGAGGAAATCCGCCCCGACGAATTCAAGGTCAGCGGCCGCGGCGAACTGCACCTGAGCATCCTGCTCGAAACCATGCGCCGCGAAGGCTACGAAGTGCAGGTCGGCGCGCCCCAGGTGATCATCCGCGAGATCGACGGCGAGAAGCACGAGCCCATCGAGCACCTCGTCCTCGACATGCCCGAGAGCCTCTCCAGCGCCGTCATCGGCGTGCTGGGCAGCCGCAAGGGCCAGATGGTCAACATGGAACCCATGGGCAGCCGCGTCCGCGTGGAATTCAAGATCCCCAGCCGCGCGCTGTTCGGCTTCCGTAACCAGTTCCTGAGCATGACCCAGGGCGAAGGCATCATGAGCCACATCTTCGACGGCTACGCCCCCTGGGCCGGCGAGATCAAGAGCCGCCAGAACGGCAGCCTCGTCTCCATGGAAGACGGCCCCGCCTTCGCGTACTCCATCTGGAAACTCCAGGACCGCGGCTCCTTCTTCATCGAGGCCGGCGCGGAAGTGTACATCGGCATGATCGTCGGCGAGAACGCCCGCGAGCAGGACATGAACGTGAACGTCTGCAAGAACAAGAAGCTCACGAACGTCCGCTCCAGCGGCGCCGACGACGCCCTGACCCTGACGCCCATCCGCCGCATGAGCCTCGAGGACGCCCTCGAGTACATCAGCGAGGACGAACTGGTGGAACTCACCCCCAACAACATCCGCCTGCGCAAGAAAGTCCTGAACCCCAGCCTCCGCAAGTAAGACTGGTAACCGGCAGACCGCGCCCCTTCCTTTCACGGAGGGGGCGCGGTTCGTGTTTTCATCCGGCACGCGCCGGTCTACTCCGGCACGAGGACCGCCTGAAACGTCATGCACGACGCCCAGTCCGCCTGCGGGTGCCACGTTCCGGTGCCGGTGTCGAACATCCCGCCCGGCTCGGCCCGCGCCAGACGCAGCCCCGTGCCTGCCAGCAGTCGGCGCAGGTCGTCGGGGGAGTAGCAGCGCAGCGACTGGCTGTGCCGCTGCCCGCCCGGCTCCAGGTACGTATCGGTCATACGGCCGGAGGCGCGGTCGAAGCCGTATACCTGCGTGTAGGTGTCGGTGTGGCGGGTGTACCCGGCGTGACTGGCCCAGTACCAGGGGGTGTAGATGTCCAGCAGCGCGTGCCCCTGGGGTGCCAGCCAGCCGGCCATGCGGGTCAGTAGCCGGTGCTGGTCGTCGTCGCTGCCGACACCGAACCCGTCCCAGTACACGATCAGATCGAAGGGACCGCCCGGATCGGCCGCATAGAAATCCCCCTGAACGGCACTCAGGGTCACGCCCTGCTCGCGTGCCAGCTGCAGCGTGTGCTCCACGCCCGCAGCCCGTAACTCCAGTGCCGTGACCGCGAACCCCTGGGCGGCGGCGCTGACGGCGAACTGACCGCCCCCGGCGCCGAGTTCCAGCAGCCGATTCGCCTGCGGGTATTGCCCGCGCAGGCGCCGGGCCGCCTCGACATGCGCCGGGTGCAGCGGCGCGGAGTAACAACCGATCAGACGGTCCTGAAGGTCATAGAAGGGAGCGACCCACCTGGCAGTGGGCGGCGGTGGAATGGACATGGCAGGCCTCCTGAAACGACCTGCATTCTGACCGGCGGTCGTCGGGCCGGTGATGCGCCGTCTGGCCTAGGCGGGCGGTCCGTGCGGGCGGTAGGGTCAGTGCATGCCCGACCTGCTCACCCCTGGCCTGCCCACTGTCCGCCCTGCCACCCGCGCAGACGTTCCGGCCATCCTGGAGATCTACAATCACGCGGTGCTGCACACGACGGCCAGTTACGACCTGGAGCCGGTCAGTCTGGAGTCGCGGCTGGCGTGGTTCGATCACAAGGTGCAGGGCGGCTGGCCGGTCCTGGTGACGGACCGTGACGGCGTGGTGACGGGCTGGGCGACGTTCGGGCCGTTCCGGGAGAAGCCGGGGTATCGGTTCACGGCCGAGCATTCCGTGTACGTGCGTCATGACTGCCGGGGCGCTGGTTTGGGCCGGGCGCTGCTGCTGGCGCTGATCGCGCAGGCGCGTGGGCGGGGGCTGCACTCGCTGATCGGCGGGGTGGACGCCGGGAACGCCGGGAGCCTCGCGTTTCATGAGGGGCTGGGGTTCCGGCAGGTGGCGCACTTCCGGCAGGTGGGGTTCAAGTTCGGGCGCTGGCTGGATCTGGTGTTCCTGCAACTGCCGCTGACCGGGTCTGGTGCGGGCGCGGGTGTACCCTGAGTCATGCTGGAAGTCATGGAGGCGAGCGTGTGATGGACCTGGGTGACCTGCTGGGGCCGCTGGGCTGGATGGTGCAGGTGGCGGCGGCGTTCGCCATCGCCTTCTTCGCGCAGACGGTGTTCTCGCGTCAGGGCGAGACGTTCGCGGGGGTGGCGCGCGCCTCGGCCGTGATTGCGCTGCTGGCGGTGCTGGGCGCGGCGTGGGTGGTTCACCCGGCGGCCGGGATGCTGCTGGGCTTCTTCGGCTCGCGGGCGTTCGGGAACTGGCGGGCGGCGCAGCCGGGGTTGCTGGCGGGTCTGCTGGCGGCGGCCGTGTTCATGGCGCTGGGGGCGGGCTGGTTGATCTACCCGCTGTTCTTCATGGGGATGGCGTGGCTGGCGTCCTCACCGTTCCGGGAGCCGGCGCCGGAGCGCGCGGTGCCTGTCGCGCCGGTGCCGTTGCCGCAGCAGGCAGGCGGCGTGATCCTGACCAAATCCCCCGCAGGAGCGCAGGACGCCGGGCTGGGCGGGTACGTGCGCGACGAGCGGCTCCCGGCGGACGCCCGCGCGCAGCTGGCGGCGCTGAACCTGCGTTCGCAGGAGGCGCTGGACCTGTTGCGGGCGCAGGGGCAGGCGGGCAGCGAGGCGGAGTACGTGGCGCGCGCCATCCGTGAGGAGTACGCTCCGAACGCCGTCGAGGCGTACCTGAAGCTGCCGCGCACCCTGGCGGACAGCGCGCCGTTGCAGGACGGCAAGACCGGCCGCGCCCTGCTGGTCGAGCAGCTGGAGTTGCTGCTGGACGGCGTGCAGGACGTCCTGAATTCGGCGTTGCAGTCGGGCGGGCAGGAGTTGCTGACGCACGGGCGGTTCCTGCGGGACCGGTTCGCGAAGCCCACGCTGGACCTAGGGGCGGACCTGCGGGTGCCGGTCGAGGTCAAGCCACGCTGAGCTGCCGCGCGGGTCGGCGGGGCGGGGTTACGCACAGGGCGTAACGCGCTATGCTGGGGGGGAATGTCTGCTCCTGCCGCGCCCACCACCCACGACACCGCCGCCCTGAACATCCTGAAAAAGGTGTGGGGGTACGACGCCTTCCGCGGCGTGCAGGCCGACATCGTGCGGACCGTCGCGGGCGGCGGCAACGCCCTGGTCCTGATGCCCACCGGCGGCGGCAAGAGTCTGTGCTATCAGGTGCCCAGCCTGCTACGCCCCGGCGTGGGCGTGATCGTCTCGCCGCTGATCGCGCTGATGAAGGATCAGGTGGACACCCTGCGGGCGCTCGGCGTGCGGGCCGCGTTCCTGAACTCCACCCTGTCCCTGGACGGCATGCGCGAGGTTGAATCGGCCCTGCTGTCCGGCGAGCTGGACCTGCTGTACGTCGCGCCGGAACGCCTGCTGCTGCCGCGCACGCTGGACCTGCTCGACCGCGCGCCCGTCGCGCTGTTCGCGGTGGACGAGGCGCACTGCGTCTCGCAGTGGGGTCACGATTTCCGGCCCGAGTACCAGGGCCTGAATGTGCTGCCCGACCGCTACCCGCACATTCCGCGCCTCGCGCTGACCGCCACCGCCGACGACCGCACCCGCGCCGACATCCTGAATGTCCTGCAACTGGGCGGCGCGCCGCAGTTCATCAGTTCCTTCGACCGCCCGAACATCCAGTACCGCGTGGCGAACAAGGAAGGCCCCAAGACGCAACTGCTGGACTTCATCAACGCCGAGCACCGGGGCGACGCCGGCATCGTGTACTGCCTGTCGCGCAAGAGCGTCGAGGAGACCGCCCGCTGGCTCCAGACGCAGGGCGTGGACGCCGTCGCGTACCACGCGGGCCTGCCGCCACGCGAACGCAACAGCGCCCAGGAACGCTTCCTGAACGAGGAAGGGCTGGTCGTGGTCGCCACCGTCGCCTTCGGCATGGGCATCGACAAACCCAACGTGCGGTTCGTGGCCCACCTGGACCTGCCCAAGAGCATGGAAGGCTACTACCAGGAAACCGGCCGCGCCGGACGCGACGGCCTGCCCAGCACCGCCTGGATGGTGTACGGCCTCGCGGACGTGGTGAACGTGCGCCGCATGCTGGCCTCCAGCGACGCGCCCGAGGAGGTCAAGCGCGTGGAGTCCGCGAAACTCGACGCGCTGCTCACGTACTGCGAGGCCGCCAGCTGCCGTCGACAGGTGCTGCTGTCGTACTTCGGCGAGGAACTGCCCGCCCCATGTGGGAACTGCGACACCTGCCTGAACCCCCCGCGCGTGCGCGACGCCACCCGCGAGGCGCAGATGGCGCTGTCCGCCGTGATCCGCACCGGCAACCGCTTCGGCGCCGCGCACCTGACGGACGTGCTGATGGGCCACGCCACTGAACGCGTCGTGAGCCTCGGGCACCACCAGCTGCCCACCTTCGCGGTCGGCGCCGCGCACGACGAGAAGTACTGGCGCGGCCTGCTGCGGCAACTCGTGAGCCTCGGCTACCTCGCCGCCGGGGAACACCACGGCCTGAGCGCCACCGGCAAGGCCCGCGCCATCCTGAAAGGCGAGCAGACCCTCGCCCTGCGCGAGGACACCCTGGCCCCCCGCCCCAGCAAACGCGACCGGGACCGTGCCAAAAGCGGGCCGGGCCGCGCACCCGTCGCCCCCGCCGACCAGCCGCTGTTCGAGGCCCTGCGCGCCTGGAGGCTGGAACGCGCCCGCGCGCAGGGCGTCCCCCCGTACGTGGTGTTCACGGACGCCACCCTGAAAGCCGTGTGCGACCTGAAACCCACCAGCCACGCCCTGCTGGGCACCGTCAGCGGCGTCGGGCAGCGCAAACTCGCGGATTACGGCGATGAGGTCGTGCAGATCGTCCGCGATCACCTGACCGGCACGCCCACGCCTGTCCCCACCCCACAGGAGCGCGGCGTGCGCGAGAACAGCGCTGTGCTGGGCGTCCTGCGCGGCGCTGTCCCCAGTACTCCGCGCCCCAGTGGCCCGGTCCCCGGCGCCCCGGCCCTGCTGGATGCCCCGCCCACCGGGTCCGCCACAGCCCGCCCGGACCTCACGGACCGCGTGGCCGACGCCCTGCGCGACCTGCGCCGCGACCTGACCCGCGAGACCGGCCTGAGCGCCTACGTGGTCTTCACGAACGCCACGCTGGACGCCCTGGCCGCCCGCCAGCCGCAGTCGCCAGCAGAACTGACCGATATTCCCGGCCTGGGCCCCAAACGCCTCGAGAATTACGGTGAGCGCATCGTGCAGGCCATCCGCAGCGTCACGGGCGACTGACGCTCTGGTCCGCCGCGCCTGCGTGCCGGGCGCGGTGGCCGTCGATCTCGCGTTGCAGGAAGTAGTTCAGCAGCGTGCGCAGCGTGGCAATCGCGGTCAGCTTCCCGATGTCGTCCCAGCTTGGGGCGATCGCGGTCCGCAGGATGTCGGCGGCCAGCCAGCGCGCCAGCTCCAGCTGCAGGTTCTCCTTCTGCGCGAACATCAGCCACGCCCGCACTGCGTGAGGGGAACAGTGAACAGTTGACGGAATAGCCACCCGTTCTCCATCAACCATCCACTGTCAACCATCAACCCTTTACAGCGTCAGGGCCAGTTCGACCGCTTCACGCAGGCCGCCGTCGTCCACGTGCGCCACACGGTAGCGGCTGGCGGCCACGGCGGGCGGGTCGGCGTTCCCCATGGCGACCGGGTGCCCCACCACACGCATGGCGGTCACGTCGTTCTCGCCGTCCCCGACCATCATCACGCGGTCCATGGGAACGCCGTAGTGCGCGGCGATGCGTTCGATGGCGCTGCCCTTGCTGACGCCCGCGCGGGTCACGCTGATGAACGACACGTCCGGCATGACCGGACTGCCCGCCGGATGCAGGTCCAGGCCCTCATGCGGCTCGTTCACAACCGCGTGCTCCTCGGTGCGCGGCACGACCCACTGCACGCGCACGACCGTCCCCTCCAGCGCCTCGGGCGGGCGGGCGTCGTACGGAACGCCCAGCAGCGCCGCGTGCCGCTCGGCGTACTCGCCGGGGTGTGTGATCGCGAACTCCAGGTCCGTGTACACCTCCAACAGCCGTCCCGTCCCGTGCGCCCGCCCGATCAATCCTGGCAGGGCCTGCGCCGGGAACGGCTCGCTGAGGCTCTCGCCGCTGCTGACCTTCACGATGCTCGCGCCGTTCTGGAACACGTGCCAGCCGTCCGGGTCCAGCCGCTCCGCGTACGCGCGGGCGTTCCCGATGGCGGGCCGTCCCGAGCACAGCGCGATGTGCACGCCCTTCTCGCGCGCGTCGGCCAGCGCGGCCCACACGTCGTCCCGAATCACGTTCCCGGTGCCGACCAGGGTGCCGTCTACATCCACACAGATCAATCCAAGCATCCGGGCACTATAGGCCCGGACCGTCAGCGGAAGGCCCGGTGGGGTGGACAGGTGGGCGGTCCGGCCGGAGGGAAGCTCAGCTGCGCACGCTGGGCTGACGGGGCGCCCACTGCCCCTCGCGTTCCAGCGTGGCCTGCCCGCCCACGTGCACGGCCGTGACCCGCTCGCCCGTGAGTTCCAGTTCGACCTCGATCTCGCCGGGCGTGCCGAGCGCGTGCCCCTGGTAGATCATGCCGCACGCCCGCTCCTGCCGCACCGGCAGGCGGCCCTGGCTGGCCAGCAGCGCCATGAGTGCGCCGCCGCTGCTGCCGGTCACGGGGTCTTCCGGGATGCCCAGCGCGGGCGCGAAATCCCGCGCGGCGAAGCGGTTGACGCCCATGGGCGCGTAGGCGTAGATGCTGCCTACGCCCAGCGCCTCGGTCAGCGCGTGGATGCGTGGGAAGTCCGGTTCCAGGCCGTCCAGGATCAGGGCGTCCAGCAGCGGCACGAACACGCTCCACAGGCCGGTACTGGCGGCCGCCAGGGGCAGGCCCCGGTGGATCATGCGGGCGTCGATGCCCAGCGAGTCGGCCAGTTCGCCGCGCAGTGTGGCGGGTACCGGGCGGTACTGCGGCGTGGGTTGCTGCATCCACACGCGCCAGGGCACGCCTGCGCGGCATTCCAGCCGCAGCGGGATGCGCCCGGCCAGTGTGTCCAGCGCCAGCGCCTCGCCGCGCCACAGGCCTGCCTGCGCCAGCGTGAGGCCCAGCGCGACGGTCGCGTGCCCGCAGAAGTCGACTTCCTGTGTGGGCGTGAAGTAGCGCACGCGGGCCAGTCCGTCGGCGTGCCCCAGCACGAACACGGTTTCCGGGGCGTCCAGCATGGCGGCCAGTGCCTGCATGTCCTGCCGGGTCAGGTGGCCAGCGTCCAGCACCACGCCCGCACGGTTGCCGTGTCCGGGTGTGTCGGTGAAGGCACTCACCTCGCAATACGCGATCATGGGGGCAGTCTACCGCATCCCCCCGCGCCGTCCGGATGCTCGCCCGGGGCCGGAGTGGCGGGGCTGGCTTCCGGGTGAACCTAGAGAAGATGGATCATAAAGTCAACAATTATTTCACGATCCGGATCTATCGTGAATAGATTCACTTACTCTACTCCTGTTCTCCGCCACCACACACCATCAGCAGAGAGGGGCGAGGTGAGCCGGAGACGGCCTGCCTCGCCCCTCTCGACCGGTCTTCAGGGACGCATACGGGTCAGCATGCGCGGGAACGGAATCGCCTCCCGGATGTGGTCGATGCCGGTGATCCACGCGATCACGCGCTCTAGGCCCATCCCGTACCCGGCGTGCGGCATGCTGCCCGTGCGGCGCAGGTCCAGGTACCACTCGAAGGCTTCCAGGGGCAGGCCCTCGTGCTCGATGCGGGACTTGAGCAGGTCGTAGTCGTGAATGCGTTCGCTGCCGCCGATGATCTCGCCGTAGCCGTCCGGGGCGATCATGTCGTCGCACAGTGCCACGCGGGGGTCCTCGGGGTCCGGCTGCATGTAGAACGCCTTGATGGCCGCCGGGTACCGCTCGATGATCACGGGCCGGTCGAAGTGATGCCCCAGGATCGTCTCGTGCGGCGCGCCCAGGTCGTCACCCCACTCGACAGGCTGCACGTCCTCCTGCACGTTCGGGGGCAGGTCGCGGTCCTCGATGTGCTTGCGCACGATCTCCAGCGCCTCGGTGTACGTGATGCGCGGATAGTTGCCTTCCGCCGCGCCCGCCAGTTTGCTCACGTCGCGGCCCAGCAGGTCCAGTTCCGCGCGGCACTCGTCCAGCACGCGCCGCACGATGAAGCTCACCATGCGTTCCTGCAGGTTCATGTTCTCGGCGTGGTTGCTGGGCACCACCTCGGGTTCGATCATCCAGAATTCCAGCAGGTGGCGCCGGGTCTTGCTCTTCTCGGCGCGGAAGGTCGGGCCGAAGGTGTACACCTTCCCGAATGCGAACGCGCCCGCCTCAGCGTGCAGCTGCCCAGTCTGGCTCAGGTACGCCTTGTCCTCGCCGAACAGGTCAATCTCGAACAGTTCCGTGGTGCCCTCGGCGGCGTTCGGCGTGAAGAACGGCGCGTCGAAACGGATGAAACCCTCACCGTGGAAGAAATCCACGATGGCGCGCTGCACGCTGTCCCGGACCCGCATGATCGCCCACGGGCGGCGGTGACGCAGCCACACGTGCCGGTGATCCATCAGGAACTCGATGCCGTGCTCCTTGGGCGTGATGGGGTACTCGCCGTGGTTCTCGCTGATGGGGGAGAGGTCCCGCACGCTGAGTTCCACGCCGCCCGGCGCGCGGTCGTCCGCGCGGACCTCGCCGGTCACGGTGACCGCCTGCTCCTGCGTGAGGCGCTTGGCGAGTTCGAACACGTCCTCGGGCACGTCGGTCTTGAACACGGTCGCCTGCACGAAGCCGCTGCCGTCCCGGAGTTTCAGGAACTGGATCTTGCCCTTGCCGCTCTTGTCCGTCAGCCACGCGTGCAGCGTGACCGGCTCGCCCACGTGGGCTTTCAGGTTCTGGATACTGGTTGAAGCCATGAGCGGAATTATACGGGCCGCGCGCTATGCTCCGGCGCATGAAGGGAACCGGGAAAGGCGTGACGCTGGCCGACGTGGCCCGCGAGGCCGGCGTGAGCAGCATGACCGTCAGCCGCGCCCTGAACCGCCCGGACATCGTGACCGCGCCCATCCGGGAGCGCGTGCAGGCCGCCGTGGAGGCCCTGGGGTACATTCCCAACCGCATGGCCGGCACCCTGGCCGGCGGCGGCCCGGTGCGCCTGCTGCCGATGGTCCTGCCGACCCTGCACCACAGCGTGTACGTGCCGTTCCTGGAAGGCGTGCAGCGCGGCCTGACCCAGCCCGGCTGGCAACTGGCGATCGATCTGACCGAGTACGACCCGCAGCGCGAGTGGCGCGCCGCGCAGCAGTTCCTCTCCCTGCGCCCCGACGTGATGGTCCTGGCCGGCACGGACCACGACCCGCGCGTGCTGCCCGCCCTGCGGCGCTTCGGCGTGCGCATCATTGAGGTCATGGACGCCCACCCGGACCCGGCGGACCTGCTGATCGGGTACGACCACGCGCAGGCCGGGACGATGGCGGCCCGGCACCTGATCGAACGCGGGTACCGGCACCTCGCGTACGCCAGTTGCCTGGGCATCGGGGACGCCCGCAACGCCCGGCGCATGCAGGCCTTCCGCGCCGAGGCCGAACGCTGCGGCGTGCCCTGCGCCGCCGAGAACGTCGAGGAACCCTCCTCGATCGAGGTGGGCGTGACCCTGCTGCGCCGCCTGCTGACCCGCGAGCCCGGCGTGGACGCCATCTACTTCTCGAACGACGACGTGGCCGCCGGGGCGCTGTTCGAGTGCCTGCGCCAGGGCCTGAGCGTGCCGGGCCGCGTGGCGATCCTGGGGCACAACGACATGAGCATCTCCGCGCACGTTCACCCGGCCCTGAGCACCGTCTTCACGCCCCGCGAGGAGATCGGCGCGGAGGTCGCCCGCCGCCTGAACGCCCCCACCCTGAAGGCCGGACTGGTCACCTTCCCCTGCGAACTCCGCCCACGCCAGACGACCTGAGCTGAACTCCGTCCGGCTGGCAGAGGTCTGTGCCGATTCCAGGGATGTCCGGCACAGAGGTGCCGTCCTCCTGGCTGCTGGCAGGCGTGTTCCCATCAGGTGAACATGTCGTCCTGGACGTGGTTCATGCCCAACGCCTGTCCGGGACTGAAGTCTGCGTGCTTGACTTCCGGGGCGGCGAGGCCTAACGTTCGTTATCTAAATTGCACCACCCTGTTAGCGCTAACAGAGCGCGTCGGAGATCCATGCCAAAACTCACCCACCCCCCATCGGCCCCGCCGCTGGTGGTCGCCTTCGATCTCGGCACGACCGCCCTGAAAGCCGTGCTGTTCCACGGCCGCACCGAACGCCACCGCCTGCAATTCCCGTACCCACTGCACGCCGAACAGCCCGGACAGGCCACCCAGCGCCTCCCGGACCTGATGCAGGCCTTCACGCTCGCCCTTGGCGGCATGGAAGAGTACCTGACCCGCCACGACCTGACCCCGCAGGCCGCCGGATTCAGCAACGCCATGCACACCCTGACTCTGATTCGCAGCGGCGGTCCGTCCGACGTGTTCACCTTCGCGGACCTGCGCGCGGGCACCGGCGGCCACCCGGTCACGCACCTGCACGCGCAGACCGGCGTGCCCTGGCACCCCATGACGCCCGCCGTGAAACTCGCCGCGCTGAACGCCACCGGTCAACTGCATGACGTGGAGCGCGTCAGCGGCGTGAAGGAAGAACTGCTGCGCCGCTTCTTCGGCGTGTACTGGACCGACCAGAGCACCGCCTCCGCCACCGGCCTCCTGGGACGCGGCGGCACCTACGACCCGCAGGCCCTCGCGCAGGCCGGCGTCACGGCCGCGCAACTGCCCAGCATTCACCCCATCGAGACGCCCCTGCCGCCCCTGCAACCCACCTACCGCGCCCGCTACCCGCGCCTCGCCGCCGCCCACTGGGCCATCGGCGCCAGCGACGGCGTGACCGCCACCGAGGGCCTCGGCATCACCCGACCCGACCAGGCGGCCCTGTCCGTCGGGACCAGCAGCGCCATCCGCACCTTCACGCCCCGCCCCGCCGCCGACCCGCACGCGCACCTGTTCAGTTACCGCGCCGACCACGGCGGCCAGGAACGCTACCTGGTGGGCGGCCCCAGCAACAACGCAGGCATCGTCCTGAACTGGCTGCGCGACCACCTGAACATCCCACAGGACCTCGACGACCTGCTGCACGCCACCACGCCCGGCGCACGCGAGCTGCTGTTCCTGCCTGCCCTGAGCGGCGAACGCGCCCCGCTGTGGGACCCGCACGTCAGCGGCAGCCTGCTGGGCCTGGGCCTGCACCACGGCCCGCACGACATCGCCCGCGCCGGCATGGAAGGCGTCGCCCTGCACCTCGCGTGGCTGTCCGACCTGCTCGCCAGCGGCACGCAACCCCTTCGCGAGTACCGCGTGACCGGCGGCCTGACCCGCTCCCGCGCGTGGCTGCGCGTCCTCGCGAACGCCCTGAACGCCCCCGTCCTCGTCCCCGACGGCGCCGACCTGTTCGAGGGCAGTGCCTTCGGCGCGGCCCTGATCGCCGCCCGCAGCGCCGGACTGGACCTCCCCCACACCCTGACCTTCGACGCGGTCGAACCCGACGCCGACGCCCCCCTGTACGCCACCCTCGGCCGGAAGTACCGGCACGCCGCCCTCGCCCTCCAGACCCTCACGCACGACCTGCGCGCCCTGTAACGCGCCCGGAGCCTCATGGAAACCTTCGTCCAGACCCTGTCCGCCCCCACGCTGCTCGGCATTGCCGCCGCCGCCGTGGCCGCCCTGCTGTTCCTGATCATGGCGCTGCGCCTGCACGCCTTCGTTGCCCTGATCCTGATCAGCCTGATCACCGCCTTCGCCACCGGCCTGCCCACCGGCGAGATCGTGAAAGTCCTGACCGACGGCTTCGGCAGTACCCTCGGCAGCGTCGCCCTGCTCGTCGGTCTGGGCGCCATGCTGGGCCGCCTCGTGGAAACCAGCGGCGGCGCGAAAGTCCTGGCGGACACGCTGGTCACCCGCTTCGGCGAGCACCGCGCCCCGCTTGCGCTGGGTGTGGCCTCACTGCTGTTCGGCTTCCCGATCTTCTTCGACGCCGGCCTGATCGTCATGCTGCCCGTCGTGTTCGCCGTCGCCCGCCGCCTGAACCAGCCGGTCCTGCGCTTCGGCCTGCCCGCTGCCGGGGCGTTCTCGGTCATGCACGTCTTCGTCCCGCCACACCCCGGCGCGGTCGCCGCCGCCGACCTGCTGAAGGCCGACATGGGCACCCTGATCGGCGTGGGCCTGATCGTCGCGCTGCCCACCTGGTACCTCGCCGCGTACCTGTTCGGCCTGTGGGCCGGAAAACGCTACCCGAACCCCGTCCCGGAACTCCTCAGCGGCGGTCCCCTCAGCGTCGAGGCTCCCAGCAACCCGCCCCGTGCCGGGACTGTCATCGCCATGCTGCTGCTGCCGCTGATCCTGATCTTCGGGAACACCGGCCTGAACGCCCTCGCCACCGCCGGCAGCATCGACGCCGCCAACCCGGCCGTCGTTCTGATCCGCCTGTTCGGGAACACGCCCGTCGCCCTGCTGATCTCCGTCCTGGTCGCCGCCGTCGTCCTCGGCGCCCGCCGGGGCCGTGACCCCGTCACCATCGAGAAACTCCTCGACTCCTCGCTGGGGCCCATCGCGTCCGTCGTGCTGATCACCGGGGCGGGCGGCATGTTCGGCGCGGTCCTGCGCGCCAGCGGCATCGGGGACGCCGTGTCCGGCAGTCTCGCCGACCTGGGCGTGCCCGTCATCGCCGCCGCGTTCCTGATCGCCGCCATCCTCCGCATCGCGCAGGGCAGCGCCACCGTCGCCCTGCTGACCGCCGCCGGACTCATCCAGCCTGCCGTGGCCGCCGCCGGGTACGCGGGCACCGACGTGGCTGCCGTCGTCGTGGCTGCCGCTGCCGGTTCCGTCGTCGTGTCGCACGTCAACGACTCCGGCTTCTGGCTGGTGGGCCGCCTCCTGAACCTCGACATCCCCACCACCTTCAAGACCTGGACTGTGATGGAAACCCTGATCGGCGTGATCGGTTTCGCCTTCGCCGTCCTGATCTTCACCGTGCTGTAAGCGGGCCGTAGGCCGGGGTTGACGCGGGCGCAGATGCCGCGTACACGCTGTTGACCATCCGCCATCCGCCATCCGCCATCAACAGGAGCAGCGGCCAGTTTCCCGGCCGCTGCTCCTGTCTGCCTTGCCCCCCTTACTTCAGGGCGTCGTTCATGCCGATCACGTCGGCGACCTTGAGGCTCGCGCCGCCGACCAGCGCGCCGTTCACGTTGGGTTTGGCGCAGATGCTGGCGATGTTGTCGGGTTTGACGCTGCCGCCGTACAGCACCTGGATGCGGTCGGCGTCGCTGCCGTAGCGGACGGTGAGGGCCTCGCGGATGGCGAGGGCGAGTTCCTCGGCGTCGTCGGCGGTGGCGGTCTTGCCGGTGCCGATGGCCCACACGGGTTCGTATGCGATGACCACGTCCGGGCCGACGCCTTCGAGGCTGCCTTCCAGTTGCGCCAGGGTGTAGGGCACGTGCTCGCCCTTCTCGCGCACGTCCAGGCCCTCGCCGACGCACACGATGGGCGTCAGGCCGTTCGCCTGCGCCTGCCGGGCCTTCGCGGCGACGGTGGCGTCCGTCTCGCCGTGGTACTCGCGGCGTTCGCTGTGGCCCACGACGGCGTAGCGGGCGCCCACGTCGGCCAGCATCGCGGCGCTGATCTCGCCGGTGTACGCGCCGGATTCGTGCGCGGACACGTCCTGCCCGCCGAAGGCCACGCCGGCCGGGAGGTTCGCGGCCAGGGCGGGCAGCATGATGGCGGGGGCCATGACGGCCAGTTGCGCCTCGCCGGGGGTCAGGCCCGCCGCGAGTTCCTTGGCCCAGGCCTGCGCTTCGCTGGGCGTCTTGTTCATCTTCCAGTTGAGTGCCAGCAGGTTCTTCATTTCATGGCCTCCACGCCGGGCAGCGCCTTGCCTTCGAGCAGTTCCAGGCTGGCGCCGCCGCCCGTGCTGATGTGCGACACGCGGTCCGCCTGTCCGCTCTTGTTGATGGCGCTGACGCTGTCGCCGCCGCCGATCACGCTGTACGTGCCTTCACCGAGGTCCGCGACGGCCTGGGCGATGGCGTTCGTGCCGCCCGCGAACTTCTCGAACTCGAACACGCCCATCGGGCCGTTCCAGAACACGGTCTTCGCGCCCGCCAGCGCCTGGGTGAACGCCTCGCGGCTGTCCGGGCCGATGTCCAGGCCTTCCCAGTCGTCAGGAATCTCGGCGGTGGGGACCACGCGGGTGTTAGCCTCGGCGCTGAAGGCGTCGGCGACCAGGGTGTCGGTGGGCAGCACGATCTTCTCGCCGTACTTCGCGAGCAGTTCGCGGGCCTTGTCCAGGAAGTCGTCCTCGTGGATGCTCTTGCCGATCTTCCCGCCCTGCGCCTTGACGAAGGTGTAGGCCATGCCGCCGCCGATCAGCATGCGGTCCACGGTGGGCAGCAGGTTCTCGATGACCAGCAGCTTGTCGCTGACTTTCGCGCCGCCGATGATCACCACGTACGGGTGTTCGGGGTTGTTCAGCAGTTTCCCGAGGGCCGTCACCTCGGCTTCCAGCAGCAGGCCGCCGGCGTGCGGCAGCAGGCCCGCCACGCCGCTCACTGACGAGTGCGCGCGGTGCGCGCTGCCGAAGGCGTCCAGCACGAACGCGTCACCCAGGCGCGCGAGGCGGCCGTTCAGGTCCGCGTCGTTCTTCTCCTCGCCGGCGCTGAACCGCACGTTCTCCAGCAGCGCCACGGCGCCCTCCGGCAGGGCCTGCACGGCGGCCAGGGTCTCATCGCTGTCGGCGGTGCCCGCGATGAACGTCACGGGCTGCCCCAGCACGCCTTCCAGCACGGGCGCGACGGGTTTCAGCGAGTACTTCTCTTCGGGGCCGTTTTTCGGGCGGCCGAAGTGGCTCATCAGGATCACGTTGCGGGCGCCGGCTTCCAGCAGCGCGCGGATGGTCGGCAGGCTGGCCGTGACGCGCGTGTCGTCCTGCACCACGCCGCCGCTGATCGGCACGTTGTAATCCACGCGCACCAGCACGCGCTGTCCACTCACATTCAATGATTTCAGGTTCTGCATGATTCCTCCGGGGCAAAGGCAGGTGAAAAAGACAGGCAAAAGGTGATGGTTGATGGTCGACAGTCGGGAAACCATCAACCATCAACCATCACCGGGCGGTGTTCAGCCCTTGTCTTGCACGAGCTGGGTCAGGTCCGCGATGCGGTTGCTGTAGCCCCACTCGTTGTCGTACCAGCTGAAGAACTTCACGAGGCTGCCCATGGCCATGGTCAGGCCGCCGTCGATGATCGCGCTGTGCGGGTCGCCGACGATGTCCTGCAGCACGATGGGATCTTCGGTGTAGCTGATGATGCCCTTGTGGCTGCCTTCAGCGGCCTTGCGGAACACGTCGTTGACTTCCTCGACCGTGACTTCGCGGCCCAGGATGACGACCACGTCGCTGATGCTGCCGACCGGGGTGGGCACGCGCAGGCTGGTGCCGTCGAACTTGCCTTTCAGGGCGGGGTACACCTGCGAGACGGCCTTGGCGGCGCCGGTGCTGGTGGGGATGATGTTCACGGCGGCGGCGCGGGCGCGGCGCAGGTCGCTGTGCGGCAGGTCCAGAACGCGCTGGTCGTTCGTGTAGCTGTGCACGGTGGTCATGATGGCCTTCTCGATGCCGAAGGCCTCGTCGAGCAGTTTCATGGGCGCGCCGAGGCTGTTGGTGGTGCAGCTGGCGTTGCTGATGATGTGGTGCTTGGCGGGATCGTAGTCCTGCTCGTTGACGCCCAGGACGATGCTGATGTCCTCGTTCTTGGCGGGGGCGGTGATGATGACCTTCTTCGCGCCGCCTTCGATGTGCTTGCCGGCGCCTTCACGGGTGGTGAAGATGCCGGTGGATTCGATGACGATGTCGACGCCCATTTCGCCCCACTTGATGGCGGCGGGGTCGCGTTCGGCGAGTGCGTGGATCTTCTTGCCGTTCACGGTGAGGCTGTTGTCGTCGAATTCGACGGTGCCGTTGAAGCGTCCGGCGGTGCTGTCGTACTTCAGGAGGGTGGCGAGCGTCTTGTTGTCGGTGAGGTCGTTGATGGCGACCACTTCAACGCCGCGAGCTTCCAGAACACGGAACACCAGACGACCGATGCGGCCGAAGCCGTTAATCCCTACTTTCATGCTGTGCCTCCAGTCTTGAGGGCCGTCCCCCACAGTGGGGGGGGGCACCTCGCATGTCGCAGTGTAACCCGTCCTGTCAACACCTGACTTCGTGTCCTCTGCACACCAACGGCTCGGTGGACCGGGTTCAAAAAAACAGGGGCGGGAGCAGGGCCGTCCCAGCGCCCGTTTCCCGCCCGTCTGTTCTGCTGGCCGCCGGTCAGTTGGCGGCCAGGACGAAGGTCACGTCGACGGTGACACTGTCCGCGCCGCCCTGGTAGCGCACGTTGAAGTCGTACGGGTTGAACTTGAACTGCGTGCTCACGTTCACCTTGCCGCCACTCAGGGTCGCCTTGATGGGCGCGGTGATGGTCTTCGTGGTGCCCTTGACGGTCAGTTTGCCGGTGGCGGTGGTCGCCACGGTCTGCCCCTCGGTCAGCTTCCCGCCGGTCAGGGAGGTCAGTTCGAAGGTGGCGTTCGGGAACTGCGCCGTGCCCAGCGCCCCGGCCCCCTTGGCGTGGTTGTCGCGCAGCGTGATCCCGGTCTTCAGCGTCGAGACCGGCACGGTGACGGTGCCCTTCGTCGCGGCGAGGTCCTGCGGGTCCAGCGTGACGTTCGCCGTGACGCCCGTCATGGTGCCGGTCACGGGGACCACCGTGACCCGGTAGTTGAAGGTGGCCGTGCCGTCTGCCGCGCGGTACGTGGCAGCCTGCGCCGCTCCGGACAGGGTGGTGGCGAGCACGAGTGCTGGGAGCGGAAGCAGGTACTTGTTCACACAAGTAGTGTGTCCCACCGCTGTGAAGAACTGGTGAATGCCACCCCCGGCGTCCTCCGAACGTTCACGCCCTGCTCAGACGCCTGCGGGCGGCCTGCGCGGCGGCGCGGCATACTTGCAGGCATGAACGAGTCGCTTCTGGTCATGAAATACGGCGGGACGAACATGCAGGACGCCCGCGCCGTCCGCCACAGCGCGTCCCTGGCCGCCCGCAGCATCCGCGAGGGCGTGAAGGTCGTGGTGGTCGTGTCGGCCATGGCGGGCGTCACCAACCAGCTCCTGAAACTCGCGGACGCCGCGCAGTCCGGCGACATCGCCAGCGCCAACGACGAGATCGCCGCCATGCGCACCCGGCACTTCACGGCCGCGCAGGAACTCGGCGCGGCCCCCGATAGCGACACCGTCCGCGAGATCCGCGAGATGCACGAGACGCTCCGGCAGGCGGTGTACGGCGTGTACCTGCTGCGCGAACTGACGCCCCGCAGCCGCGACCTGATCGTCGCGTTCGGCGAGCGCCTCTCCGCGCCCCTGATGAAACTGGCCCTCGAACAGGACGGCCTGCGCGCCCATCACCTGTCCGGCGGCGAGGCGGGCATCGTGACCGACACGCACTTCGGGAACGCGCGCCCGCTGCCCGGCACGTACGAGCGCATCAAGGACCGCCTCAGCGGCCTGCTGAGCGCCGGGGTCACGCCGGTCGTGGCCGGCTTCATGGGCGAGACCGAGAAGGGAGCCATCACGACCCTCGGGCGCGGCGGCACGGACTTCAGCGCCACCATCATCGGCAAGGCCCTGAGCGCCACGGAAGTCTGGGGCTGGAAGGACGTGGACGGCGTCATGAGCGCCGACCCGCGCGTCGTCGCGGACGCCCGCAACGTGGACGTCCTGAGCTACGGCGAGGTCATGGAACTCGCATACTTCGGCGCGAAGGTCCTGCACCCCCTGGCCGTCACGCCCCTCCAGGACAGCGGCATTCCGCTGCGCCTGAAGAACTCCGCCGACCCGGACTTCGCCGGGACGCTGGTGCAGGCCGAGCCGCGCGACGAGGCCGGGCACCCCGTCAAGGCCGTGACCGCCATCCGCAACGTCAGCATCATCAACGTGAGCGGCGCGGGCGTGCTGGGCATCCCGGAAGTGATCGCCAGCGTGTTCGACGCCATCGCCCGCGAGAACGTCACGCTGCTGATGGTCTCGCAGAGTTCCAGCATGAGCAACGTGTCGCTGGCCGTGCAGACCACCGACGCGGAACGCACCCTGAACGCCCTGCGCGCCGGCGTGAGTCTGGAACTGAAAGTCGAGCAGCAGGACCACGTGGCGGTGCTGGCGATCGTGGGCAGCGGCATGCGCGGGCAGAAGGGCGTGTCGGCCCGCCTGTTCACGGCCCTGGCCGCCGCCGACGTAAACATCCTGATGATCTCGCAGGGCAGCAGCGAACTGAACGTCAGCGTGGCCGTGGAGGCCGAGCATGTGGACGAGGCGACCCGCGCCGTGCACGCCGCCTTCAACCTGGGCAAGACCGTGACCGCCTGAGCGACGGCACCGGACGGGCCGGAACGTCACGCGACTGACGTTCCGGCCCGTTTCTGTCGGTCGCGCCGGAGCCGACAAAGGCCGACGGGAAGAACACCAGAGAAGAGTTCAATCAGACAAATCATTCACGACTCGGAAGAATCGTGAATGATTTCACTTACACCCAGCCTTTACACCTCCCTACTGACGAACCGTAAGGTCATCGCAACACCCGGCCAGCCTGACTCGCCTATGCTGCCCTCGTGAGTTCAAGCACCTTCAAGCAGGACGGCCGTTCCCTGCATGTCACGGCGAGCGGGAAGGGACCGCCCACCGTCCTGATCCACGGTCTGAGCGGCTCGCGCGGCTGGTGGCGCTACAACCTCCCCGCGCTGCGGGCGCAGTCGCGGGTGTACTCGCTGGAACTCAGCGGGTACGGGCACGCCCGACGCCAGCGGTCCCTGAGTGTGCGGGACATGGCGGCGCTGGTGGCTGCCTGGATGGACGCCGAGGACCTGCGGAACGTCACGCTGGTCGGGCATTCCATGGGCGGGCACATCAGCATGCATGTGGCGGCCCTCGCTCCGGACCGCGTGCGGAATCTGGTGCTGGTGTGCGCCAGCGGCCTGCTGCGTTCGCAGGCGTACCGGACGGCGCTGCACCTGCCCCGCGCGGCCCTGATCGGCCGCAAGCGGTTCCTGACGCGGGTGCTGACGGACGCCGTGCGCGCCGGCCCCCTCAACCTGTGGCGCAACGCCGTGGACCTGCTGAACGACTCGGTGCAGGACAGCCTCCCGCTGATCCGGGCGCGCACGCTGATCATCTGGGGAGAACGGGACGTGCTGGTGCCGCTGACGGTCGGGGAACTGCTGCACGGCGCGATCGCGGGTTCCCGCCTGGAGGTGGTCGAGCGGGCGGGACACATCGTGATGGTGGACGCCCCGCAGCGCTTCAATGGCCTGCTGCTGGACTTCATGAACGAGCGGCCGGACGCGCAGGCCGGGTCCCGACATGAGTAACGGACAAGCGCTGATCGTGCCGGTGAACGGCCTGAACACCCACGCCTGGGTGCGCGGGCAGGGAAGACCGCTGGTGATCGTGCCGGGCCTGGGCTGCGCGTCCTGGATGTACGTGCGGCTGGCACGGGAACTGGCGCGGGAACGCCGGGTGTTCGTGTACGACCCGCCGGGGCACGGGGCCAGCGAGGGCCGCCCGGATTACCCGGTGTGCATCTCGCACCTGACCGATCACCTCGCGGCGTGGCTGGAGGTCATGGACCTGGGAGCCGTGCCGTTACTGGGGCATTCGCTGGGGGGAGAGGTGGTCATCGACGTGGCGGCGCGGTACCCGGCGCTGGTGTCGGGCCTGATCGCGTGTGCGCCCACCGGCATTCCGGAGAACCCCAGCGTGCGGATGCAACTGCTGCGGCTGATGCGGGACCTGCCGCGCGAACGGCCGGGCCTGCTGGGGCCGGGCCTGCGTGCCTACACGCGCAGCGGAGCGCGGCGAATGCTGAGACTGGCCCGTGATCAGGAGGTCCACATGACCGGCCCGCTGCTGGGGCGGGTGCGGGTGCCGACACTGCTGCTGGACGGTCGTTCAGACCCGGTAATCCGGTCGTGGACGGTGCGCCGGATTCAGCAGGACCTGCCGGACGCGGTGGTCTGCCAGATTCCGGGCGCGCCGCACGCGCTGACGGACACGCACCCCAGGGCCGTGGCGGGCTTTACGCTGGAGTTCCTGCGGGAACAGGGGCTGTGAGTCCACTCACAGGCAGGGGGCTATCGTTTTCACGAATTAAATTAATCGTGAATAGTTTCACTTGCTGACCGATCCCTCCGTGTTTCCCCTTATCCAGGGGGAGGTGGTGCGTACAGTGTCACGCCCCGCCTCCCCCTGATACGGGTTCCGTTTGTTTCGCTGACAATCCGGAACTTCACCGGATTGCCAGCTCCACGTCCGGAACCCGCCCTACTCCCACGCGCATCCGCTCGGATTGAAGGGTCTTTGCAGCCCCGTCAATCGGAGTCCGTATGACCTGAGCGCTTACCCGGCGGCCGGAGCTTCAACGGAGGGCAGCGCGACTTCCAGGCCCACCTCGGCCAGTTGCGCCGCGTCGATGGGGGAGGGGGCCTGGGCCATCAGGTCCACGCCGCGGTTGTTTTTCGGGAAGGCGATGACCTCGCGGATGCTGCTCGCGCCGCTCATGACCATGATCAGACGGTCGAAGCCCCACGCGATGCCGCCGTGCGGGGGCGTGCCGTACTCGAGGGCGTCGAGGAAGAAGCCGAACTTGTCGCGGGCCTGCTCCTCGGTGAAGCCGATCGCGGCGAACATCTTGGCCTGCACGGCCGGATCGTGGATACGGACGCTGCCGCCGCCGATCTCGAAGCCGTTCAGGACGAGGTCGTAGGCCTGCGCGCGGATCTCGCCCTGACGGTCCGTGCCGAAGAGGGCCAGGTCGTCCGGGTGGGGCGCGGTGAAGGGGTGGTGCATGTACGTCCAGGTGCCGCTGTCCTCGTCGAATTCCAGTTGCGGGAAGTCCGTGACCCACGAGATGTGGAACTGCGGGCCGCCGGCGGCCAGGTCGAACAGGTCGCGCAGGGCGAGGCGCACAGCACCCAGGGCCGTTACGGCTTTCTTCCAGTCGCCGGCCGCGAACAGCAGCGTGCCGCCCTGGCCGACGCCGGTGCGGGACAGCAGTTCGGGCGCCTGCGCGGTCACGAACTTGCTGACGCCGCCCGTGAAGCCGTCACCGTCGCGTTTGAGCCACGCGAGGCCGCGCGCGCCGTTCTGCTTCGCGATCCGTTCGAGTTCGTCGATCTGCTTGCGGGTCAGTTCCGGCGCGGCGATGACCTTGACCGTCTGGGCGTCTGCGAAGGCCTTGAACTCGCCGCCCTGGAACAGGTCGGTGACATCCACGAACCTATGGTCGAAGCGCAGGTCGGGTTTGTCGCTGCCGTAGTCGTTCATGGCGTCGAAGTACGGCAGGCGCGGGAACGGCACGGGCAGTTCGACGCCCAGCGTCTCGCGGAACACGTGGGCCATCAGGCCCTCCTGAATGGCGAGGACGTCGTCCTGCTCGACGAAGCTCATTTCCATGTCGAGCTGCGTGAAGTCCGGCTGGCGGTCGGCGCGCAGGTCCTCGTCGCGGAAGCAGCGGGCCAGCTGGTAGTAACGGTCGTACCCGGCGATCATCAGCATCTGCTTGAACAGCTGCGGGCTCTGCGGCAGCGCGTAGAACTCGCCGGGATTCTGGCGGCTGGGCACCAGGAAGTCGCGCGCGCCCTCCGGGGTGGACTTGGTGAGCATGGGCGTCTCGACCTGCACGAACCCCTCGCGGTCCAGGTACGCGGTGACGGCCGCGACGGCGCGGCTGCGGAGCATCAGGTTGCGCTGCATCTCGGGGCGGCGCAGGTCCAGGTAGCGGTAACGCATCCGGATGTCCTCGGCGACGCTGTCCCCCTTGTCCAGTTCGAAGGGCGGGGTCTTGGCGGTGTTCAGCACGCGCACGCGGGTGGCGATGACCTCGAAGTCGGCCGCGCCACCCTTGCGCTGCCCTTCCGGGCGGGGCTGGTAGGTGCCCTCGATCTCCGCGACGTACTCGGCGCGCAGACGGTCGGCTTCCGCGAAGGCGGGGGAGTCAGGTTCGACCTGCACCTGCACGAGTCCGCTGCGGTCCCGCAGTTCCAGGAAGATCAGGCCGCCCAGGTCGCGGCGGCGGTTCACCCAGCCCTGCAGCGTGACGGTCTGGTGGGCGTGCGTGTCGTTCAGGTGGCCGATCAGGGCGGTGCGTTTCATGCGTTCTCCAGAGGGGTCAGGTGCGCCCGCTCCTGCTCGTGCAGGAAGGCGGGCAGGTCGGACAGCAGGACCGTGAACTGCTCGGCGCTGCGGAGGTTCTTCAGTTGCACGGACCGGGCGGCGGCCTCGTCGGACCCGATCAGACCCGCGAACAGCGCGCCGCGCCGCTCGGCGTCCCGGAAGGCGTTCCCGGGTTTCAGGGCGCGGTACGCGAACTCGGCCCGCACCGTTTCCCGCGCGGCCAGAGCGGCGGCCGCCGCCGCGGGCACCAGGCTGTCCTCGAGCGCCGCGATGTACACGACCGGTCCCGCCTGTGCGGGCAGGGCGCGTCCCTCGGCTTCCAGTGCGATCAGCAGCCGCTCCACGCCGAACGCCCAGCCGATGCCCGGCACGGCCTGAGCGCCGATCTGCTCGGCCAGTCCGTCGTAGCGGCCCCCGCCGCCCAGCGCGGATTTCGCGCCGACGCCCTCGTGGTGCAACTCCCAGGCGGTGCGGCGGTAGTAGTCCAGGCCGCGCACGATGCTGGGGTCCACGTCGAACTCCACGCCCCAGTCCCGCAGGTAGCCCTGCACCGCGTCGAAGTTCGCGCGGGCGTCCTCGCCCAGGAAGTCCAGCATGGGTTTCACGTTCAGCTCGGCAATCAGGGTCTGGTCGTCCTCGCTCTTGCTGTCCAGGATCCGCATGGGGTTGCGGGTCAGGCGGTCGCGGGAATCGTCGCTCAGGCGCTCCAGGTGCGGTGTGAAGAGGTCGCGCAGGTACGTGTTGTACGCCTCGCGGTCCTCGGGGTCACCGATGCTGCCCAGTTTCACACGCACACCCGTCAGGCCCAGTTCGCGGACCACGCCCACCATCAGCGCGATCGCCTCGGCGTCCACCAGGGCGTCCGAGCCGCCCAGCACCTCGTAATCCACCTGATGGAACTGCCGCAGCCGCCCGCGCTGCTGCCGCTCGGCGCGGAACATCGGGCCGTGCGTCCACAGTTTCAGCGGGGACGGCAGCTGCTTGAGGCCGTTCTGCAGGAACGCCCGCACGATGCTGGCGGTGCCCTCGGGCCGCAGAATGTACCCGCCATGATCCCCGAAGTAATACACCGTGAACATCTCCTTGCGCACGATGTCGGTACTGCCGCCCACGCCCCGCTTGACGAGGTCCGCCTCCTCGAACAGCGGCGTGTCGATCCGCTGCGCGCCCGCGCGTTCCAGCACGCGCCGCGCGGTCTCCACCACCCAGCCGTGCGCCTGCGCCGAAACGTCCAGCGTGAGTTTCGGACTGCCGGCCGGCAGGTGGTCTTCTGTGCCCTTGGGGCGCTTAATCGCCATAACCAAAGGAGTTTACAGCATTCCCCCCGACCGCCCCCGCCGCGCCCCACGGCGAAAATCGCCCGTCAGGACAGTACACCCCAGCTGGCCGGAGCGGGAACAGGGGAGAGGGCGGCCCGCCGGAACGGACCGCCCCCACCAACCGGACCCGCCGTTACTGACGGACGCTGTACTGCAGGCCGGTGGACTGACGTCCCGCGACCTCCACGAACAGCCAGCTACCCCCAACCGGCGCGTCGGCCGGGATGGTCAGCACGATCTCGCTGTCCGTCCAGGACTTCACGGCCGACGCCGGGAACAGGAAGCCGCCCTGACCGCGTTCATCGGCGCCCAGACGGACCCGGCCCGTCGACGGTCCACCCAGGTAACGGCCCTGAATGGTGACGGTCCCGCCGCGCGCGGCCGACTCCGACACCTTGATCAACACGGGGGTGACCGTCACCATCCGCTCGGAACCCTGCTGGGCAGGCGCGCAGGACGCCAGGACCCCTGAAAACAGTAAAGAAGCAACCAAGAAACGACGCATAGCCAAAGCCTCCGTGAGGGCAGTCTAATGCATTTGATGACCGCCGACCCACGCACCCCCACCGCCGACCCGCAAGTTCCCTCCAGCCTGCGCGGCAAACGCATTCTGGTGATCTTCAACCCCAAGAGCGGCAGCGGCGACAGCGAACTGCCCGAGTTCATCCAGCTGCTGCGCGGCGCGGGGGCCGAGGTGACGGAACGCGAACTGCAGAAAGACACCCCCATGGCCGATTACGTCGGTGACATCGAGTCCTTCACATACCTCGTCGGGGCCGGCGGTGACGGCACTGTCAGCAGCCTCGCCTACGCCACCCGCTACCGCAACGTGCCCATGCTGGCCTTCCCGGCGGGCACCGCCAACCTGATCGCGCAGAACCTAGACCTGCCCACCGACGCCGCCGGACTGCTGCAGATCATGGAAGGAGCCCACAGCCTGCGCCTGGACATGGGCGAGGTCGAGGTGAAAGGCGAAACCAGCGGCTTCTGCATGCTGGCCGGCGCCGGCGCGGACGCCACCATGATCAAGGACAGCGAGGAACTCAAGGGCCGCTTCGGCGCGATGGCGTACGTCATGAGCGCCATGAAACAGATCAACCCGAAGAAAACCACCTTCCACCTGACCATCGACGGCGAGAAACGCGAATTCGAGGGCATCGGCGTGATGATCGCCAACTTCGGCATGGCCAACTACCGCCTGCCCATCACCAGCGACATCAGCCCCAGCGACGGCCGGTTCACGGTGATCCTGATGAAAGCCGGGAACCTGGTGCGCTTCCTCCCGAACCTGATCGACTCGGTCCGCGCCAAGTTGAACCTGGGCGACCCGATGTTCAGCGGCAACCTCGAGACGCTGGAAGCGCGGCGCGTCACCGTCGACGCCGTCGATCCGTTCCCACTCCAGTACGACGGCGAACTGCACGTCGAGACGACGCCCTTCGAGGCGCGCATCCTGCCGGGAGCCGTGCGTTTCCTGACCGCCGCGAAAAAAGACGACGTCGAAACCTGAACCCACCGCCCCTCCGCGACCGCCAGCGCACCTGCCCTGGCGGTCATTTATTGCAGTCAGAAAAACAGCGTCCAGCACGCACAAAATCACACAGGCTCACAGGAAGGCCAGGAAGGGGCCAGCAACGCGCGCCGAGGGTAAACCCCTGCCCTGGAATGCCCTAGCGGAATCCCTCAACCACATCATCCAGATCATCCTCCGGCAACTCCACGTACCGCCGGGTCGTGTCCACCTGCTCATGCCCCAGGAACCCCGCCACCCGCGTGAAATCCTTGACCGCCGCGTACAGCTGCGTCCCCGCGTACTTGCGACCCGCATGGAACCCCCGGAACTCCTGCACCATCCCGCAACGCTGCGCCAGCCGCTGCAACCGCTCGTACGCCGTCGAGTACGCCCGGAACGACAGCACCCGGCCCCCCGACCCCGGCG
The DNA here is from genome assembly GCF_002017875.1 of Deinococcus sp. LM3. Lineage (NCBI taxonomy): Bacteria > Thermotogati > Deinococcota > Deinococci > Deinococcales > Deinococcaceae > Deinococcus > Deinococcus sp. LM3. The sequence continues at coordinate 2,950,131 of NZ_MUFV01000001.1, read as the reverse complement.
CGGCCACCCGCCCGGCCTGCAACGCCCCCAATGCCTCGCGCAGCCGCGCGCTGAGCGGCACAATCCGCGCCTTGTCGCCCTTGCCGTGCGCCACCAGCAGCCGCCGCCGCCCCAGGTCCACGTGCTCCCACTCGACCGCCAGCGCCTCCGCGATCCGCAGCCCCGCGTGTGTCAGCAGCAGCAGCAGCACCTGCTCCTGCACGTCCGCCTCCGCCAGCATCGCCTGCACGAAATCCGCCCGGTACGGCGGGTTCTTCACCACGCCCTTCGTCCGGTCCTTCGGGCGCTTCACGTCCGCGAACGGATCGGCGTCCGTCGCGCCCGCCCAGCGCAACGCCCGGTACAGCGCGCCCGCCGCCGCCACCCGCGCCTGCACCGTCGCCGGCTTCAGGCCCGACGCGGTCAGGGACGCCACGAACAGAGACGGTTCGCGCCGCCCCGGATGCAGCAGATTCCAGGCGTTCGCGTCCGCGTGCTCGACCAGAACCTCCACGCCCTTGCGGTAGGCGCGCAGGGTGTGCGGACTGAGCTTCACACCGGCGCTGGTATCGCTGCTGAGGTACGCGAGCGTGAGCGCCCACAGGTCCTCGAAGGCCTTGTCACGCGCGGCGGTAATGGCCCGGACGCGCAGGGCCTCGTCGGTGAGGCCGGCGAGGGCGCGGGCCTGCGCGAGGCGGTCGCCGGTGTACGCCTGGATGCTCTGGGTCATGTGCGCCGATGATAACATGCATTATCAACGGATGCTGGCCTGAGGGTCGAAGTCGCAGTTGCGGCCACTCCGACCGGTTTTTCAACTCGGGCGGCTGCTCCGGCGGCGGTCCTGCCGGACGCCGTAGGCGACCATCAGCAGCGCCAGCATCAGCGCGGGCCAGTCGCCGAGGCGCATGTAGGTGGTCGTGCCGTTCAGGAGTTTCGGGCGAACGTCGAGTGCCTGGATTTCCTGGCCGCTGGCCACGGTCTGCACGGGTTGCCCGAGGTCGTTCACGGTTCCGGCAACGCCATTGTTGACGCTGCGGACGACCCAGCGGCGCGTTTCGATGGCCCGGACGCGGCCCATATTGAAGTGTTGCTGGACGCCCCAGCCCTGGTACCAGCCGTCGTTGCTGGGGTTCACCAGCACCTGCGCGCCCCCGTTGGCGAGGACACGGGCGACCCAGGGGAACACGCTGTCGTAGCAGATGTACGCGCCGTACAGCACGCCGTTCAGCGTGAGTGGTGTGGGGTTGGGGTTGGGGGTCATGCTGGCCAGCGTGAAGCCCAGCGAGGTTTCGATGACGCGGTAAACGGGACCGAGGATGGGCCGGAACGGGAATTCCTCGCCGAACGGGACGAGGCGGGCCTTAGCACTCAGGCTCTGGATGGTGCCGCCCGCGTCGAGGCTGGCGACCGTGTTGAATTGCCGGTACGTGGCAGGTTGCCGGATGGGGTCAGGGCCGGGCGGGGTGAGGGGCTCGTCTCCGCCGATGCCGCTGATGCCAGGGCCGGGGAACGCGGGGATGGTCTGACCGGGTGCGGGTCGCGTGCCGGGTGAGCTGATGGCGCCTTCGCTCCAGACGATGACGCTGCCGGGTGGGCGGTTCAGGCTGGCGGCGGTCTGGACGCTGAACTGTTCCTGCGCGGTCAGGCCTCCGCTGGCGCGGCCGAACGCGTCGAAGGTGGTGCGCAGGACGCGCATGGGTTGTTCGGGACCGTCGCCGGGCGTGCGGGTGGCGCCGTAGCCGAGCGCGGCGGCCCAGGCGAGGGCGGCCAGGACGGTGGGGATGAGGGGGCGTCTCCCCTGCTGCTGGCGTCCGGTCCAGGCGTGAGCGAGACTGGCGGCGGTGAACGCGACCAGCACGCTGCCGAGCAACACCCCGCCCAGGTCGGCGATCTGGATGGCGGGCGTGGGCAGCAGCGTGTACCCCAGGGTGGGCCACGGGAACGCGAGCGGCCCCAGGAAACGCAACCATTCCAGGATGACCCACCCGCCCGCGAGTGCCCAGACGCGGCCGGTGGGCGTGCGGGTCAGCGTCACGGCGACGGCGGCCATGACGGCCAGGAACGCGGCTTCCAGCGCGAACAGCACGACCACCAGCGGCGCCGCTCCGAGGAGCTGGTGCAGGAAGGCACCCAGCCACCACAGGTGCAGCGCGAAGTACCCGAACCCCGCCCAGAACAGGCGGGTTGTGACGCCCCGGCGGGTGGGTGCGGCGGCGGCGTACCCGAGCAGGGCGGCCAGGGGCAGGGCGGTCAGGAAACTCCACGGGAGCGGCAGGCCGCACGCGGCGAGCGTCAGTCCGAGCAGGGCGGCGAGGGCAGGTGCGGGCATCCGGCCCATGATAGGGGGGTTGGGGGCAAGGATGTCGGGCAGGGCGCGGCGTTTTGCTCTAGGATGGAAGGACCTTGCGACTGGCCTTCATCAGCGATCTTCATGGGAACATTCACGCCTTGACTGCGGTCAAGCGTTTTCTGTCGGAACATATCGTCAATCAGGTGATTGTGGTGGGCGACCTCGTCGGGTACGGCGCGAGTCCGGGTCCGGTCATCGACTTCGTGAAACGCGAGGGGTGGGTGACGGGCCTGGGGTCCAGTGACATGCGCGTGGCGATGGAACTGGGGGACCGCGCGGACCGCAAGGGCGTGGCGGATCAGGTGCTGGGCTGGACGAAGAAGATGCTGGCGCCCGAGCAGGTGGATTTCCTGCGTCGCCTGCCGCCGGGCGGGCGGATCACCACGCCGATCGGGCGGGTCCGGTACTTTCACGGCAGTCCGCACGATCCGGAGGCGCGTCTGGACCTGATGGCGCAGGAGCGGGAGCTGGAGGCGCTGGCCGAGACGCTGGGCGCTCGGGTGGTCGTGGTGGGCGGGTCGCACGTGCCGTTCGTGCGGGTGATCGGCGAGACGACGTTCGTGGATCCCGGCAGTGTGGGCCTGACCCTGAATCACGAGCCGGGTGCGGACGTGGCGATCGTGGATTGCGTGGGCCGTAAGCCGAAGGTGTCGCTGCACAAGGTCACGTACGATTTCGCGTCGAGTGCGTTCGACATCATGGCGTGGAACCTGCCGCCCGTGATCGCGGACGTGATCCGCACCGGCCGCATGGGCTGAAGCGGGCGTCCGGATGGACGGAAGGCGGGGAACCTCGTATGGGGTTCCCCGCCTTCTCGGTGGTCGGTGTGGTGCGTGCGCTCAGGCGGGAACGGGTTCCAGCGCCTCGTTGAAGCGTTCGGTGAGGCCCTGCACGCCCAGCAGGTCTTCCAGGGCGTCCATCAGGGCGCGGTACGGGGCGGGGCGGGCCGTTTCGCCCATCAGGCCCAGTCGCCAGATCAGGCCGGCGGTGGCGCCCAGGCCGCCCGTGACGCTGATCTGCCGTTCCCGCAGGGCGCGGCGGACGCCCGCGTCGTCGAAACCGTCCGGGAGGCGCAGCGCGAGGACGGTGGGCAGACGGTCTTCGGGGCGCTGCACGTAGGGCGTGAAGCCCAGCGGGGCCAGCGCCGTCTGGATGGCCTGCCCGACGTGCTGCACGCGGGCCTTGCGGTTCAGCATGCCCTCGTCGAGCGCGGCGCGCAGGGCGGCGTGCAGGGCGTAGTGCAGGTTGACGGGGACGGTGTGGTGGTAGGTGTGGCGTTCCCAGTAGTCGCGCAGGCCCTCGAAATCGCAGTACCACAGCGGGGTGGGCGTGCGGCGGGCGTGGTAGCGGGCCATGGCGCGGTCGCTGATGGCGACGGGTGCCAGTCCGGGGGGGGCGCTGAGGCACTTCTGCGCGCCGGTGTAGGCGTAGTCCACGCCCCACTCGGCCATGTGGAAGGGTTCCATGCCGGCGGTCGTGACGGCGTCCACGGTCAGGAGGGCGCCGTGCTGCCGGGCGATCTGCGCGATCTGCGGGACGGGGTTCAGGACGCCGGTGCTGGTCTCGCCGTGCACGACGGCGACCATCTGCACGCCGTTCATCTGCGCGGCCACGTCGTCGGGGTTGATGGCCTCGCCGAGGGGGGCGGTGACGAGGCGGACGTTCGCGCCGTAGCGGGCGGCCATGTCGGCCATGCGCCGTCCGAACGAGCCGTTGGCGCAGACCAGGACCTCGTCGCCGCTCTCGACGAGGTTGGCGAAGCCGGCCTCCATGCCGAGGCTGCCGGTCCCGGCGAGCAGGGCGGTGAAGGTGGTGTCGGTCGTGCCGTACATGGCGCGCAGGTCCGCCTGGATTTCGGTGTTCAGCGCGAAGATTTCGGGGTCCATGTGGCCGAGCATGGGTCGCATGAGGGCCTGCTGGGCGCGGGGGTGGATGGGGGTGGGGCCGGGCGTCAGCAGGACGTGCTCGGTGTAGGGGTCCTCGAACATGTGGCCAGCCTAGCGCGGCGGCGTCCATTTAGCAATCCTGTTGCGCCCATCTTCCCTCAGGAATGTTATACAGGTGAATTATTGCTGAAAATCTGGATATTCGCAGCGATATTGCGTGGAATCTCCCCGAGCATTGATTTCTGTTCAGCTTCTGCCGGCCCGGCAGCAAGGCCGCGCCCGCGCGCCCGCGCCGCAGGCCGTCACGTTCTGCCAGCGGGCAGCGACTAGCATGTCCGGCATGACCAGTCAGCCCCCCCTGCGCGCCGTGCTGTTCGACCGCGACGACACCATCGCCTACACCGACCCCGGCGTGTACCGCGAGGCCGCCCTGTGGGCCGCGCAGACCTTCGGCCTCGACCCGCGCGAGGTCGGGGCGGGCATGCAGGCGCAGTGGCAGGAGCGCGCGTTCTCATGGTGGCACCTGCGCACCCAGGCGCAGGAAGACGCCTTCTGGGACGAGTACAGCCTTGAACTGGCCGGGCGGCTGAACCTCACGCCCACGCAGGCGGCGCAACTCTCGGCGCGTTACCCGTACGAGGCGTTCATGAAGCCCGTCCCGGACGCCCGCACCGTCCTGGAAGGCCTGCGCGCCCGTGGCCTGCGCCTGGGCGTCCTGAGCAACACGCTGCCCAGCATCGATCGCACCCTGGCCTTCCTGGGACTGGGCGACCTGATCGACGTGGCCGTCGCCACCTGCGCGGTCGGCATTCACAAACCCGACCCCGGCGCGTACCGGCACGCCCTGCACGCCCTGGGCCTGGACGCCCCCGAGGTGCTGTTCATCGACGACAAGGCGGAGAATGTGGACGCCGCCCGCGCCCTGGGCCTGCACGCCGCCCTGATCGACCTGAAAGGCGAAACGCCGGACGCCCTGCACAGCCTCGGCGAGGTGGCCGGGCTGGTGGACCGCATCGGCGTCGCCTCCCCCACCGCCGCCGCCCGATGACCGACACGCACCTGCCCGGCACCCACCTGATCGACGGGCACCTGGATCTCGCCATGAACCTGCTGGACGGCCGGGACCTGACCCTCCCGCTGGACGCCCTGCGCGCCGCTGACCCCGTGCCGGGGCAGACAGCGACCGTGACCCTCCCGGAACTGAGGGACGCGCAGGTCCGCGTGTGCTTCGGCACGCTGTTCGCCCTGCCACGCAGCGCCGACACGCCCGGCGGCTACACCGACCACGCCGGAGCACGCGCGCAGGCCCTGGCGCAACTGGACGCCTACCACCGCCTGCAGGACGCCGGGCACCTGACCCTCCTCACCTCGGCCACCGCGGTGACAGCACACCTGAATACGCTGGACGCCCCGCTCGGCGTGGTCCTGCTGATGGAAGGCGCCGACCCCATCCGGGACGCCGCCGACCTGCCCTTCTGGGTCGAGCGGGGCGTGCGCGTCATCGGGCCTGCCTGGGGCCGCACCCGTCACGCCGGCGGCACCGACGCCCCCGGACCGCTCACGCCCGCCGGGATGGACCTCGTGACTGCCATGCGGGACCTGAACGTCACGCTGGACGCCTCGCACCTCGACGATCACGCCTTCTGGGACGCCGCGCAGATCGGGCCACGCCTGATCGCCACGCACGCCAACAGCCGCGCCCTGGTGCCCGGCAACCGCCACCTGACCGACGACATGGCCCGCGCCATCGCCGCAGCGGACGGCGTGATCGGACTGGTCCTCCTGAACCGCTTCATCCGCCCGCTCCCGGAAGGCAGCCTGGACCGCGTGCCCCTGGCCGCGCTGGCCGACCACGCCCGCCACTACGCCGACCTGATCGGCTGGGACCGCGTGGCCCTCGGGACCGACCTGGACGGAGGCTTCGGCGCCGAGAAGACCCCCGCCGGTATCGACCGCTACGCTCACGTGCCCCGCCTGCTGGACGAACTGCCCGCGCACGCCCGCGCTGGGGTGGCCGCCGGGAACTGGGCACGCTGGCTCACCACCCACCTGTAATACGGACTCCGATACGGACGCCCCTGCTCTACACTCGGCCGCGTGCATCTCGTGCTGATCCGTCACGCCCAGTCCCTCAACAACCGGCTGTACGCACAGACGGGCGGTAAGGAGGGGCGGCATCCGGACCCGCCCCTGAGCGACCTGGGCTTCGAGCAGGCGCGGTTGCTCGGCGAGGCCGCCAACCGCATTCCGCACCTCGGGTCGCTGACGCACCTGTACAGCAGCCTCACCACGCGCGCCGTCCAGACGGTGGCCCCGCTGGCGACGGCCCTCTCGTTGCCTGTTCAGGGAGCGGACACGCTGCACGAGATCGGCGGGTTGTACCTGGGTCAGATGACCGGCCCGCGCACGCCCACCGCCGGGCAGACCCGGCAGACGCTGCAACGGATCTGCCCTGAGCTGCGCTGGCCCGCCCATCTGGACGGCCGGGCTGCCTGGGACGGCGGCTTCGAGGAGAACGACGCGCAGGTCTACGCAGACCGCGCCCGGACGGTCCTGAACGACCTGCGGGCCCGCCACGCCGTGACGGATCGCGTGGGCCTAGTCACGCACCAGAACTTCGCGCAGTTCCTGCTGGCCGCGCTACTGGGCAGTCCTCTGAGCCGACTGCCTGCCAAACTGGTGCTGGATAACACCGCCACCTGCGAGCTGGAACTCGGGCCGCGCAGCACCCGGCTGCTGTTCCTGAACCGGCATGATCACCTGCCCGGGCACCTCGTGACGAACTGAACGACGTTCAGGGGGCACTGGCCTGCACCACCTGCGCCCCGTTGCGCCTGTTGGGGCCGTAGGCTGTGGGGCGTGAGTCCCACTGATGTCGTTCTGGATGCGCGTGTGCACGCGTTCGATCCGGCCATGCGCATGGCCGAGGAGGCCCTGCGGGGCCAGCTGGAGGGGGCCGGGTGGCGGTTCGTGCAGCCGATGGCGGCCGTGACGGGCCGCTCGCGCCTGAGCCTGCGCGCGGCCCCAGACGCCGATTCGGCGCAGGTCAGCGAGGCCCTGCCGGGTGAGCCGCTGGAGTTGCTGTGGGAGGACGGGACCGGCTGGGCGCGCGTGCGGACCGTGCATGACGGCTACCTGGGCTGGGCGCGGGCGGACGGGTTGCTGCCGCGCGGGCCGTCCGGGAACGGCGAGGTGACGGTCACGGCGCTGCGGGCACATGCCTTCGCGGGGCCGCGCATCAGCCGCCCGGTCCTGACGGAACTGGCGCTGGGTGCGCGTCTAACACGGGCGTTCGGGGAGGTCGTCGAGGAGCAGCACCGCCGCTGGGTGCCGGTCATCCTGCCGGACGGTGCGGACGCCTGGGTGCAGGAGGTGGCCCTGACCGCCCGGCTGGACGTGGACATGGCGGAACTGGCGCTGCGGTTCGTGGAGACGCCGTACCTGTGGGGTGGTCGCAGCGCGTGGGGGCTGGACTGCTCGGGCCTGACGCAGCTCGTGTACGGCGCGTTTGGGCGGGCGTTGCCGCGTGACGCGGACCAGCAGCAGGCGGCCCTGATGCCCGTGCAGACGGCGCGGCGCGGTGATCTGGTGTTCTTCCCCGGTCACGTGGGTGTCATGCTGGACGACCGTACCCTGGTCCACGCGAACGCCACGCACATGCGCGTGAGTGTCGAGACGCTCGGCGAGGGCGAGTACGGCGCGCGGCTCCAGGCGGACCTGAGCGGGTTCGGGCGGTGGACGCAGTGACCGCCGCGACCTCCCCCGCACTGAGCTGGGAGACGCTGGACCTGCACACGGCGCAACCGTTCGGGATTGCCCGCTGGACGCACAGCACGTACCCGCGCACCTTCGTCACCCTGACGCACGCGGGCCTGACCGGGCAGGGCGAGGCCGCCCCGAACGCCTTCTACGGCGAGACACGCGGCACCGTCGAGGCGGTCCTGCCGCTCCTGGCGGACGCCCTGAGCGACCCCTGGGACTGGGACGGCCTGCACGCCCGCCTTTCGGCCCGGATGCCTCACGACCATCCCAGCGTGAAGTGCGCGCTGGAGATGGCGGCCGTCGAGTGGTGCGCGCAGGCGGCGGGCGTCCCGGTCTGGCGGTTGCTGGGCCTGAGCCCCGCGCCGCTGCCCGAGAGCAGTTACACGGTCAGCATCGCGGATACCGCCGCCATGCGCACCCAGGCGCGGGACGCGGTCGCGCGTGGGCACGGTGTCCTGAAGGTCAAGCTCGGCACGGACCGCGACGAGGCGATCCTCGAGGCGCTGCGCGAGGAAGCGCCGCACGCCGCGCTGCGCGTGGACGCGAACGCCGCCTGGACGCGCACGCAGGCCCGCCGGATGCTGGGCGTGCTGGACGCCGCCCGCGTGGAATTCGTCGAGCAACCCCTGGCGGCCGGCGACCTTGACGGGCACGCGGCGCTGCGGGCCGTGTCCACCGTGCCCATCGTCGCGGACGAGAGCCTGCACCACGTCTCGGACGTGATCGCGCTGGCCTGCGCCTTCGACGGCGTGAACCTGAAACTCGCGAAGCTGGGCGGTCCCCTCCAGGCCCTCGCGGCCATGAGGCTGGCGCGCGCGCACGGCCTGCAGGTCATGATGGGCTGCATGATCGAGAGCAGCCTCGGCATCGCCGCCGCCGCGCACCTCGCCGGAGCGTGCGACTGGGCCGACCTGGACGGCGCGCTCCTGCTGGCCGACGATCCGTTCACCGGACTGGAATGGCAGGCCGGGCACCTGACCCGCCCGACCGGCACCGGCTGGGGCGTACGCCGCGCATGAAGCCCGTGCGCGTGGCGATCATCGGCTGCGGCAACCGGGGCGCGGACGTGTACGCCCGGCACCTGTCCGCGCAGGGGGCGGTGATCACGCATGTCGTCGAGCCGCGCCCCGCCCGCCTCGCGGAGGTCGCCGCGCGCCACGACATCCCCCCGCAGGCGCAGTTCACGTACTGGGACGCCTTCCTCGCACAGGGCCGCGTGGCCGACGCCGTCGTGATCGCCACGCCCGACCATGACCACGTGCGCCCCTGCCTGCAGGCCCTCGCCCTCGGGTACGACGTGCTGCTGGAAAAACCCATCTGCCTGCACCCCCACGAACTTGACCTGCTCCTGACCGCCGAGACCGCCTCGACCGGTACCGTCACCGTCTGCCACGTCCTGCGCACCACCGCCTTCTTCACCGCCGTGCAGCAGGTCGCCGCGTCTGGCCGCCTCGGCACCCTGATCGGCATTGTGCACGCCGAGAACGTCGCCCACTGGCACTACGCGCACTCGTACGTGCGCGGCAACTGGCGCTCCAGCCCGCCCGCCGCGCCGTTCCTGCTCGCCAAGGCCTGCCACGACCTCGACCTGCTCCGCGCGCTGGCCGGCAGCGCCCCCCGGCGCGTCAGCAGCGAGGGCGGCCTGCACCACTTCCGGCCCGAACACGCCCCGCCCGGCGCGACCGACCGCTGCGTCACCTGCCCCGTCCAGGACTGCCCGTCCGACGCGCGACGCATCTACCGCACCCGCGACCCGCACGCATGGCCCGTCACCGTCCTCACCGCCGGAGGACAGACCCTAGAAGAAGCACTGCAAGACGGCCCGTACGGCGAGTGCGTCTACCTGGGCCGCAACGACGTTGCCGATCATCAGGCCGTCACCGTTCACTTCCGGAACACCGTGACCGCGCAACTCACGGTCAGCGCCTTCACTCACAACAACACCCGCACCCTGAAACTCCTCGGCACGCACGGCGAACTGCGCGCCCACATGGAACGCGGCGAACTCGAACTCCACGACTTCCGCACCGGCCACAGCGAACGCTGGACGGTCGACACCACCGGTAACCACGGCGGCGGCGACCAGGGCCTCGTCCGGGCTTGGCTGGCGTTCCTGCGCGGACAGGCTCCCCCACCCACCCCGCTCGCCGAGTCGCTGGATTCTCACCTGATGGCCTTCGCGGCCGAGGAATCTCGATTGACGGGCCAGACCGTGGCTTTCTGAGTGGGCGGATTGGATAGATCCCTAAGTGAATAGTTTCACGATTTAAGCTACTCGTGAAAGGATTGTTCTCTCTGCTAGAAAGAAAAGTCCCCGGTACCTGCTGGCACGTGGATTCTTCCGCTCAGTCCTCGACCGTCACGGCGAGCCGCTCGGCCTGCCAGCCTTCAGCGGTCCGTTCCAGCACGGTGTAATCGGTGTTTCCGTGCACCAGCTGCCCGTTTGCCCAGACATCCTCGATATTCAGGCCCAGCAGCGCCGCCAGTCCAATCCGGATGATGCCCCCGTGCGAGACCAGCGCGGCGTCCGTGCCGTCCGGCAGGGCGTTCACGTCCGAGACGAAACGGGCGGCGATCTCGTCGAAAGTCTCCCCTCCGGCAAATCCGAGGCGGCCACCGGGCAGACGCAATTTTTCCGGGTGGGTGTTCAGGGCCGAGTACGGCTGCCCGGCCCAGTCGCCGCAGTCCACCTCGTGCACGCCGTTCAGGATCTGCACCGGCACGCCCAGCGCCTCGGCCAGGGGGGCGGCCGTCTGCTGTGCGCGCCGGTAACGGCTGGCGTACACCGACTGCGGGCGCTGCGGCTGGCGCAGCAGATGCGTGGCCAGCGCGCGGGCCTGGGCGTGCCCGGTGTCGTTCAGTTCATCGTTCGCGCTGACCGGGCCGCGCAGCAGTCCCGCCTCGTTCCCGGCGGTCTGGCCATGCCGGATGATCCATACTCTCGCGCCGCGCTTCGTGCCTGTCATGCCCGGCAGTGTAGCGACCCCGATCACGGTCCTCCGCCTGAATTCAGCTGTTCAGGGCCTCGGCGACCGAGGTGCGCACGGGCGTGGTTGGCCGGGCGATCAGGCTGGTCAGGTCGCGGCTGGCGCTGGACAGTTCGCCGCGCGCGATGCCGGCGTCCACGTCGGCCAGGGTGTGCGCGAAGCCTTCGGGAACGCCGAAGCTCTGGAGGGTCGCGGTGTACTCTGCCCGCGGCAGGTCGCGGTACTCGACGGGCTGGCCGCTCTGGCGGGCGTACTCGGCGGCCAGGTCACGCATGGTGAGGCTCTCGTCTCCGGCGAGTTCGTAGGCGCGGCCGCTCTGCCCGGCCGGGATGTGCCCGTCGGTGGCGAGGACGGCGGCGGCCGCCTCGGCGTAGTCGCGGCGCGTGGCGAGGTTCAGTTTCCCCGTTCCGGCCGCCCCGAGGAGCGCGCCATTCTGCACGGCCTGCGCGGCGCTGCCGGTGTAGTTCTCGGTGTACCAGCCGTTCCGCAGGAAGATGAACGGCAGGCCGGAGTCCCGCAGGATCTGTTCGGTGGCCTGATGGTCGGCGGCCAGTCCGAAGGTGGCGGTGTCGGCGTTCAGGATGCTCGTGTACGCGACCAGTTGCACGCCGGCCTCGCGGGCGGCGTTGATCACGTTGCGGTGCTGGCCGACCCGGTCGTCGAAGTCGCTACTGGAGATCAGCAGGAGCTTCTCGACGCCCTGGAGCGCGGCCCTCAGGGTGTCGGGCTGGTGGTAGTCGGCGTGGCGGACCTGCACGCCCTGAACGGCGAGTGCGGCGGCCTTCTCGGGGGTGCGGACGAGCGCGACGAGCTGCGTGGCGGGCACGCCCCGGTCGAGAAGGGCCTGGACGACGAGCTGGCCGAGCTGGCCGGTGGCGGCGGTGATTCCGATCATGGTGGGTCTCCTTTGGGGAATGAGGGTGTGGGCAGGCCTACCCTGGGCAGGCTCACCTGTCGCTGTTTCGCTGACATGTTGGGCAAAAAAAACAGGCCGCTACCCGGCCCGGCACGCGAGGTCCGCCGTCACGTCCGCGAGGGTCGAGCGGGCCAGTTCAGCCTCCAGCGCCGCCTGCGCGCGCCCGAACCGGTCTTCCAGGGTCGCCTGGATGTTCGCGCCGACCGGACAGCTGGGGTGCGGCCGCTCGTGCAGGCGGAACACGCTGTCCTCGCCGTTCACGGCGCGGTACACGTCCAGCAGGGTGATCTGGCGGGCGGGACGGGTCAGGACAGCGCCGGCCACGCCCTGGCGGGTGCTGATCAGTCCGGCGCGGCGCAGCTGCCCAGCCACGGTACGGATCACGACCGGGTTGGTGCCCACGCTGAGGGCCATGTCGGCCGAGCTGCTGTGCTCCGGGAAGCGGTCGATCAGGGACAGGATATGGACGGCCACGGCGTACTGGCTGTTCACGTGTCCTCCCCGCTGCTCAACATGTCATCAATGTAGTGACAGGCTGGTCGGCTGTCAAGTTCCGTGACCACGACCGCGCCCAGGGTCACGGAAACGGGCGGGCCTCTCCCCTATTCTGGGCGGGTGCATCCAGACGACCTGCCCGTGCTGCCCACCACGCCCGGCGTGTACATCTTCCGCAAGGGGGGCACGCCCATCTACATCGGGAAGGCCAAGAACCTGCGCTCGCGGGTCGGGCAGCACTTCAAGGCCGGCGGCAAGAGCGGCAAGTTCACGGCGCTGGCCGACACGCTGGAATTCATCACGGCCCGCAACGAGGTCGAGGCGCTGGTTCTCGAAGCGAACCTGATCAAACAGCACCGCCCGCACTACAACGTCACCCTGAAAGACGACAAGCACTACCCGTTCCTGAAACTCACGAACGAGGCGTACCCCATGCTGGTCGTCACGCGGCGCGTCATCAAGGACGGCGGGCGCTACTACGGGCCGTACCCGGACTCGTCAGCCGTGCGGCGCGTGAAGAACCTGATCGACACCATGTTCCCCCTGCGTAAGAACAGCGGCCTGCCCATGCAGAAGAAAGCGCGGCCCTGCCTGAACTTCCACATGGGCCGCTGCCTGGGCCCCTGCGTGGACCGCGCCGACCCCGGCGAGTACGCCCGCACGGTCGAGGACGTGACCAGTCTGCTGGAGGGCCGCGCCGCGCCCGTCATCGCCCGGCTGAAGGGAGACATGAAAGTCGCCGCGCAGGGCCAGGACTTCGAGCAGGCGGCCCGCGTGCGCGACCGCGTCCAGGCCGTCGAGAAGCTGTTCGGCACCGAACAGCACGCCTTCGTCAGCGACGAGACCGACCTGGACTTCCTGGGCGCCGCGCAGGCCGGCGAGTACGCCATGGTGCAACTGTTCCGCCTGCGCGGCGGGCGCGTCGTGGGCCGCGACAAGCGCTTCCTGACCGGCACCGAGGACGCCCCACTCGGCGAGATCGTCGCCGCGTTCGTGCAGGACTACTACACGCAGGCCACGCACGTCCCGCCGCTGATCCTGCTGCCCGCCGACTTCGAGGACGCTCCCATATGGAGTGAGTTCCTGTCGGAGAAGGCCGCGCGGCGCATCGAGATGCGCACCCCCAAACGCGGCGACAAGGTCGACCTGATCGACATGGCGCAGCGCAACGCGCAGAACGGCCTGGACTCCGAGATGGCGCTGCTGGAACGGCGCGGCGACCACCCGGGCCTGGACGCCCTGCGGGAAGTGCTGGCCCTCGGTGACCGCCCGTGGCGCATCGAGGGCTACGACAACAGCAACCTGTTCGGCACGAACATCGTGTCCGGCATGGTCGTGTTCGAGGGTGGCCGCGCCCGCCGGGGCGAGCACCGCCGCTTCAAGGTCAAGGGCCTGGATCACCCGGACGACTACACCAGCATGAAACAGACCATCGTGCGGCGCTTCACCGGCAGCCTCTCGGACAAGTTGCCGCTGCCGGACCTGCTGCTGATCGACGGGGGGCGCGGGCAGGTGAACGCCGCCCTGGACGCCCTGAAGGAGGCGGACGTGCGCGTGCCGGTCGTGGGCCTCGCCAAGCGTGAGGAACGCCTGATCCTGCCCGGCCGGTACGGCGCGCAGTGGTGGCTGGACACCGGCACCGAGGTCGGCGTGGACCGCGAACTGCTGCTGCCGCACACCCACCCGGCCCTGCGGATGCTGATCGGCGTGCGCGACGAGGTGCACAACTACGCCGTCACGTACCACCGCAAACTGCGCGGCCAGGACATGCTGCGCAGCGTGTTCGACGACCTGCCGGGGATCGGGCAGAAACGCCGGGACGCGCTGCTGGAACACTTCACCAGCCTCGAGGACCTGGGCAGCGCCCCCATCGAGCAGATCGCCGCCGTGCCCGGCATGACCACCCGCGCCGCTCAGAGCGTCAAGGACTTCCTCGCGCAGCGCGAGGCGAACAGCCAGCCCATCACCGGTTGATACGGGCTCCGATTGAATGGCTTGCAAAGCCGTTCAATCCGAGCGGATGCGAGTGGGAGAGAAACGGGTTCCGGACGTGGAGCTGGCAATCCGGTGAAGTTCCGGATTGCCAGCGAAACAAACGGAATCCAGCTGAGGCCACCCAACGCAAACGCCGCTCCCGGTTCAGGGGGCGGCGCTGTGCGGTGCGGCGGGCGGGAAGCCAGGGCTCACGCGAGGTGCAGGCGGCGGCGCAGGGCAACCAGGAAGAAGGTCAGGCGGTGGGAGCGCGTGGGTTGCCGGTCAGCCTGGGCGCGTGCGGCCGCCTGGGCGAGCCGGGCCTGGCGGGCCTGCTGCGCCTCGTTCAGGAGGGCCTGGGCGCGGGCTGCGCCGGGATGGGTGAGAACGTGTTGCATGCGTGTCTCCGGGCAGGTGCGCCGCCGCCCCGCTGGCAGCCCGTACTGGCGCGTTCCCTGACGCCCTCATGGTGCGCCGCACACCCCCCGGCGCACATGCGGCGACTGGCGCAGCGCCGGGTGCGCCATTGCGCCTAGCCGGCCCCTCACCGCGCCTGATCCGGGCCGAGCGTTAAGCAAGCGGCAAGTGCCCCGCCTGACGCGGGGGCGGCACCTCAGGCTGTAATGTCGGGATGTTCCCTCATTCCCGGCGTGAATTCCTGCCGTTCCTGCGCAGCCACTGGCGATCCCTGCTGCTGGTGCTGCTGGGCGTGCTGATTCCCTTCGGGCTGTTCGCGCACCTGACGTCCGAAGTGTTCCGTGAAGGGGGGTTCTCGTGGGATCAGGGAGTGCTCGACTGGTACGCGCAGCGGCGCACCCCGGCCCTGACCTGGGCGGCCGAGACGCTCGCGACGCTGGGCGGCGTGACGGTCCTGCCGTTCGTGACCTTGCTGCTGGCATGGCTGCTGGCCGGCCGGGGTGGCCGGGCGCACGGCTGGTTCCTGGTGTCGGGCGTGGTGGGCGCGACCCTGCTGAATGTCACGGCCAAGGTGGTGTTCCAGCGCCCCCGCCCGGACGAACTGCTGGCCCTCCTGAACGAACCGGGCTTCAGTTTCCCCAGCGGGCACGCCATGTCGAATGCGGCGTTCGGGTTCGCCCTGACACTGGTGTTCTGGCGGTCGCGGGCCGGGTGGCCGGTCGCGGTGCTGGGGCTGCTGTGGGCGCTGGCCGTCGGAGCCAGTCGCAATTACCTCGGCGTGCATTACCCGTCGGACGTACTGGCGGGCTTCACGGCCAGTGTCGCGTGGGTGGCGGGGCTGTACACGGTGATGGCGCGGCGCTGGCCGCAGCTGCGGGGTTCACCGGCCGGGCCGCGCGATACCCGCTGAACGGGTGGGGCTGGCCGGGTGTCGTGCATAGAAGATAGATGGTAATAAGTGAAATCATTCACGATTTTACCGGATCGTGAAATTATTGCCTGCCAGGAAAATCCGTCCGGAAAGACACGAGTGGCGCACTGCGCAGGCAGAGGGAGGCGATGCCCCGCAGGACTCGAGCTCCCTCTGCTGTGCCGTTCACCGTCGCCCGGCTTATACGGACTCCGATTGAAGGGGCTGCAAAGTCCCTTCAATCCGAGCGGATGCGACTCGTAGAGCTGCTTCGCAGAGGAGGAGAAAAGCGGGTTCCGGGCGTGGAGCTGGCAACCCGGCGATGTTCCGGGTTGTCAGCGAAACAGACGGAATCCGTATCAGGTCAGGGCGACCGGCGCGGCACATTCCCGGACGAACAGCTCGTGCAGACGCCCGTCCGGGGTCAGTTCCGGGTGGAAGGCGCTGGCAGTCACACGGTCCGCGCCGACCATCACAGCCTGCCCGCCATACGAGGCCAGCACGTCCACGCCGTCACCGACGCGGGTGAAGGCCGGCGCACGGATGAACACGGCCGCGAACTCTCCGTCCAGACCCCGCACCGGCAGGTCGGTGGTGAACGAGTCGATCTGACGACCGAAGGCGTTGCGCTGCACGGTCACGTCCAGCAGGTTCAGGCTGTCCTGCCGCCCGAACTGCGGGGGCGCGCCCAGCACGTCGCGGGACAGCAGGATCGCGCCCGCACAGGTGCCCCACAGGTGACCGCCCGCCGCGTGGAAGGCCCGCACGGGCTCCCACAGGGCGTACTCGGTCATCAGGCGGGCCATGGTGGTGCTCTCCCCTCCCGGCAGGATCAGACCGGACAGGCCGCGCAGGTCGCTGCCCAGGCGGACTTCCGTGACCGCCACGCCCAGACCTTCCAGGCGCTGGCGGTGCTCACGGAACGCGCCCTGCAGGGCCAGAACACCGATGCGGGGCGCCGTCACGGCTTACCAGCCCCGGCTGGCGAGACGCTCGGCCGGAATCAGGTCGTCGATGTTGATGCCGGTCATGGGCGCGCCCAGGTCCTCGCTGATCTCGGCCAGCACGTCCGGGTTCTGGTAGTGCGTGACGGCCTTCACGATGGCCTGCGCGCGGCGCTCCGGGTTGTCGCTCTTGAAGATGCCGCTGCCGACGAACACGCCGTCCAGGCCCAGGTGCATCATCAGGGCGGCGTCGGCGGGCGTGGCGACCCCACCGGCAGCGAAGTTCACGACCGGCAGCTTGCCGTGCTCGTGCACGTACCGCACCAGTTCGTAGGGAGCCTGGAGGTCGCGGGCGACGGTCATGAGTTCCTCGGTGGGGCGAACCTGGATGGCGCGGATCTCGCCCAGCACGGTGCGGGCGTGACGGACAGCCTCGATGACGTTGCCGGTGCCGGCCTCGCCCTTGGTGCGGATCATGCTCGCACCCTCGCCCACGCGGCGCAGGGCCTCGCCCAGGTTCTTGGCGCCGCACACGAAGGGAACCTTGAAGTCGGTTTTCAGGATGTGGTACTGGTCGTCGGCGGGGGTCAGGACCTCGGACTCGTCGATGAAGTCCACGCCGAGCGCCTGGAGGATCTGCGCTTCCACGATGTGCCCGATACGGACCTTGGCCATGACGGGAATGCTGACCGCGCCGATGATCTCCTTGATCATCTTGGGGTCGCTCATGCGGGCCACGCCGCCGTCCTTGCGGATGTCGGCCGGGACGCGCTCGAGGGCCATGACGGCCGTGGCGCCGGCCGCCTCGGCGATGCGGGCCTGCTCGGCGGTGACGACGTCCATGATGACGCCGCCCTTGAACATCTCGGCGAAGCCCTGTTTCAGGGCGGGGGTTCCGGTCGTGACTTCACTCATGGCCGCACCATAGAAGAAATCTGACCCCAGAAAAAGGGTCAGATTCAGAGACTGCGTGGGGTCAGATTCGGGCCCGATCCGTCCAGTCGATCTGCTCAGGTGACCCGCTGCTGCCAGCGCAGGTGGGCCCGCTCGATCACCTCGACCAGCTGCGACGGACGGAACGGCTTGACCACGTACTCGGTGATCACCCCGTCCCCCAGTTCCGGCATGACGGCCGGTCGCGCCAGACCGGACAGGAATACCACGGGCGGCAGCGCCCCCCCCTGCAGGTCGAACATGCGGCGGACCGTGTCGAAGCCGTCCCAGGGGGTCATCAGCACGTCCATGACGATCACGTCCACCGACTGCCGGGCCAGTTGATCCAGCGCGGCCGGGCCGTTCGCGGCCGGGTACACCTGGAATCCCTGCATGGTCAGGGTCAGGTCGAGCAACTCGAGAATCTGCTCCTCGTCGTCCACGACAAGCAGATTCAGGCGCGTTCCCGGGTACGTCAAGGGAGCAGTCCCAGTGGATTGATGGTTTCCCCGCCGATCCGGACCTCAAAGTGCAGGTGCGGGCCGGTGCAGACGCCGGTGCAGCCCACGTACCCCAGCAGTTGCCCCTGCTCGACCCGCTGACCAGCCGACACGGCCGCGCGGCTCATGTGGCCGTAGATCAGCGTGGAGTCCCCGCCGGTCGTCCAGACGTTCAGGCCGAACGCGCCGTAGCCGCTCTGCGTGACCGTCCCGGCCGCCGCCGCGTAGATCGGCGTGCCGTACGGGGCGGCCAGGTCGATGCCGCCGTGGAAGAACTGCCGGTGGAAGGCGATATCCCGTTCCCCGTAGCGGCTGGTCAGTCGGTAGGACCGCATGGGCCAGGCCAGCCCGGAACGGACGCTGCCGGAACTGGCGGCCGAGACGGCCGTGCGCTGCGGCGTCTGGGCCACCTGACGCTCTCTGGCGGCGGCCTGCGCCGCCTCGTACTGCGCCTGGCGTTCGTAGGCTTCCATCTGCGCGCGGCGTTCCGGGCTGTTCTTCCAGGCGAGGTACTTCTCGTAGCGGGCCTGCGCGGCGTATTTCTCTTCCAGGCGGTCGCGTTCCTTCTGCTTCTTCCAGGCGAGGTAACGCTCGTACTTCAGCTGCCGCTCCCGCGCCATCTGGGCCTGACGCTCGGCCTCGCGTTTCTCCGCGAGGGTCTGCGCGAAGCTCTCGGCGCGGATGCCCGGCAGCAGCAGTTCGTCCCCCACCTCCAGTTCGGTGGGCAGCACGTCGTTCACGCGGGCGGTCGCCACGAGATCCGCGCCGTACCCGGCAATCAGGGACAGCGCCGACTGACCGGGCTTGATCTTGACCAGCAGGCCTGGCTGACCGGTCGGGATGTTCAGGGCCGAACCGACCGGCAGGTCGTCCAGGCTGGTGCGGTCGAGGTTGGCGCTCAGCAGGTCCACCAGGGTCAGGCCGAAGCGGCTGGCGACGCGGCCCATGGTGTCCCCGGCCCGCACGACGTACGTGCGGACGGACGACGGACGCTGCGGCTGCCGGGCGATCTCACGCGGCGGCAACTGCACCCGGAACAGGCGCAGGCCGTCACGGCGGTCCAGGAGGCGGACCGCGCCGGGCGTGACGCCGTAGCGGCGCGCGAGGCTCCCGGCGGCGGTGCGGCCGTCCGTGACGACCTCCAGGTTCCGGTCTGGCACGCGGTCCAGCACGAGGTCCGCCGGGGCCTGCAGGTTCGGTTGCAGCGGCGCGGTGAGCTGTTCGAGGGGCGTGGCCTGCTGCGCGCCGGCCTGGGGGGCCAGCAGCAGCGCGGCGGTCACGGCGGCCCGGAAGGTCAGGTCGCGGGAAAAGGGAAAAGGCAAGTAGGGACTCCAGAATCGAGAATAGACAACGTCACCCGCCGGCGAGGCCCTGCAGGAATTCGACGTTGTTCCGGGTTTTACCCATGCGGGACAGCAGCATTTCCATGGCGTCCGCCGGGTCCATGTCGCTGATGACCTTACGCAGCAGCCACATTTTCTTCAGCACTTCGGGTTGCAGCAGCAGTTCCTCGCGGCGCGTGCCGGACTTCAGGATGTCCAGCGCCGGGAAGATACGGCGTTCCTCCAGGCGGCGCGACAGCACGAGTTCCGCGTTGCCGGTGCCCTTGAATTCCTCGAAGATCACGTCGTCCATGCGGCTGCCGGTCTCGACGAGCGCGGTGGCCAGGATGGTCAGGCTGCCGCCCTCGCGGATGTTGCGGGCCGCGCCCAGAAAGCGTTTGGGCCAGTGCAGGGCGTTGCTGTCCAGACCGCCGGACAGGGTGCGTCCGGTGGGTGGGGTCACGAGGTTGTTCGCGCGGGCCAGTCGCGTGATCGAGTCCAGCAGGATCACCACGTGACCGCCTTCCTCGACGATGCGGCGGGCGCGTTCGTGCACGAACTCCGCGACGCGCACGTGATGCTGCGGCGGCTCGTCGAAGGTGCTGGCGATGACCTGCGCGCCCTGCACGCTCTCGCGGAAGTCCGTGACTTCTTCCGGGCGCTCGTCGACCAGCAGGACCATGACGGTCACGTCCGGGTAGTTCTTGACGATGGAGTTCGCGATCTTCTTCAGCAGGCTGGTCTTACCGGCCTTGGGCGGCGCGACGATCAGCGCGCGCTGCCCCCGCCCGATGGGCACGAGCAGGTCCACGACGCGCAGGCTCAGGCCGTCGTCCATGGTGGGGTCTTCCAGCACCAGTTGCGCGTCCGGGAAGGTGGGGGTCAGGTCGTCGAAGCGCGGGCGGCGGCGGGCCGTTTCGGGATCCAGGCCGTTCACGGCTTCCACCTGCACGAGCGAGCCGAAGCGTTCGTTCTCACGGGGTTTGCGCGCCCGGCCGATGATCTCGTCGCCGGTCCGCAGGTAGAACTGCTTGATCAGCCCGGCCGTGATCAGCACCGTGCGGCTGTTCGGGTCGAGCAGGTCGGCCTGCAGGAAGCCGTAGCCGTCGGCGCTGATTTCCAGGAAGCCGCGCGCCAGCAGTTGCCCCTCGGCGTCGGCCTGGTGCTCCATGATGGCCAGCGCCAGGGCATCTTTTTTCAGTTTGCGGTAGTTCTCGATGCCGTAGCCGGCCGCGATCAGGTGCAGTTCGGGCAGGATCTTCTGCTGCAGTTCATGGTACGGCAGGCTGTTCAGGGTGGGGTCCGTCACAGCTGGACCTCGCGCCCGGCAGCCGGAAACGGCGCGCGTGGCCGGTGATTAAGGTTGTGGATACAGAGTTTCATTAAGGTTCTCCCTGGCAGTCATTGTAAACACCTGCAGGCTCGCGGGGGGACGTGCGGGCCGCTTCGAGAGGGGGGCATGGCGGGTGCGGAGCGGACCTCAGCATACTCCGGGCAGGTGAGCGCGGTCCGCACACGTTGACCGACGTAGCCTGCCGTCCTACCATGAGCGCAGCCCCCAAGCGGGGTGAGACAACCACGAAGCGAACGTGAGGACAGTAGGCCACGCAGGGCAGCTGGAGCGAGTCAGGGACGGTGAGAGCCTGACGCCAGCCGCGAGTGCCGAACATCACCTCCCGCGCTGACGGAAGAAAAGCCCCCAGGCGGGGGCCGAGTAGAACCGTCCGGACACCCCCCGGCAGAGGGACTGGCAACGAAGGCCGCCCCCTCCACGCGGGCGGTGAAGTTGGGTGGTACCACGCTCTCCCCCCCGGAATTCCGGGCGGCGCGTCCCAGCACACGAGGCAGCGTTCTGCCCCGTTTCCGCTGAGTGAACCGCCGCCCCCCCTTGCTGTTCCCTGCCCTTCCGGAGGCCCGAGCCATGCACCTGACCGACATTCCCTTCGGCGTCACCACCTGGGCCGACGTGCCTGCCACCCGGCATCCGGGCGAGCGGGGCGAGGCCGTGTGGAGAGAGCGGCAATTCGGAGCGGTGCGCGTGCGGATGGTCGAGTACTCCCCCGGCTACCTCGCGGATCACTGGTGCGAGAAGGGGCATATCCTGCTGGTCCTGGCCGGGCAACTGGACACGGAACTGGCCGACGGACGCACCTTCACGCTGCGGCCCGGCGAGTCGTATCAGGTGGCCGATCACGCCGAACCGCACCGTTCGGGGACGCAGCAGGGAGCCACGCTGTTCATCGTGGACTAGTGCCACAGTCGACCGGTTCCACGGTTGACTGGCCACACGGCCAACTGGCTCCACGGCCGACTGGCCCCGCCTCTGATCAGACCCGCACCCCCCGGAGGTGACCATGCCGCGACCGTTCCGCCCCGTCCCCTGCCCCGTCCCGCCCGGACGGCCGATTCGGACGCGGGTGACCCCCGCCCCCGACATCAATCCCGACATCAATCCTTCCACGCCCGCTCTGTCCAAGCCCCCTGTGTCCCATCTGGAGATCCCATGACCACCGAACAGAAACCCCTCTTCAAGCCCGTGCAGGGCAACCCGAATTTCCCCGCGCTGGAGCAGGACATCCTGACCTTCTGGAAACAGGCGCGCGTGTTCGAGCGTTCGCTCGAGCAGACGAAGGAGGGGCCGACCTTCACGTTCTTCGAGGGGCCGCCCACCGCGAACGGGCAGCCCGGCGTGCACCACGTGCAGGCCCGCTCCTTCAAGGACCTGTTCCCGCGTTTCCGGACCATGCAGGGCTTCCACGTGCCGCGCAAGGCCGGCTGGGACACGCACGGCCTGCCGGTCGAGCTGGGCGTCGAGAAGAAGCTCGGCCTGAACAGCAAACGCGAGGTCGAGGCGTACGGCATCGATAAATTCAACGCGGAGTGCCGCGCCAGCGTGTTCGAGTACGAGGCCGAGTGGCGCCGGTTCACCGAGCGCATGGGCTACTGGGTGGACCTGGACGACGCGTACATGACGCTGCACCGGGACTACATCGAGAGCATCTGGTGGAGCGTCAAGAACCTGAACGAGAAGGGGCTGCTGTACAAGGGCTTCCGCGTGGCGCCGTACTGCCCCAAAGACGGCACGACCCTGAGCAACGCCGAGGTCAGCGAGGGCTACAAGGACATCCAGGACCCCAGCGTGTACGTGCCGTTCCGCCTGACCGACCCGGCCAGCCTGGGCCTGGAGGACGGCGCGGCGTTCCTGGTGTGGACGACCACCCCCTGGACGCTGCCGTACAACGTGGGCGTCGCCATCCACCCGGACTTCGAGTACGTGGCCGCGCGGGACAAGGACGGCGCGGTGCTGATCCTGGCCGCCAGCCTGCGAGGCGAGGTGCTGGGCGAGGACGCCGAGGTCATGAAGACCTTCAGGGGCAGCGAACTGGAGCGCGTGGCGTACCAGCCGCTGTTCACGGAGGCCTACGACGCCGAGGGCGAGGGCAAGACCGTGTGGATGTCGGGCCTGGACACCTACGTGTCCGACAGCGACGGCACCGGCATCGTGCACACCGCGCCCGCCTTCGGTGAGGACGACATGCGTCTGGCCCGCAATTACGGCTTCCCGGTGATCGTGGGCGTGGACGGCGAGGGCAAGCACCGCTTCGGCCCGTGGAAGGGGGTGTTCTTCCGCGACGCGAACACCGAGATCGTCCGCGACCTGCGCGCGCGCGGCCTGATGTGGAAAGAAAAGAACTTCCTGCACGCGTACCCGCACTGCTGGCGCTGCGGCACGCCGCTGATGTACTACGCGACCGAGAGCTGGTACCTGAACAACACCCGCCTGAAAGAACGCCTGATCGAACTGAACCAGACCATCGACTGGCACCCGCCGCACATCCGCAACGGCCGGTACGGCGGGTGGCTGGAGAACCTGATCGACTGGAACCTGTCGCGCAGCCGCTACTGGGGCACCCCGCTGCCCGTGTGGGAGGCCGAGGATGGCGAGTACCGCGTGATCGGCAGCTACGCCGAGCTGGCCGAACTGAGTGGCCGCCCCGAACTGACGGGACCCGACTTCGACCCGCACCGGCCGTTCGTGGACGACATCACCTTCGAGGCAGATGGCAAGACCTTCCGGCGCGTGCCGTACGTGATGGACGTCTGGTACGACAGCGGCTCCATGCCGTTCGCGCAGCACCACTACCCCTTCGAGAACACGGAGAAATTCGAGAACGGGGGCTTCCCGGCCGACTTCATCGCGGAGGCCATCGACCAGACGCGCGGGTGGTTCAACTCGCTGCACCAGATCGGCACGATGGTGTTCGACTCCGTGGCGTACAAGAGCGTCATCTGCTCCGGGCACATCCTGGACGAGAAGGGCGCGAAGATGAGCAAGAGCAAGGGGAACGTCGTGAACCCCTGGGAGGTCTTCGACCAGTACGGCGCCGACGCCGCCCGCTGGTACATGTACGTCAGCGCGCCGCCCGAACTGAGCCGACGCTTCGGCATGAACCTCGTGGGCGAGGCGTTCCGCTCGTACTTCCTGACGCTGTGGAACACGTACTCGTTCTTCGTGCTGTACGCGAACCTCGACCAGCCGGACCTGACGGCCGCCGCGCCCGCCGATCAGCGCCCCGAGGTGGACCGCTGGCTGCTCGCCAAGGTGCAGGCCCTGACCGCCACCGTCACGGCCGCGCTGGAGAACTACGACCCGACCGGGGCCAGCCGCGCCCTGCAGGACTTCGTGACCGAGGACCTGAGCAACTGGTACGTCCGGCGCAACCGCCGCCGCTTCTGGGCGGGCGACGACGGCGCCGACCACAACGCCTACGCCACGCTGCACACCGCGCTCGTCACGGTCACGAAACTGACCGCGCCGTTCACGCCGTTCCTGGCCGAGACGCTGTACCAGAACCTCGTGCGGCCCCTGGACCCGCAGGCCCCCGACAGCGTTCACCTGACCTCCTGGCCGACCGTGGACGAGGCCAGCGCCGCGCCCGTCCTGGTCGCCGAGATGGACGCCGTGCTGCGCGTCGTCAGCCTGGGCCGCGCCGTGCGAGGGCAGACCGGGATGCGCCAGCGTCAGCCGCTCCCGAAGGTCATGGTGCGCGCCCGCACCGCCGAGCAGACCCAGGCACTGGGCCGCTTCGCCGAGCAGATCAAGGAGGAACTGAACGTCAAGGAGGTCGAACTGATCGACCAGTTCACGGAACTCGTCAGTTACGTGCTGCGCCCCAACCTCCCGGTCCTGGGCAAGAAGTTCGGGAAGGCCGTCCCGCAGGTCCGCGCCGCTCTGGCCGCCGCCGACGCCAGCGAGATCGCCCGCGCTGTGCGCGACGGCAAGCAGTTCGAGGTCGTGGCACCCACTGGTGAACGCTTCGAACTCGGGCCGGACGAGGTCCTCGTGGACGCCCAGTCCCCCGAAGGCTTCGCCGCGCAGGAGGAAGCCGGGTACCTCGTCGCGTTCGACACCACCCTGACCCGCGAACTGGAACTCGAGGGACTGGCCCGCGACCTCGTGCGCGGCGTGCAGGACGCCCGCAAGAAGGCCGGGTTCGAGGTGCAGGACCGCATCGCCCTGCACCTGGACCTGAGCGGCGACGCCCGCGAGGCCGCCGAAGCGTGGCAGGAGTACCTGAGCAGCGAGACGCTGGCCGAGACGCTGGTGTTCGGTGCGGGCGGCGGCTTCGAGGCGGACGTGGAAGGCGGGAAGGCCTACCTGGAACGCCTGGAGACCGTCAGTCACAACTGATCCGGACCCGGATTGAGGGCAGAGCCGCGTCCAGTTGCGACGCGGCTCTGCCTTCTGCCTTCTGCCTTCTGCCTTCTGCCTTCTGCCTTCTGCCTTCTGCCTTCTGCCTTCTGCCTTCTGCCTTCTGCCTTCTGCCTTCTGCCTTCTGCCTTCTGCCTTCTGCCTTCTGCCTTCTGCCTTCTGCCTGGGGTTCAGCCGTCGAGGGGCAGGGCGCTGAAGCCGTAGGTGCCGGGGCCGACGTGCGCGCCGATGACCGGGCCCATGAGCTGCACGCGGCCTTTCTGGACGTTCAGGCCGCTGGCGGTCATGGCTTCGCGCAGGGCGTTGATGCGGGTCGTGTCGCGGCCGGCGTGCATGATGGTGACGCTCAGGGGCCGGGTGCCGAAGCGTTCGCGCAGGTTGCCGAGCATGTCGCCGGCCGCCTGATCGACGCGGGCGCGGCGCACGGCTTTCAGCTGCCCGGCCTCGAAGTTCAGGATGGGGCGCACGCCGAGGACACTGCCCAGGAACGCCTGGGCGCGGCCAATGCGGCCGCTGCGGCGAAGGTAGTCGAGGGTGGCGACACTGAGTTCCGAGTGGATGCGGTTGCGGGTCGCGTGGACGGCCTGCGCGGCGGCCTGAAGGTCCGCGCCGGCCTGGACGGCGTCGCGGGCGGCCATGACCACCTCGGCCAGCGGGCCGCAGGCCAGTTCGCTGTCCACCACGTGAATGCGGCTGCTCTCGCCGGTGCTCTCGGCGGCCTGCCGGGCGTGACGGACGGTCTCGGAGAGCTTGCCGGACAGGTGAATGCTGATCACCTGATCATGCGTGGCGAGCAGTTCGCGGTAGCGGGCGGCGAAGGTGTCGGCCGGGACGGGCGAGGTCGTGACGGTGCCGCCGGCACGCAGATGGTCGTACACGGCGTCCGGGTCCACTTCCTGCCAGTCCAGGAGGGTGCGGTCGCGCATGTGCACCTGCAGGGGAACGACGTGAATGCCGAGTTGCCGGGCACTGTCGGGGTGCAGGTCGCAGGTCGAGTCGGTGACAACGGCAATCATATGAGTGTGTTCTAAGCGTTTCTCGAAGCGCTCACTGTGATTTTTTCGGCTTGACGGGGGAAGCCCACCTTCATACATGGAATTGTCAGGGTTACGCAAGGTTGCCGGGCAGGGTGCCGAATGGCACCGGGAGCGACTTTTTCCCTGACGCCGGGCCTCTATACTCCGCAGTCATGAACCAGGATGACAGCAGTGGGATTCGCGGGTGGCGGGCATGAAGGTCGCGGTGCTGTGTCACGCCAGCGCGGGCGGATCGGGTGTGGTGGCGACCGAACTGGGCCTGCAGGTGGCCCGCGCCGGTCATGAGGTTCACTTTGTGGGGTCGGCGCAGCCGTTCCGTCTGGGCGGGCACGGCGGGATGCGCGGGCCGTACTTTCATCAGGTGAGCGCCTACGCGTACGCGCTGTTCGATCAGCCGTACCCGGAACTGGCGGCGGCGAACACCCTGACCGAGGTGATCCTCGAGCATGGGGTGGAACTGTCTCACGCGCACTACGCCATTCCGCACGCCACGGCCGCCATTCACGCGCGGGCCATCACCGGCCGCTCGCGGGTGATGACCACCCTGCACGGCACGGACGTCACGCTGGTCGGGCTGGAACCCGCGTTCCGGCACACGACCCGGCACGCCATCGAGAAGAGTGACCACGTGACGGCCGTGTCCAGTTACCTCGCGCAGCACACGCAGGAGGTGTTCGGAGTGGAGCGGGAGATCGAGGTGATTCACAACTTCGTGGACAGCGAACGCTTCGTGCGCGTAACGGACCCGGCGGTGCGGGCGCGGTTCGCGCATCCGGACGAGGCGCTGCTGGTGCACGTCAGCAACTTCCGGCCCGTGAAACGCCCGGAGGACGTGGTGCAGGTGTTCGCGCGCGTGGCCAGCGAGATTCCGGCGCGGCTGCTGATGATCGGGGACGGCCCGGAGCGCCCGCGCGTGTTCGAGCTGGCGCAGCAGCTCGGCGTGATCGGGCGCACGCACTTCCTGGGGTCGTTCCCGGACGTGGAGACGGTGCTGGGCATCAGCGACCTGTTCCTGCTGCCCAGCCGGCAGGAGAGTTTCGGTCTGGCGGCCCTGGAAGCCATGAGTTGCGAGGTGCCGGTCGTCTCGTCGAACGCGGGCGGCATTCCGGAGGTCGTGGAGCAGGGCGTGACGGGCTTCATGGCGGACGTGGGCGACGTGGACACCATGGCGGACGCTGCGCTACGCATCCTGCGCAACCGGGAGCTGTACCTGCAGATGGGCGCGGCGGGCCGGGCGGCGGCCGTGGGACGCTTTCATCCCAGCCTGATCGTGCCGCAGTACATCCGCGCCTACGAACGCACGGCCCTCGGCGTGACGTCCTGAGCGGGTGCGGGGAGAACGGCGGCTATGACCGTTCTCCCCGCTTGGATGTGGAGAGGTGCGAAGCACGGCGCGGACGCTCTGCGGGCCCTGTGCGCCTCTGACCCCTCTTCTGCAAGGGGGGTAGGGATCGGGTATCTACATAAGTGAATAGTTTCACGATAAGTCCAGACCGTGAATGATTTGTTTGATCCCTATCCAGGCCTCCATCCGGCTGACGGCATCGGGGCACCGAGACAGGCCGCGCCCCTACCCAGAGTCAGGCAGAGGCGCAGCGACGGTGCCAATGGTGGTGATCTCAGCGGGCCAGTCGCACCGTGACCACCGTGGAGTCTGCGAACGGCTGCACCCGCACGGCGCGGCCCACGTCCACGATCAGGGCGTTCCAGCCGCGTTTCAGGGTGGCCTCGTAGCCCCGGCTGGCCTTGACGGTCACGTCGGTGTTCACCCACGCCACGAACAGCGTGGCCCGCTCCACGTTCGGCATCACGTCGCGCAGCGCCTCGGCGTCGTCGCGGCGGCCGTTGCGGTTCAGGTCGCGGTACACGAAGAACTTCATCTCGGCCACCCGCGCCTGCGTGGAGACCGACACCGGATCGATCACGCCGGGCCAGGTGACGTTCTGCGGCGTCAGGTCCACCTGCGCCCGCGCGGTCGGGGCGGTCATGGGCAGTTCCAGCACGAAGCGGCCCCCTTCGACCGGAACGCTGCTGATCTCCTCGGTCACCTGCCCGAACGGCGACACGGCGAAGCCCGCCACGCGCAGGTCATCCCCTCCGCCGCCCTCCACGGTGCCGCGGATGGTCAGACCGTACGCCGGCCCGGCGCACAGCAGGGCAGTGGTGGTGGTCAGGATGCGTCGCAGCTTCATGCCCTCAGTCTACGCGCGAGGCTGACGCAGGTGTGACCACAGGTCAGCGCGGCGTTCATGTGACCCACATCGCACGAAACGGCCCGGCCCACCGCTGGGGTGAGCCGGGCCGCAGGAGAAGAATTTACTTGTTGAGGGCGGCCTTGACCATGTCGATGATCTCGGGCATGGTGTCGGCGACCGGGACGTTCGCAGCGGCGAACGCAGCCAGTTTGCTTTCCGGGGTGCCCACGTCGCCCATGATGATCGCGCCGGCGTGACCCATGCGCTTGCCCTTGGGCGCGCTGCGGCCACTGATGAAGGCCACGACGGGCTTCTTCATGTGCTGGGCGATGTACTCGGCGGCCGCTTCCTCGTCCGCGCCGCCGATCTCGCCGATCACGACGATGGCGTCGGTGTCAGGGTCGGCCTCGAACAGGGGCAGCACGTCCGCGAAGGTCGTGCCGATCACGGGGTCGCCGCCGATACCGACGGTGGTGCTGGTGCCCATGCCCGCGTCGTTCAGCAGCTTGGCGGCCTCGTAGGTCAGCGTGCCGGAGCGGCTGATCAGGCCGATGCGGCCGGGGTTGGTGTAGATCTTGTTGGGCATGATGCCGACCTTCGCCTGGCCGTTGGTGACCAGACCGGGGCAGTTGCCGCCGATCAGGCGGATGCCCTGGCCACCTTCGGCGCGGCTCTGCGCGTCGAGCGCCTTGACTTCCTGCACGGCCTTCATCATGTCGACGGTGGGCACGCCCTCGGTGATCAGGACGATCAGGGGCATGCCGGCGTGCGCGGCTTCCAGCACGGCGTCAGCGGCGCCGGCCGGGGGCACGAAGATGATGCTGACGTTGGCGTCGTGCGCGGCTTTCGCCTCGGCGACGCTGTTGTACACGGGCCAGCCTTCGAAGTCGGTGCCGCCCTTGCCGGGCGTGACGCCCGCGACGACCTGCGTGCCGAAGTCCTTCATGGCGCGGCTGTGGCTCGCGCCCTCGCGGCCGGTCATGCCCTGCACGATCACGCGGCTGTTGTTGTCAACGAGAATGCCCATTACTTGCCCTCCGCGGCGTTGGCGTCCTTGGCGGCCTCGTCGGCGGCCTCGAACATGGTGGCGTACATCTGGATCAGGGGGCTGCCCACCTCGGCGAGCAGCGCCTTGGCTTCGTCCTCGGCCGTGCCGGCGATGCGCATGCGCACGGGCTTGGTCAGGATGCCGTCGTTCAGGGCCTGGATGACGCCCTTGGCGACCTCGTCGGCGCGGGTGATGCCGCCGAAGATGTTGATGAAGATGGCCTTGACGTCGGTGTCCTTGCTGACCAGTTTGACCGCGTTGTACACGATCTCGGCCTTGGCGCCGCCGCCGATGTCGAGGAAGTTGGCGGGTTTGGCGCCGGCGCGGTTGACCACGTCGAGGGAGGTCATCACGATGCCCGCGCCGTTGCCCAGCACGCCGACGTTGCCGTCGTCGAGTTTCACGTAGGCGAAGCCGTACTTGCTGGCCTCGATTTCGAGGGGGTGCTCGGCTTCCAGTTCGCGCCAGTCGGCGAGGTCCTGGTGGCGGTACATGGCGTTGTCGTCGATCTCGAACTTGGTGTCGAGGGCGAGCGGGATGCCGTCGGGGCCGACGAACAGCGGGTTGATCTCGACGAGCACGGCGTCACGCTTCAGCGCGGCCTCGCTCATCTTGACCATCATGTCGGCGATCTTGTTCAGGTTGCCCTTGAAGCCGGCCTTGATGGCCACTTCGCGCGCCTCGTAGGGGCGCAGGCCCGTGACGGGATCGACGCGGTGCTTGATGATCTTCTCGGGGGTGGCGGCGGCCACTTCCTCGATTTCCATGCCACCCTCGGCGCTGGCCATCAGGGTGAAGCTCTGCACGTTGCGGTCGACGATCATGCCGACGTAGTACTCGACGCCCGCGTCGATGTCGACGGCCTTGGTGACCAGGACCTTGTTGACGGTCAGGCCCTTGATGTCCATGCCGAGGATCTTCTCGCCGTTCTCGAAGGCCTTGTCTTCGGTGGGGCTGAATTTCACGCCGCCGGCCTTGCCGCGTCCGCCCACGTGCACCTGGGCCTTGACGACGACGGGCTGTCCGTACTCACGGGCGATCTGACGCACCTCGTCGGGGGTGCGGGCGACCTTGCCGTCCTGAACGTTGACGCCGAACTGGCGCAGAATTTCCTTACCCTGATACTCGTGAAGTTTCACGGTGATCCCTCCTTGGGGGTGTTACCAGACCTGAAAAAGGCCGTGTCGATTGTCCCGATAAACGAGTATAAGCGCATGACAGGTAATCCCGTTCACACTGTCTCCGGTGCGGGGACAGGCGAGGCGGGTCTGCAGGCGGGATTGCGCGTACTGTACAGCATTCCGGCGGCCCGACCTGCCCGGCGCGGGCACCGGGGGCAGCCGCCGGGCGGGCAGACGGGCCGGGGGGACGCGTGTTACTTTGCCGTTCATGAGTCAACTGGAGCAGTTGCGCGCCGCCATGGGCCGCGCCGGAGTGGACGCCCTGTGGATCAGCGACGCGGCGAACGTGCGGTACCTGAGCGGGTTCACGAGCGGCAAGGACGGCAAGGTGCTGGTCACGCCGCAGGGCGAGACGCTGTACACCGACGCGCGGTACACGGTGCAGGCGGCGCAGGAGTCACGCCTGCCGCAGTTCATAGCGAGGCCGCCCGCCACGCTGGAGCACGCCGCGCCGGGCCTCGCGGACCTGCGCGTGGGCTTCGAGGCCGAGAGCCTGACCGTGGCCGAACTGGAGCAGTTGCGGGCGTACTGGCCGCAGGCGACGCTGGTGGGTACCGCCGGGCTGCTCTCAGACCTGCGGATGGTCAAGTCGCCGGACGAGGTGCAGGCCGTGCGGGACGCGCAGGCACTGGCCGACCGGGTGTTCGCGCAGGTGCGCCCCATGATCCGTGCGGGCGTACGCGAGCTGGACGTGGCGCTGGAGATCGAGTCGCTGCTGCGCCGCGCCGGGGCCGAGAGTGCCTTCGAGATCATCGTGGCGAGCGGGCCGCGCGGGGCGATGCCGCACGGCGTGGCGTCGGACCGCGTGATCGAAGACGGTGAGCTGGTCACGGTGGACATGGGCGCGCGCCTGAACGGGTACAACAGCGACATGACCCGCACGGTCGCGGTGGGCACGCCCAGCCCCGAGATGGCCCGCGTGTACCGCGCGGTGCTGGAAGCCGAGGAGGCGGCGGTGCAGGCGGTGCAGCCCGGCGTAAGCGGCGCGGACCTGGACGCCCTGGCGCGCGGCATCCTGACCGGGCACGGGCTGGGCGAGGCGTTCGCGCACTCGCTGGGGCACGGGGTGGGCCTGATGGTCCACGAGGGCCCCAGCCTGCGCGGCAGCAGCGAGGACGTGCTGCGACCCGGCATGATCGTGACCGTCGAGCCCGGCGCGTACCTGCCGGACGTGGGCGGCGTGCGGATCGAGGATCTGGTGCTGGTCACCGAGGACGGCCACGAGGTCCTGAGCCGCAGCGAGAAGGAAGTCCTGTGATACGGCTTCCCTCCATCTCCAGAACATTCAGGGCCGTGCTGGCGACCACCGCGCTGGCGGCGGCGCTGGGGTCGGCGCAGGCCGGCTCTTACCGCGTGCAGGCCGGCGATACCCTGTGGGAGATCGCGCGGGCGCACAGCGTGAGCGTGCAGGCGCTGCTGGACCTGAACCGTGGGCAGGGCGCGGCGATCCGGCCGGGTGACGTGCTGAACGTGCCGGACGGCCGCGCGGCCCAGGTGCCGGCGCCGCGGACGGGGCAGGTGGCGACCGTGCGGGCCACCGGGGTGGGCGCGGCCGACGCGGTGTTCCAGCAGGGGCAGGCGGTGTACTACGGGGGCCGCCGGGACGCACGGACCGTCATGACGGCCGCGCACCTGACGCTGCCGTTCGGGACGTGGGTGCGGGTGACGCACGCGCGGACGGGCCGCAGCGTGGACGTGCTGATCAACGACCGGGGGCCGTTCGGGGTGGCGTCGCGGGTGATCGACGTGTCCCGTGAGGCGGCGGCGGCGCTGGGCATCCTGAGCGAGGGGGTCGCGCCCGTGACCCTGAGTGTCCTGAGCCGACCCTGAAGCGCGCGGCTGTCGCCGGGGGTGTTAGAATCGGCCGGGTTTCAACCACAGACAGATTTCACTGATGTGCTTCACCCACCGAGGAGGATGGTTTCAATGACGATGGAAACGGCTCTGCTGACCCTGGATACCCTTGCGAAGTATCTCAAGGAAAAAGAAGTTCAGCTGGACATGGAAGAGAACAACGGTCAGCGGTTCATCCGCATGGGCTGGCGCTTCGAGATGGGCGACGCGGCCGTGCTGGTCAGCGTGAACGACGGCCCGAACAACACCAGCCGTCTGGAAGTGACCTGCGTGACCCAGAAGCAGTACAACGACCGCCGCAACGAGGTCGTGAACATGCTGAACGACCGCAATCGCGAGCGGGCCTTCGCGCGTTCCATCGACGCCGACGGCAACGTGTGGCTGGAGTACGTGGGCTTCTACCCCACCCTGGCCGAGATGCCCCAGGAGACCTTCGACACGCTGTTCGGCGGCGTGCTGATGCACTTCCAGGATGACTACGCGACCCTGGAAGGCTACGTGGCCCAGAACGGCCCGCAGCTGCAGCAGCCTCAGGCCTGAACGGACGGGGGGTGGGGTGACTCACCCCCTTTCTTGTTGCATATATAGTGAAAGTATTCACGATTTTTCTGGATCGTGAAAGATTCCTTCTCTCTTTGCCGTCTGTCTTCCTGGCGGGGGAAGCTGACGGGGGTGGGGGGTTGACAGACCCGCGCGCCCACCGGCGGGCGTGAGTTTTCTGTCAGAAGACAATCCGTACCCTGAGATCCATGAGCCGCGCCTCAACTGCCCCGACCGCCCCCGCCACCCGGCGCGGGGCGCTGGGCCGCAGCACCCTGCGCGCACAGTTCACGCTGGTGATCTTCATGCTGGCGTTCCTGCCGAACGTGGTCCTGACCGTCACCGCCCGCCCCAGCGTCCCGACCAGCACCCTGCTCGCCTGGATGCTGGTCGTGGGCAGCCTGTGCGCGCTGGTCGGCTACGTCCTGAGCGGCACGCTGCTGCGCTCGGTCAGCCGCCTACAGAACGAGGTCGAACGCGGCGACTTCACGCAGCCGCACCCAGACGACCCCAGCGAGATCCTCGCGCTGCGCGGCGCGTTCAGCGGCCTGCTGGACCGCCTCGGCACCGAACAGGGCCGCCGCAACGCCTTCATGGCCACGCTGGTCCACGACCTGAAGACGCCGCTGATCGCCACCGGCCACCTCACCCGCGCCCTGACCACCCTGCCGCTGCCCGAGGAAGAACGCCGCGCCGTCGGCGACCAGATCCAGGCAGAGACGACGCGGCTGCTGGCGCTGGTGCAGCAGATGGCCGACGCGCACCGCTTCGAGCAGGAAGACGTGACCGTGCAGCTCGTGCCCACCGACCTGCGCGCCGTTCTGGACGACGTGGCGGCCCGGCTGGCCCCGCAGACGACCGGCCGGACCCTGACCGTCAGCGGGCACGGCTACGCCGGCGCGGACCCCACCGTCCTCGACCGGGCCGTCACGAACCTCGCCGTGAACGCCCTGCGCTACGCCCACACGCACGTCGAACTGAAGGTCACGCCGCGCGGCATCGAGGTCACCGACGACGGCCCCGGCCTGCCCGCCCCGCTCGACACGCTCGCGCAGCCGTTCAACGCCCAGCCCACAACCATCGCCGGGCAGCAGTACACCGCCGGGACCGCCGGACTGGGACTGTTCATCGTGCGCCGCATCGCCGAGGCGCACGGAGGGGCCCTCCACTACGACCGCGCTCCACCGGGCGTCCCTCCCGACCCCGAACCACGTAGCCCCGACCAGAACAGCCCTGACCTGCCCGCTCCGCCCGCCGCCCTGACCCGCTTCACCCTCGAACTTCCGGAGGTAACACCATGAGACTCGTGATCGCCGACGACCACCCCCTGTTCCGCATGGGCCTGAAATACGCACTCATTCACCAGGGATTCGACGTGGTGGCCGAGGCGAGCGACGGACTGGCCGCCCTGGAAGCCTGCCGCGCCCTGCAACCCGACGCCGCGCTGCTGGACGTCAAGATGCCCGGCATGACTGGCATCGAGGTCTGCGAACGCCTGCGCCAGAGCAACCCCCGGCTGGTCAGCGTCCTGATCACCACCTTCGCCGAGCCGGCCATCGTGCAGGCCGCCCGAGCCGCCGGAGCGCGCGGGTACGTCAGCAAGGAAACCGACCCGGAAAGTCTGGCGCGGCAACTGCGGGACATCGTGGCGAACCCCGACGTGGACCGCCTGCCGCACGTGGACGTGCCCCGCCTGACACCCCGCGAATCCGAGGTGCTGCCCCTGCTGGCCCAGGGCTACAGCAACAAGGAAATCGCCAAGAACCTGGGCGTCAGCCCCGACACCGTCAAGGACCACCTGGCGCGCCTGTACGCCAAGCTGGACGCCGGGGACCGCACCGAGGCCGTCAGCCGCGCCCGCTCCATCGGCCTGCTGCACTGAACGCCCCTCCGGGCGCGGCGGGAGTCACGGCAGCGTGGCTCCCGCCGTCTCATGTGCGGCAGTGCCTGTAGTCGCGCGCTGTTACGATAACCAGCAGCATGAGAACCCTGAAGATGTCTTTACTGAAAACCACCCTGGCGACCCTGCTGCCCCTGACCGGCAGCCTCGCGGCGGCGCAGACCATGGCCGCCGACACCCGTGAGCGACCCACCGTCTGGGCGGGGCTGGGCCTGGAAACCATCGTGCCATTCGGCAGTTTGGCCGTGTCTGCCCCGGTGGGCCGTGTCGGGGCGCTCACAGTTGCGCCGCGCCTGGGCGTGGACGGTCTGGTGCTGCTGGGTCCGGTCGTGTCGGCCGACCTGCTGCTCAGCCGCGCCGACACGGGCTGGTACGGCGGGCCGTCCGCCGGACTGATCCTGGCGGGCAAGGGTGGCTGGCGCGCCGGCGTGGTCGGCGGGTACCGGAGCCGCACGCGCCCCGATCTGGGCTTCTTCGTGGAGGGTGGGATGCGGTACACGGTGTTCCGGGAGGCCGTCACCAACTACAGGGCACCCGCACCGGGTCAGCCGCCCGAGCCGCCACGTGACCTGACGCTGACCTCCCCCAGTCTGCGTCTGGGCCTGACGTACCGCTTCTAAACCTCTCGCGCCTGTCCGTGCAGGCCACCTGTACCCTGCGGGGCATGAGTGGCCCCTTCCAGCTGTCTGACCGTGCCCTGAGCCTCAAGCCGTCCTCGACGGTCGCCGTGACCAGCCGCGCGCTGGAACTGCGGCGTCAGGGCGTGGACGTGATCAGCATGAGCGTGGGCGAACCGGATTTCGACACGCCCGCGCATGTGAAGGCGGCGGCCATTGCAGCCATTGAATCTGGCAAGACGAAGTACACGGCCGTGAACGGCATTCCGGAGCTGCGCGAGGCGATCAGCGCGAAGTTTTCCCGAGAGAACGGTCTGAGCTACGCGCCGGACTGCGTGACGGTCACGAGTGGCGGGAAGCAGGCGCTGTTCAACGCATTCATGGCGCTGCTGAATCCGGGTGACGAGGTGCTGATTCCCGCGCCGTACTGGGTGAGTTACCCGGAGATGGTGGCCCTGACGGGCGCGGTGCCGGTGGCCGTGCCGACCACGCCGGAGTCGGGGTTCCTGCTCGATCCCGACGAGCTGGAGGCGCGCGTGACGCCCCGGACGCGGATGATCGTGCTGAACAGCCCCGGCAACCCCACGGGCGCGGTGTTCACGCCGGAGGTGCTGGAGGCGGTGGCGGGCGTGGCGCAGCGGCATGGCCTGATCATCGTGACCGACGAGATGTACGAGCATCTGGTGTACGACGCCCGGCAGGTCAGCATTGGCCTGTACGCGCCGGAGCACACGCTGACCATCAACGGGGCCAGCAAGGCGTACGCCATGACCGGCTGGCGTATCGGGTACGCGGGCGGACCGAAGGGCGTGATCGCCGCCATGAACGCCCTGCAATCCCAGAGCACCAGCAACGCCAGCAGCGTCTCGCAGTACGCGGCGCTGGCCGCCCTGGAGGGGCACGAGGCGACGGCGCGCTTTATCGACATGGCGCGCGGGGCGTACCGCGAGCGGCGCGACGTGATCGTCGACGGCCTGAACGCCCTGGGACTGCCCACCCCCACCCCGCAGGGCGCGTTCTACGTGATGGCGAACACGGACCGCATCCACACCGACGAACTGGAAGTCGCGCGCCGCATCCTGGACGACGCGCGCGTGGCGGTCGTGCCGGGCACGGATTTCGGCGCGCCGGGACAGGTGCGCCTGAGTTACGCGACCGACCTGAATACCATCCAGGAGGTGCTGCGCCGCATCGGCACCCTGTTGACATGATGGGCCTAACCTGACAGGGCTGGATTGACCGGCTGAACGCCCTCCCGAACAGCCCCTTCGGTGAAGCTTCCATGAAGCTCTCCCGTGGGGGATTTTCACATGATGCTCAGAGACGCTGGAGAGGCACAGGGAGGCACAGACATGACAGACCGGGCATTCATAGAGGTGCGGGGCGCACGGGAACACAACCTGAAGAACGTCTCGCTGGACATTCCCAAGCGGCAACTGACGGTCTTTACCGGCGTGTCGGGTTCCGGCAAGTCGTCTCTGGTGTTCGACACGCTGGCCGCCGAGGCGCAGCGGCAGCTGAACGAGACCTTCACGGCGTTCGTGCAGGGCTTCCTGCCGCACTACGGACAGCCGGATGTGGACAGCGTGAGCCACCTGAACGCTCCGGTGGTCATCAACCAGAAGCGGGTGGGGGGCGGGGCGCGCTCGACGGTGGGCACGTACACGGACATCGCCGCGCCGCTGCGGGTGCTGTTCTCCCGCGTGGGGCAGCCGTCGGCGGGTCCGGCGTTCGCGTACTCGTTCAACACGCCGCAGGGCATGTGCCCGGAGTGCGAGGGCATCGGGCGCACCACGCAGCTTGACCTTGATCGCCTGCTGGACCGGAGCCTGTCCCTGAACGGCGGGGCGATCCAGCACCCGGATTTCAGGCCCGGTAAGTGGCTGTGGAAGACCTACGCGCTGAGTGGCCTGTTCGACCTGGACCGGCCCGTGCAGGACTACTCCGAGCACGACCTGCACCTGCTGCTGCACGGCCGGGACCTGAAGGTGTCGCTGGGCGAGATCAACATGACGTACGAGGGACTGGTGGACCGTTTCGGGCGGATGTACCTGAAGAAGGACGCGGCGGCCATGTCCGACCGGAGCCGCGCGGTGTTCGAGCAGTTCGTGACGGGCGGCACCTGCCCGGTCTGCGGTGGGGCGCGCCTGAACGCAGCGGCGCTGGAGTCGCGGATCGAGGGGCGGAACATCGCGGAACTCTCGGATCTGGAGGCCACCGAACTGCTGGCGTTCCTGCGGGGTCTGAGCGACCCGGCGGCGGCGCGCGTGGCGGGGCACCTCGCTCAGCGGCTGTCTCACCTCGTGGAGATCGGGCTGGGGTATCTGAGCCTGAGCCGCGAGACGGCCAGCCTGTCCGGCGGCGAGGGCCAGCGCCTGAAACTCGTGCGGCACCTGGGCAACAGCCTGACCGACATGCTGTACATCCTGGACGAGCCCAGCGTGGGCCTGCACGCGCGGGACGTGTCGCGCCTGACCGGGCTGCTGGGCGCGCTGCGCGACAAGGGCAACACGGTGCTGGTCGTGGAGCACGATCCGGACGTGATCCTGGCCGCCGATCACGTGGTGGACATCGGACCCGGGCCGGGCGTGCGTGGGGGCGAGGTGACGTTCCAGGGACCGGTCGCGGCGCTGCTGCAGGCCCCCACCCTGACCGGACGGCACCTGGGTCGCCCGCTGCCGCTGAAGGAGCAGGTGCGCGCCCCGACCGGGTGGCTGCGCGTGCAGGGCGCGCGGCGGCACAACCTGCGGGACGTGAGCGTGGACATTCCCACGGGCGTGCTGACGGTCGTGACGGGCGTGGCCGGATCAGGCAAGAGCACCCTGATTCACGACGTGTTCCTGCCGCTGCACCCGGACGCGGTCGTGGTGGACCAGTCACGCGTGACCACCAACAGCCGCTCGGCGCCCGCCACGTACACCGGCATCATGGACCCCATCCGCCGGGCGTTCGCGAAGGCCAGCGGCCAGAGCCCCGCGCTGTTCAGCTTCAACTCGGAAGGCAGCTGCCCGAACTGCGCCGGGCTGGGGGTCGTGTACACGGACCTCGCGTTCATGGAGGGCCTCTCGACGACCTGCGAGGTCTGCGAGGGCCAGCGCTTCCGCCCGGACGTGCTGCGCTGGCAGCTGCGGGGGCAGTCCATCAGCGACGTGCTAAACATGACCGCCGAGACGGCGCTGGCGTTCTTCACCGAGAAACCCGTCCGGGCGGTCCTGCAGGCCATGAACGACGTGGGGCTGGGGTACCTGACGCTGGGGCAACCGCTGAGCACCGTGTCGGGCGGCGAGGCGCAACGCCTGAAACTCGCCACCGAACTGCACAAGCGCGGCAGCGTGTACGTCATGGACGAACCCACCACGGGCCTGCACCTGAGCGATATCGGGCTGCTGCTGGGCATCATCGACCGGCTGGTGGACGGCGGCAACAGCGTCATCCTGATCGAGCATCAGCTGGACGTGATCCGGCAGGCCGACTGGCTGATCGACCTCGGCCCGGAAGGCGGACGCGCGGGCGGCGAGGTGCTGTACAGCGGTCCCCCGGCCGGACTGCGCGGCGTGGAGCGGTCCGTCACGGCGCGTTACCTCTGATGGATTCCGTCTGTTCCTACTCTGTGGGGCAGCTCTACGAGTCGCATCCGCCGGGCTTGAACGGCTCTGCAAGCCATCCAATCGGAGTCCGTATGAGCACCCGGAACCCAGGCACGCGCCGCGTCGTACTGTGAACAGGTATGACAGACATGAACCCCGGCAGTGACGGCACGTACAGCCTCCGCGACTTCCTGGCGCAGACCGCCGAGCGGGACAATCCCGGCGACGTGTTCGAGCTGGAAAGCAGCAAGATGCTGGAAGTGAAGGTGAACGGGCGCATCTGGAGCAAGCTGGGCGCCATGGTCGCCTACAAGGGCAACCTGACCTTCAAGCGCGAGGGCACCCTGGAAGGCGGCCTGATGAAGGCCCTAAAGCGGGCCGTGTCGCAGGAGATGAGTCCGCTGGCGAAGATCGAGGGGCGCGGCGTGGCGTACCTGGCGGACCAGGGCAAGGAAGTGCAGATCCTGCGGCTGGCGGGCGACAGCCTGAACGTGAACGGCAACGACCTGCTGGCCTTCGAGGACAGCGTGCAGTATGACATCACCATGCAGCGCCGCATTGCGGGCATGGCGGCCGGGGGGCTGTTCAGCGTGAAGGTGCAGGGGCAGGGACTGGTCGCCATCCTGAGCCACGGCAAGCCGCTGACGCTGCGGGTCACGCCGAACGAACCGATCTTCACGGACCCGAACGCCACCATTGCCTGGAGCGGGAACCTGCAACCGCAGCTGCGGATGGATTCCAGCCTGCGTTCCATGATCGGCCGGGGCGGCGGCGAGACGTACCAGATGGTCTTCCAGGGAGACGGCTTCGTGGTCGTGCAGCCGTACGAGGAGTTCGAGCACGGCATGGGCGGCGACAGCAGCAGCGGCGGCAAGAGCCTGGGCGACCTGTTCGACTGAGCGGGCGGGTGGCCGGGAGCGGGTTGCAGGAACGGATTCAGGGCGGGGGCGGCGGCTCCCGCCCCATGCTGTTGCCCTTCACGCTGCCCGCCGCCTGCATCCCCTATCCCTCACGGGCTACACTCGCCCGCAATGAGTCTGGTTGTGATGGCGACAGGTGGCACGGGTGGGCACATCTACCCGGCGGTGGCGACGGCGCGTGAGTTGATGGCGCGCGGGCACGAGACGCTGCTGCTGGGGCAGCGGGGCGGCATGGAGGAGCGCGTGGCGGCCGAGCAGGGCCTCGCGTTTCACGGGGTGGACGCCGGGAAACTGGCGCGCAGCGGGCAGGGCCGCCCGGACCCGCGTGAGCTGCTGCGGGCCGGGCAGGGCGTGGCGCAGGCGCGGTCGTTCCTGGCGCGCACGCGGCCCGGCGCGGTCGTCGGGTACGGGGGCTTCGCGAGCCTGCCGGGCGTGCTGGCCGCGCAGAGCCTGGGCCTGCCGACGGTGCTGCACGAGCAGAACGCGCGACTGGGCCTGACGCAGCGGCTGGCGGTGCGGGGCGCGCGGGCCGTCGGCACAGCGTACGAGCGGGTGATCGGACTGGACCCGAAGCGGGCGTCCCTGGTGGGCATGCCCGTCCGCGAGACGCGGATGCCGCGTGCCGAGGCGCTGGAACGCCTGGGATTGCAGGACGGCCCGCTGACGATCTTCGTGATGGGCGGGTCGCAGGGGTCGCTGTTCCTGAACAACGCCGTGCCGGACACGCTGCGGCACCTGCTGGGCGGCGAGGGGCTGCTGTCCGCGCCGGCCAGTGCCGGTGGCCTGAGCGTGGACCTGGATTTCACGGGATCGCGGGCGGGCGGGGGCGTGCAGGTGCTGCACTCGACCGGGCCGCGCTGGCTGGCGGACGTGGCGCGCGGCGTGAAGGACCTCGAGTGGTACGAGGCCGTGGGCTTCGTGGACGCGGTCGCGGCGTGGTCGGTGGCGGACCTGGCGATCACGCGGGCCGGGACGAGCACCCTGGCGGAGGCGGCGTTCCACGGGGTGCCGCTGATCATGGTGCCGCTGCCCGAATCGGCCGAGAACCACCAGTTCCACAATGCCGTGGCGGTGCAGCAGGCCGGGGCGGGGCGCGTGGTGGAGCAGAAGGACGTTCCCGGAACGCTGGGGCAGGCGGTGTTAGAGTGTGCGGCAGCGGGTCCGCGCGCCTCGATGCGTGAGGCGGCCCTCGGGCGCTCCCAGGTGGGCGCGGCGGGGCGGTTCGCGGATCTGATCGAACGGCACCTGCGTTAGTGGGCCACCCCTGACCTCCCATGACTGATCTATCCCCCCAGCTGACACCGCCCGGCGAGTCCGTGGCGTCCCAATCCGTTTCTTCCTCCGCGCCGGGTCGCGCGGGGGCCACCCAGCCGTCCGCTCCGCTGCACTACCACCTGATGGGCGTGGGCGGCATCGGCATGAGCGCCTTCGCGCGGCTGCTGTCGGCGGCCGGGCACCGCGTGAGCGGCTGCGACGAGTCCGTGACCGAGCTGACGGCGCAGCTTCAGGCCGAGGGGATTCCCGTGGCGACCGGGCACGCGGCGGCGCACGTGCTGGACGCGCCGTTCGGGCCGGTGGACGTGCTGGTGGCGTCGGAAGCGGTTCCGAAAGATCATCCGGAACTCGTGGCGGCGCACGCCTCGGGCACGCTGGTGCGGCCGCGCATGGCGCTGCTGGGCGACCTGCTGCGCGCCGGCCCCAGCGTGGGCGTGATCGGCACGCACGGCAAGACGACCACGACCAGCATGATCGCCGTGGCGATGCAGGGCGCGGGGCTGGACCCGTCCGCGTTCGTGGGCGGGATCGTCCCGGAGTTCGGTAGTAACGCCCGCGTGGGTGCCGGGCCGTTCGTGGCCGAGGTGGACGAGTCCGACCGGGCCTTCGCGGAACTGGGCTGCGGGACGGCCGTGTTCACGAACGCCGAGGACGATCACGTGGGCGGCAATCAGGCCACGTACTGGGAGACGGTCGAGGAGCAGCACGCGGGCTTCGCGCGGTTCGTGGCGCAGTCCGGACGGGTGCTGCTGTGTGCCGACTGGCCGGGGCTGGATGAACTGGTGACAGGCGCGCCCGAACGCCTCAGTTACGGGCAGGCCGGGGGCGCCGACTACCGAGCCGTGAACCTGCGCCCGGACGAGGACGGCACGTCATTCACGGTGTCGTTCCGGGGCGAGGTGCTGGGCGAGGCGCGCGTGGGACTGCCCGGCACGCACAACGTGCTGAATGCCCTGGCGGCGCTGGCGGTCACGCACCTGCACGGCGGGGATTTTGCGCGGGCGGCCCTGGCGCTGGGGGCGTTCCGGGGGCCGGGGCGGCGCTGGCAGCGGATCGGGGAACTGAACGGCGCGCTGATCGTGGACGATTACGCGCACAACGCCACGAAGGTCGCGGCGGCCGTGCAGGCGGCCCGGCAGACCGGGCGGCGCGTGCGGATCGTGTTCCAGCCGCACCGTTTCCTGCGGACGCAGCAGTCCTGGCCCCGGCTGGCCGACGCGCTGATGGACGCCGACGAGGTGCTGCTGATGGACATCGCGGCGGCCAGTGAGGCGCCCATCGAGGGCATCCACGCGACCCTGATCTCGGGGCGCATGCTGGACAACGGCCACGCGGGCGTCACGTACCTGCCGGACCGCCACGAGATTCTGCGGGTACTGCGGGCCTCGGCCGC
The DNA here is from genome assembly GCF_002017875.1 of Deinococcus sp. LM3. NCBI lineage: Bacteria > Thermotogati > Deinococcota > Deinococci > Deinococcales > Deinococcaceae > Deinococcus > Deinococcus sp. LM3. The sequence goes on along the minus strand of NZ_MUFV01000001.1, from coordinate 2,907,499 downwards.
GCCGGGGGACATCATCGTGACCATGGGTGCCGGGGACGTGTGGAAACTGTCGCGTGAACTGGCCGGGGGGACGGCGTGAGCGCCGCGCCGGTCAGCCGCACGGGCGCGCGCGTGGAGCGGTTGCCGCTGGCGCGCTTCACGACGCTGGGCGTGGGCGGCGAATCCGAGGTGTGGTTCGTGTCCGACCACGCACAACTGGCCGAGGCGATGGAACAGCCGTACCGCATCCTGGGCGGCGGCAGCAACCTCGTGATCGCCGATGAGGGCGTACCGGAGCGCGTGATCCGCCTGAGTGGCCCGCTGGCCGAACGGGACCTGGAGCCGGACCCGCACCTGAGCAGCGCCGAGGAGATCGTGACCGGCTGGGTGGGCGGCGGCGTGCCCCTGCCTGGCCTGATCCGGCAGCTTCAGAAGCTGGGCCTGAGTGGCCTGGAAGGCACGGTCGGGATTCCCGCGCAGGTGGGCGGAGCGGTGTGGATGAACGCCGGCACCCGCTACGGCGAGATGTTCGACGGCCTGCACACCATCGAGATCGTGACGCCGCAGGGCACGCGGCAGGTCACGCCGGACGACCTGAACTGGGGTTACCGGGACAGCGGCATTCCGCGTAACCACGTGGTGTCGCGCGTGCGGCTGCGGCTGCGGCGCAGTACCCCGGAAGCGGTGCTGGAGAAGATGGACTTCGCGGACAACGCCCGCAAGGGCCAGCCGAAGATGAAGACGCCGGGCTGCGCGTTCAAGAATCCGGGCGGCGTGAGTGCCGGGCGGCTGATCGACGAGGCCGGTCTGAAGGGCACGCGGGTCGGGAACGCCCTGATCGCGCCGGAGCACGCGAACTTCATCGTGAACCTGGGCGGCGCGACGGCGGCCGACGTGCACGCGCTGCTCAGCGTGATCCGCGAGCGGGTGCCGGTGCCGATGGAACTCGAGTACGAACTCTGGCCCGAGCAGCTGCCCGAGCCGAACCGGTCCGCCGCGCCCCAGGACGGCACGGCGCTGTGACGGACGGTTCAGGAGGCGCGGGTCGCCGCAACCGGCGGGTCACCCCGGACGCCGCCCCGACCGGCGCGCCGCAGGCCCCTCCGGTCAACCTGACCTTCGATCCGCCCGGCCAGGACGCGCCGCCGACCGAGGCCGCGCCGCGCGCCCGCCGGGGACTGCAGCTGCCCCGGCGCCGCGCCGCCCCGACCGTCGCGGACGCACCGGACGGCACGGTTCCGCCCGCCCCGCTGACCGTTCAGCCTCCCGCTGCGGTTGTCCCGGACCCGGGCGGCGAGGTCACGCCGGAGGGTCCGGCGCGGCGTGGGCGACTCCGGGCGTGGCGGGGATGGCGTCCGCTGCTGGCGGCCGCGCTGGTCGCCGGGGCCGGGGTGGGCGCGTGGTTCGCGTTGCCGGTCCGGACGGTGCAGGTCGGGGGCAACGCGCGGCTGTCGGAGGCGCGGGTGCAGGAACTCGCGGGGCTTCGGGAGGGGTTCGGGTGGCTGTACTACGGGGCGTGGCGGGCGCGTGGGCTGCTGGACAGTCCGTGGGTGGCGTCGGCCCGCGTGGTGCGGGTGTTCCCGGACACGGTGCGGGTCGAGGTGACCGAGCGGATGCCGCGCGTGCGTCTGGCACGGCCCGACGGGTCGGTGGTGGTCGCGGCGGCGGACGGGACGGTGCTGCCCGGCGCGGCCCTCTCCGGGTCGCTGCCGCTGGTCAGCGGGTGGGGGCCGGACCGCCTGCCGGATGTGCTGCGCGTGCTGGGCGCGCTGTCCGGCTACAATGTGCAGTCGGTCGTGTTCACGCCGACCGGCCTGAGCGTGAAATTGCCTTCCGGGTCGGTCTGGAGTGGCGACTTGCAGGCCCTACTGAAGTATGCTGGGAGCATCAGCATGTATCCGAATAGCGACATTTCCATCTACCCCTGGGGGGTGAGCGTCCAGGAATGAAAGACAACACCATTATTGTGGGCCTGGACATCGGCACCACGAAAATCACGACCGTCATCGGCGAGGTCGCCGAGGGCGGCACCGTCGACATCATCGGCGAGGGCACGGTCCACAGCGAGGGCATGAAACGCGGCAGCGTCGTGAACCTCGAACGGGCCACCCAGGCCATCCGTCAGTCCATCCAGACCGCCGAACGCGTCAGCGGCGTGAAGGTCGAGAGCGTGTTCGTCAGCGTCGCCGGCAACCACGCCAAGGCCATCACCAGCCACGGTCTGGCCGCCATCCGCCGCAACCAGGAGATCGTGCAGAGCGACGTGAACCGCGCCATCGAGAACGCGCGCGCCGTGCCGCTCGACCCGAACCTGGAAATCATCCACACCCTCCCGCAGGAATACGTCGTGGACGGCCAGGAAGGCATCAAGAACCCGGTCGGCATGCACGGCGTCCGCCTGGAAGTCGACGTGCACATCGTCGCCGGGACCGCCGGACCGCTGCTGAACCTGCGCCGCTGCGTGCAGGAGGCCGGACTGCACGTCGAGGGCTTCGCGCTGCACGCCCTGGCCAGCGGCCTCGCCACCCTGGAAGCCGCCGAGCAGGGCCAGACGGTCGTCGTGGTCGACATGGGCGGCGGCACCACCGACGTGGCCGTGTTCAAACGCGGCAACCTCGCGCACTCCGCCTGCATTCCCATCGGCGGCGAGCACGTCACGGCCGACCTCGCGCAGATCCTCAAGATTCCCATGGAGGAAGCCGAGAACGTCAAGCGGCGCTACGGCGCGGCCCTGCCGGAACTCGCGGATCAGGACCTGACGCTGGAGATCACCACGTCGTCCGGCAGCACGCACGCCATCACGGCCTTCGAACTGTCGCGCATCATCAAGCCGCGCATGTCCGAGATCTTCGGCATGATCCGCGACGAGATCGACCAGACGCTCGGCCCGGTCGAACTGGTCGCGCAGGGCGTGATCCTGACCGGCGGCGCGGCCCTGCTGCGCGGCACGCCGGAACTCGCCCGCGACCGCTTCCGCCTGCCGGTGCGGGTGGGCCGCCCGCGCGGCATCGGCGGCCTGACCGACATCGTCGCCGCGCCCGGCTTCGCCGCCGGGGTGGGGCTGGTGCTGTACGGCATCGGCGAGGACGGCCGCGTTCCGGCGTCCATCTACACCTCGCACGACGAGCCGCGCCCGGCCCAGCCCGTCGCGGAGACGCCCGCAGCGGCCGACCTGCCGGCGCCCGCGCCCGCCGTGCCGACCGCCGCGAAACCCGAAACGAAACCCGCGCAGGGACTGGGCGACCGGATTCGCGGGTGGTTCAAAGACTGGATGTAACGACCGACCCCCCTGCGGGCGGGAGCCACGGCGCAATCAAGCCCGTCTCCCGCCCGCAGGGCCGAGGACGTACGCGGAAGCCCGCACGGGCCTGCGCGCGTCCTCTGATATCGTGCGCTAAACTGCACCGCAGTAGAACGGTCGGCCCCGCCCGCGGGGCGCCGGACCGTGTCGTAAGGAGAGCATGATGCAAGCGGCCAGAATTCGCGTGATTGGCTTGGGCGGGGCGGGCAACAACGCCGTCAACCGCATGATTGAATCCGGACTCGAAGGTGTCGAGTTCATCGCCGGAAATACGGACGCCCAGGTGCTGGCCAAGAGCCACGCCGAGATCCGCATTCAACTCGGAGACCGCCTCACCCGCGGTCTGGGTGCCGGGGCAGACCCCGAGGTCGGCGAGAAGGCCGCCCTCGAGGACCGCGAACGCATCAAGGAGTACCTCGAAGGCACCGACATGCTGTTCATCACGGCCGGCATGGGCGGCGGCACCGGCACCGGCAGCGCGCCGGTCGTCGCCGAGATCGCCCGCGAGATGGGCATCCTGACGGTCGCCATCGTCACGCGGCCCTTCAAGTTCGAGGGCCCCAAACGCCTGCGCGTGGCCGAGGAAGGCATCAGCAAACTCGCGGCCCGCGTGGACGGCATGATCGTCGTGAACAACGAGAAACTGCTGACCGCCGTGGACAAGAAAGTCTCGTTCCGCGAGGCGTTCCTGATCGCCGACCGCGTGCTGTACTACGGCGTCAAGGGCATCAGCGACGTCATCAACGTCGAGGGCATGATCAACCTCGACTTCGCGGACGTCCGCAACCTGCTGGCCGGCAGCGGCACCGTCCTGATGGGCATCGGCGCGGGCCGCGGCGAGAAGGTCGCCGAGGAAGCCGCCATGAGCGCCATCCACTCGCCGCTGCTGGAGCGCGGTATCGAGGGCGCGCGGCGCATCCTCGTGAACGTCACCGGCAGCTACGACCTGTCCATGACCGACGCGAACGAGATCGTCGAGAAGATCCGCGAGGCCACCGGCTTCGACGAACCCGACATCCTGTTCGGCATCACCCCCGACGAGGCCGCCGGCGACGAGGTGCGCGTCACCGTGATCGCCACCGGCTTCAACGAGGTGCCGGGCGCCGTGGCCGGCAGCCTGCGCGCCAGCGTGATCGACACCATGGTCAAACCCGTGCGCGGCAGCAACTACGACCCCAAGGACTACGACATTCCCGCCTTCCTGCGGAACGTCGACCTGTAAACCCCCGCTGTCAGCACCGTCCCCTGGCGGCCCCGCCCACCCCGACCTGCCGGGGTCCGGCGGGGCCGCGACCATGGCGGGCGCTGCTGCCCGGCCGCCGGCAGGAGCGGTTTCATCCTGCTCCCCCTCGCTCTGCTGCGCCGGTCTGCCGGAGTGTGTGTCCTACGGATTCCGTTTGTTTCGCTGACAGATCGGAACACCACCGATCTGTCAGCTCCACGTCCGGAACCCGTTTTTCTCCTACTCGCTCCGCTCGGACTGAAGGGTCTTTGCAGCCCCTTCAATCGGAGTGTGTCAGTTCAGGTGTGGGGCGGTGGTCGTCACGCCGCCGTACACGCCGGTCACGTGCCGCAGCAGGGTGCGGGCCAGGGCCAGCAGGTCGTCCTCGGTGGTGCTGTCCAGGCGGAAGGTGCCGCCGGAGCCGTACTCGCCGACGAACGCGCCGTCGCTGCGGCGTACGCGGACCAGGACCTCGCACAGGCCCAGGCGCAGCCACGCGGCGTGGGCACTGCCGGTCGGGGCGGGCCGCAGGCGCAGGTCCGGGTCGGGCCTGAATTCCAGCGTGACGTTGTTCAGCGGCAACCCCGGCCCGCTCGCGGTGCGCAGGGCGTGGTACAGGGCGTTCAGGAACGCCTCGCAGGCGCGCTGCTCGGCCTGCCGGGCGTCGGCGTGCCGGCGGATGACGGCCTGAAGTTCGTCGAACTCGCTCATGTGGGCGGCCGGGCGGGAGGGGCGGCTGGGTGGACGGTCATTCCCTCATTCGTACCATGAGTCGCCGCGCGGCTATTCTGGCCTGCGTGACGATTGCGCAGAACGACCGCTCTTCTCCCCCGCCCGGCGTGCTGTTCATCTCGAACGGCACGGCCGAGGACCTGATCGGGGCGGCGCTGGCGGCCCGGCTGCGGGGCCGGGTCGGCGTGGGGTACGCGCCGCTGGTGGGTGAGGGGCAGGCGTACGCGCGGGCCGGGGCGGTCAAGGTGGGGCGCACGCTGCGGCTGCCCAGCGGGGGGTTCCCGTTCGGGAGCGCCGCGAACCTGCGCGCGGACCTGCGGGCCGGACTGATCAGCGAGTCGCTGGGGCAGTGGGCGGACGCCTGCCGGGGAGCGCGGGCGGCGCGGGTGGTTGTGGTGGTCGGGGACGCCTACGCGCTGATGGTCGGGACGCTGGCGGCGCGGCGGGCGGGCGCGCGGCTGGTGCATGTGCAGCCGCTGCTGAGCGCGCAGTACCTGGAGGGGCTGGGCGTGCGGGGCGCGCTGGCGGAACTGAACGCGCTGGGCGCGAACCGCCCGATGGAGTACGAGCTGGTCCTGGCCCGCCGCGCGGACGCCGTGTTCGTCCGGGACGCCGCAACGGCGCGGTACTACGCGGCGCGGGGTGTGCGGGCCACCTTCGCCGGAAGTTTCGCCATGGACGTGCTGAGCGCCCCGGAACGCCCGCTACCGCTGGATGGGCGGCCCGTGCTGGCGCTGCTGCCAGGATCGCGGGAGGATCACCGCGAGAGCCTGCCGCTGATGCTGCGCGCCGCCGCGCGGTTGCCCGGCTGGCAGGCGCTGGTGGCGTGGCCGCACGACTGGGACGCCCTGACCCTCCCGGACGGGTGGACGCTGGCGGTCCAGGGACCCGAGCAGGCAGAAGTCACGGACGGGCAGACGCGCGTGACGGTCCTGCGGCGGGTCTTCGGAGCGGTGGCGCACGCGGCGACTGTGGCCGTAGGAACGTCCGGTACGGCGAACGAGCAACTGGCGGGACTGGGCGTGCCGGTCGTGGCGTTCCCGACGGACGGGCCGCAGTTCACGGCCGGATTCGCGCGGCGGCAGGCACGGCTGCTGGGACGCGCCCTGATGATCGTGGCGCCGGACCCTGAGGCCGTGGCGCAGGCGGTCACGCGGGCCGCGCAGCCGCCCGTGCAGGCCCGCGCCGCGCTGGACGGCCTGACCCGCATCGGCCCAGCGGGGGCGCTGCCGCGCGTGGCAGCCCGCATCCTGGAACTGAGCGGAGTGGATCAGTCCTGAACGCAGCGGCCCCCGCTTCCTGGGAGGGACAGCGGGGGCCGGGTGGTGCGGTGAGACTGGGTTCAGTCTTCGTCGCCCATGTTGGTGCTGGGGGGGTCGCTGGCGTCCATGCTCTGGGCAGAGGCGACGTCCTGCTTGTCCATGCCGCGTTCCTGGTATTCGCCGGGGGCGCGGCTTTCGGCTTCCACGGCCGCTTCGAGTTCTTTCTGCTCGTCGGGTTTGCCCATGAACTGCAGGTCGACGTTACGGATCTCGCCGCTGTCGGGCTGGGCGTCGGTGGCGTCGGGGCGTCTGTCGTCGGTCATGGCTTACGCTACCGCGCGCGGCGGGGGGCCGCCTGAAAGCGTTCTTCATGTCGGCTGCATGCTGGCTCCCGCAGCTTGGCTGGCCCTCGCAGGTTAGCCGAGGGTCAGGACGCTCTGGTTGCCGCGCAGTACCACGACCTGAATGCCGGCCCCGGCCAGCGCGGCGGCGCGCCGTTCGAGGTCGCGCACCGTGTCGGGCAGGCCAGTCCACTGGCGGCGGGGTGTCTCGCCGGGTTCCAGGTAGAAGCCTTCGGGCAGCGCGACGATGGTGACGCGGGCGGCCGTGGCGCGGGCGTGCAGGGCCTGGGTGAGCAGGTCCGGGCCGGGGCTGGCGGTCAGGAGGATCAGGTTCCCGCCGCTGCGGGTGGGGGGCAGGCGGGGCGGGGCGGCGTCCGGGGCGAGGCGGGCCAGGAGGCGCAGGGCGGCCTGCATGGACAGCGGGTCGCGGCCGCTGGGGCTCAGGGTGTCGCGGGTGGCGGCGGCGACGGGCAGGCCCAGGCTGGCGGCCTCACGGACGAGGCTGGCGGCGAGGCGGGCGGCGCTGTCCACGAAGACCTCGCCCCCGCTACTGGTGTCCACGAACACGGTCAGGCTGCTCGCGGCGGTGCGTTCGGGTTCGCGGACGGTCAGGGTGCCGGTGCGGGCGCTGAGGCGCCAGTGAACGCGGCCGGGCGGGTCTCCGGACACGTAGTCGCGCACGCCGCGCAGGCTCAGCGGGTCGTCCAGGCCCACGCGGCGGGTCAGGGTGCCTTCCGAGAGCAGGGGGCGCAGCAGGTCCGGCAGGATCAATCCGTGCGTGCCGGGAAACACGTCCAGGGTGGTGGGCGGGGCGGGCAGCGGCGCGGAGTGCCAGAACAACCCGAGCGGGTCGGCCCAGCGCAGCGTGCCGCCGGGCCAGGTGTGCGCGCCGCGCCGGTTGAGGGTCAGGGTGGTGGTCAGGTCGTGTTCCGCGTGGCCCAGCAGGCGCACGCTGAGTTCGGGCGTCACGGCCGGAACGACGCCGCGCGGCGTGGGGTCGTCCAGCAGGACGCGCAGGGGGCGGCGGCTGCGCAGCGTGACGCGCACGGTCAGCGGGACGCGGGTGCCCTCGAACCCCGTGGCGGACACGGCGCGTTCCACGCTGACGCCGGGCGGTCGGCGCGAGCCCCACCACAGGGCGGCCAGGACCGCGCCGATCAGCAGCAACCAGGGCAGGGCGGTGGTCAGGACAACGGACAGGGTGTTCACCGGGCGGGCGGCGCGCCGAGTTCGGCGGGCACGGGTTCGGCCTTCAGCAGCTCGGTGACGATGGCGTGGTCGGGCACGCCCTGGAGGCGCGCCTCGATGCGCAGGCTCAGGCGGTGGGCGAGGACGCCGGGCGCGGCCGCCTGCACGTCGTCCGGGGTGACGAAGGACCGCCCGGCCAGCCACGCGAGGGCCTGCGCGACCCCCTGGAGGGCGAGGCTGGCGCGCGGCCCGGCGCCCAGGGTGACGCTGGGGTGCGTGCGGGTGCGGGCGCTCAGGCGCGCGAGGTACGCCTGCACCTCGGGCGCGACGAACACGGCGCGGACCTGCGCCTGCGCGTCCAGCAGCGCGGCGGGCGTGGTGACGGCCCCCAGCGTGGCGATCGGGTGCTGCGTCTGGAGGCGGGCGAGCATCCGCACTTCCTCCTCGTGGGTGGGGTACCCGACCGACAGGCGCAGCAGGAACCGGTCCAGCTGCGCTTCCGGCAGGCGGTAGGTGCCCTCGTTCTCGATGGGGTTCTGCGTGGCGATCACCACGAACGGCGCCGGGAGGGGGCGGGTCACGCCGGATTCCGTGACCTGCCCCTCCCCCATCGCCTCAAGGAGCGCGGACTGCGTGCGGGGCGTGGCGCGGTTGATCTCGTCGGCCAGCAGCACCCCGGTGAAGACCGGGCCGGGCACGAACTCGAAGGTGCCGCTCTGCGGGCGGAACACGCTGACGCCGGTCACGTCGCCCGGCAGCAGGTCCGGCGTGAACTGCACCCGCTGGAAATCCAGGCCCAGGCTGACGGCCAGGGCGCGGGCCAGCATGGTCTTGCCGGTGCCCGGCGCGTCCTCCAGCAGGACGTGCCCGCCCGCCAGGACGCCGGCCAGCGCGAGGCGGGTCACGGCCTCCTTGCCGACCAGGACGCGGGCGACGTTCTCCAGGACCGCGCGGGCAAAGTCCGGTGTGGGGGCGGGGGCGGAAGTGGTGGGGGTCAGGGTCTGGGTCATGGGGTGTCCTCGGTGGGGGCGGGGGGCAGGGTGGGGAGCGTGCGGGTCAGGAGGTCGGCGGCCTGTTCGGCCTGCGCGGCGTCCTCGTCGGTCAGGCGGCCGCCGTAGCGCACCGGTTCGTACGCGGCAGTCAGGGTGGCGAGCGGCGCGGCCAGTGGGGCGTGCAGCGCGCCCAGGCGGGCGGCGTACGCGGCAGGTGTCTCGGCAGCCGCGCGCGGCCACCCGGCGGCGCTCAGGGCGGTCTGCGCGGCGCGGTACGCCTCCCGGACCCGGTGCGTGGCGGCGGCCTGGGTGCCGGGCGCGTCGGCGGGCCCTTCTGTTGGGGATGTGGGCAGGGCCGGGTCCGGGGTGCCCTGGCGCCGCAGCCACAGCAGCGCCCCGGCCAGCGCGAGCGTCAACGCCAGCGTGGACCAGATCAGCGTGGGCAGCAGCCAGGACAGGTCGATCACGCGCGCCGCGTCCCCGCTGGCGGGACTCCCTCCGGCTCCCGGCCGTCCCTGCGTTTCGCGGGCGGCCGGCAGGAGCGCCGCCGAACCGCCCGACTCGCCCAGGTACAGCAGGACGGCCGCCACCACCCACAGCAGACCCGTCAGCAGCAGGCCCGCGACGATCAGCCACTCGGCCGGGTGGGGGGGCTGCCCACGCGAGCGCCGCAGCGCCGGCACGCCCAGAGCCGCGCCCGCCAGCAGCAGGCCGCCCAGCAGCATGAGTTCCACCGGCAGGCCCGCCTGACCCAGGTTCAGGGTCACGGGCGGCTGGAAGGGTTGCAGCAGCGGCGCTCCGGCCGGCCGGCCACCGGATGACGGGGCGACGTCGGGGGTGGGCGTCCCTGAAACCGTCTCACTGACGGGTGGGGGACCAGCCACGTCCCGGCCACCCGGTCCGGCCGGGGATGTGGGTAGCAGCAGCGCCAGCAGCAGCAGCAGCGCGGCTCCCAGCGCCAGCAATCCCCACCAGCGGCGGGCCGGTTCCGGGGCGGTCAGCGGGGCGCGGCGGGCGTCCGGGCCGGGGCGGGCCAGCGCGCCGCCCAGCAGGGCCAGGGGCACGCCCACCTGCGGGGCCAGCAGCCCCAGGGCCAGCGGGACCAGCAGGGCGCGGCGGCGGCCGTCCTCCAGGGCGTGCGCGGCGGCGCTCAGGGCAAAACCGCCCAGACTGGCCAGCAGGTACAGCCCGGCCAGCCGTACCAGCGCCGCCCCGTCGCCCAGACTGCCGGGCAGCCCGGACAGCAGGCCCAGACCGATCAGCAGTTGCGTGCCCAGCACGCGCGCCTGCGCCCAGGCGGGCCAGCGCACGCCCAGCGCGAACAGAGCGCACAGCGCCGCCACCGACCAGAACGGCAGCAGCCCGGCCAGACACAATGGCAGCAGCGCCAGCCCGAAGGCCGTCCAGGGCGGGACCATGACGCCCAGGGGCGCGGCGTTCAACACGCGGCGCCCCACGTGCGGCGACACCGGCAACAGTCGGGCCACCGGCCCGCCACAGAAACAGGAAAGATCATGACTGACCGAGGATACGCGCCCACCCGCGCCCCGGTTCCCGCAGGTGTGCGCGCCCGTCCGGAACGCGTGGCGGTCACGGCCCACAACAGCAGACCGCCCCGGCCTGGGCAGGCGCGGGGCGGTCGGGGTGGGAAGGTCGGGGTGGCGGGTCTTCAGTGCAGACTGGTCTTCAGTCCAGGAAGTCGCGGAGTTTGCGGGTGCGGCTCTCGTGGTACTTCAGCTTGCGCAGCGCCTTGTTCTCGATCTGGCGGATGCGTTCGCGGGTCACGCTGAAGCGCTGGCCGACCTCTTCCAGGGTGTGCTCGCGGCCGTCCACGAGGCCCTTGCGGAACTTCAGGACCATCGCCTCGCGCTCGGTGAGTTTGCTCAGGGCCTTCTCCAGCTCCTCGCTCAGGAGGGTCTTGGCGGCGTTCTCGACCGGGCTGTCGAGGTTCTCGTCCGGGATGAAGTCGCCGTAGAAGGAGTCCTTCTCGTCACCGATGGGGGTTTCCAGGGACACGGGTTCCTGGCTGACCTTCTGCACTTCCTCGACCTTGTTGGCGTCCCAGCCGGGGCCCATCGCCTCGGCGATCTCCTCGTACGTCGCCTCGCGCGACAGTTCCTGCTGCAGCTGCCGGGCGGTGCGGGTCAGTTTGTTGATCGTCTCGACCATGTGCACCGGAATGCGGATGGTGCGCGCCTGATCGGCGATGGCGCGGTTGATGGCCTGACGGATCCACCACGTGGCGTACGTGCTGAACTTGTAGCGGCGGCGGTACTCGAACTTCTCGACCGCGCGGATCAGGCCCTGGTTGCCTTCCTGGATCAGGTCCAGGAAGCCCAGGCCGCGTCCGGTGTACTTCTTGGCGATGGACACCACGAGACGCAGGTTCGCCTCGATCAGGCCCTGGCGGGCGGCGGCGCCGTCCTCCATCTGACGCATCAGGCGGCGGCGGCCCCGGTCGTCGAGTTCCAGGTCCTCGTCGAGAATCTTGCGGGCTTCCTCGCCCTCCTCGATGCGGCGGGCCAGCGCGATCTCCTCTTCCAGGGTCAGCAGGGGCACGCGGCCGATCTCGTGCAGGTACTGCCGCACGGGGTCGTTGCTGACCGCGCGGGGCATGTCGTCGAAGTACTTCTCCTCGTCGTCTTCCTGCTGGCGCGAGGCGGACGCGGCCGCGACGGGGCTGTCGTCGGTATCGTCGTCGGCGTCGGTGTCCTCGTCCTCGTCGAGGTCCTGCACCTCGATGTTGATGGACGCCAGGAACAGCTGCATGTCCTCGAAGGCGTCGGGGCTTTCGGGGTCCAGGCCGTTGGCCTCGAGGGCGGCGGCGAGCGCCGTGGCGATGTCCTCACTGGCCAGCACCCCGGCCGCGCGGCCCGCTTTCAGGAGTTCCTGAATGCTGCCGTGCGCGTAGTAGGGTTTCTCGGCGACGCCGCCCTTGGCGGGCGCGGCCGCTTTCGGCGCGGGTTTCGCGGCGCGGGACGTGACCTTGCCGGGCGTGCGGGCCGGAGCGGCGGGCGCGTCGGCGGCCTTCTTGGGCTTGGCGGCCTTGGGTTCGGCCGCCTTGCGGGCCGGCTTCTTGGGCGCGGCCTCGTCGGTGGTGTCCGTGTCGGCCTTGGCGGGCTTGGCGGCTTTCGGGGCCGCTTTCTTCGCGGGGGCCTTGGGCGCCCCGGTCACGGCCGGCTGGTCCGCTGCGGGCTGGGCGGGCGCGGTCTCGGCGGCGGGCGCGGCCGGTTTCGCGGCGGGTTTGGCGGCCGGTTTGACAGCGGCCTTCGGCGCGGCCGTGGGGGCGCTGGTATCGCTGCCGTCCTCGCGGGGGGCCGCCACGCGTGCGCGCGCCCGGACCGCCGGTTTGGGGGTGGGGGCAGCGGCGTCGGTGGGCGCCTCGACTTTCTTGCGGGTGCGGACGGTGGGGGAATCTGCCATGCGGCCTCCTGGGGCTCGGTTGGAACGTGATGAAGAAACTTGGCGGACAACGGTGGAACCGGCAAAACGGTGAAGTGGGTGGGACGGAAGCCCTGCGGAGTCGGCCGGAGCCGGTCACCGGAACGCGTCAGTCTAGCAAACGCGCAAAACAGCGGGCAGGGCGCGGCAGGTCGCCGCCGCAGGGCGGCGCGTGCGGGTGGGGTGAACGCAGGGGCGGGCCATCAAGCGGAATACGCGGCCCGCCCCGCAAAGGTTCCCGGTGGGGGGTGGGCGGTTCAGGCGCGCGTGACCGAGAGGACCTTGAAGCCGCCTTCACGCAGCGTCTCGCGGACCGGGCCGATCCGGGACAGGTCCGCCTCGTACGGGAGCGGTTCGTTCGCGACGAGGTGCACGGTGCCGCCCGGACGCAGGCGGCGCGCGGCGGCCGCGATGAACTCGCGGGCCACGTCCAGCACCACGCCCCGGCCCACGTGGAAGGGCGGGTTGGTGAGGATCACGTCGAAGGTGCGGTCGCCCAGCGCGGCGTCCACGTCCGAGTGGATGGCCTCGCCGGTCAGGCCGGACGCGGCCAGGGTCGCCTGCGCGCTGCGGACGCTGGGCAGGTCGCCGTCGACCAGCGTGACGTTCGCGCCGCGCCGCGCGGCCCACGCGCCGATGATGCCGGTTCCGCAGCCCAGGTCCAGCACGTCCAGGCCATCCAGGTCCAGGCTGTCCAGCGCGCCCAGCATCAGGGTGGTGGCCTTGTCGGGCTTCCCGGCGCTGAACACGCCGGGCAGGCCCACGACGCTCACGCCGAACGCCTCGAAGGCCTCGGGGTCGGGCTGGGGGGGCGTGGGGCCGGGGCGGCGCACCAGTTTCGCCACGCGCATCCCGCCGTCGCGGGCGATGGTCTCGCCGGACCCGAAGGCCTTCCCGGCGGCGCGCACGTAGCGGTCGAAGCCCTTGTCGCGGTCCCCGGCGATGTACAGCGTCCCGCCGGGCGGGGTGCAGGCGTGCGCCCAGGCGACCTGCGCCTCGGCGTAGGCGTTGCCACGGTCGCCGGCCAGCACGACGCACACGGTGCGGGCGCGCTCGGGCCAGCGGTCCGTCAGAGGATCACCGGGAATGGCGGCGTGGGCGTCCAGTCCGGCGGCCTGCAGGACCTTCAGGGCGGCGGCGCTGCCTTCCACGGCGCGCAGCTGCACGCCGGCCAGCGTGCCGATCAGGCCGCCCATGGCGCTCAGGTCCAGCACGTCGCCGCGCACCCGGTCGCGGCGCATGGTGAGGGCCAGCAGCGCCTGCGCGGCGTCCACGTCGGGGAAGCCTCGCACGCCGGGTTTGGTCAGCACGGTCAGCCGGTCGAGTTTCTCGGGCAGCCGGGCGGGCCGCACGTCCGTGTACGGCGCGGCCGGGGCGGGCGGCGCGGCATTCCTGATGCCGCTGCTGGCGGGAGAGGCGGCGGCCCCGGAGGGTCGGTTGAGTCTGATCTTCTGCTTGGGCCTGCTCGTCACGCCCTCCAGAGTCGCACATTCCGCGCGCCGCGACTGTTCACGGGCGCGAGGTCACGCGGCAGGGTCGTTCAGCGCGGTCGTTCGGCAGGGTCGCGGGCCGGGGCGCGATGCGCTACCGTTCCGGGCATGACGGTCCCCCCCAGCGTGACCCCCGACTGGTCCTTCGAGCGTGAACACTGGCGGCGCGGGCATTTCCGCGTGGCGGGCGTGGACGAGGCCGGGCGCGGCGCGTGGGCCGGGCCGGTCACGGTCGCGGCCGTGATCCTGCCCGGCTCGGCCGCCGAGTACCCGTTCCGGGACAGCAAGCAGCTGAGCGCCGCGCAACGCGAGCAGTACGCGCAGGTGGTGCGTGAGGTCGCGCTCGCCTGGGCGGTCGAGCACGCCTGGCCGGACGAGATCGACCGCCTGAACATCCTGGGCGCCACGCACGCCGCCGCGCACCGCGCCCTGGCGCGGCTGGACCCGGCCCCGCAGGCGCTGGTCACGGACTACCTGAAACTGCGCGTGACCGTGCCGCTGTCTGCGCCGCCCAGAGCCGACGCCCTGAGCTACTCGGTCGCGGCGGCCAGCCTGCTCGCCAAGACCGAACGGGACCGGGTGATGCTGGAACTCGACGCGCAGTACCCCGGTTACGGGTTCGCCGGGCACAAGGGGTACGGCGCGCCCGCCCACCGCGCCGCGCTGCACGAACGCGGCGTGACCGACGCGCACCGCCGCAGTTTCGCGCCGATCCGGGCGCTGCTGAATGAACCGGCGTCCCTGTTCGGCGACTCCCTGTTCGGCGACCTGACCTGAAAGCCTTCAGGCGTCTGGGGGGCGTTTCTGGAAGGACAGCTGCGTCTCGGTGGGGCAAAAGCCCAGGCGTTCGTACAGCGCCTGCGCGTGGTAGTCGGGGTCGGCCACGATGACCAGCGTGCGCGTACCCAGCCGCTCGTGCGCCCACTGCGCGGCCGCGTGGACCAGCGCGCCGGCCAGTCCGCGCGAGCGGTGCTGCGGGTGCGTCTCGACCGTCTGGTAGCGGGCGACGCCCTCGCCCACGTCGAACAGGCCCAGGGTGCTCAGGGCCGCGCCGTGCGCGTCGAAGGCGGCGAATACCGCGCCCTGCCCGCGCTCCTGCACGGCGCGGGCGCCCGCCAGTTTGCGCGTCACGAACTCCAGGTACCCGGCCGCCTCGTGCGGGTGGGGGCCGGCGGCGTTCACGGCCATCCGGAGGCGCGCGGCGGCCTCCCAGTCGGCGTCCGAATGCAGGGGCCGCAGGTCCAGGGTCGGCGTGCGGCGCGGCGGGACGGTCTGCGCGGCCGTCAGGACCGTGTCGCGCAGGACCTCGTACCCGGCGGCCTCCCACTCGCCGCTGTCCACGCCGCCGTCCGGGGTGTCCACGCCGAAGGTGCGGTGCTCGGCGTCCGGGAAGGCCCGGCGGAACAGCGCCTCCCAGCGGGGCCGGTCGCCGGGCTGCGGCGCGGCAGGCATCAGCAGGAAATTCCCCCACCAGAACATGGGATTTCCGGGCGAGCGGATGACGGTGTGATCGGCGTTCCGCTCGGTCACACCTCCCTCCGCGACCCGCAGCGCGACATCGGTGAAGAAGGCGAGCGACCTGGGCATACCCCGAGTTTACCTGCCCCGGCGGGGCCGATCCGGGGTGGGCACGGACAGCCCGTCAGACGGATTCCGTTTGTTTCACTGACAGATCGGAACACCACCAATCTGCCAGCTCCACGTCCGGAACCCGTTTTTCTCCTTCTCGCTTCGCTCGGATTGAACGGGCTTTGCAGCCCATTCAATCGGAGTATCAGACGGAACCCACCCTGCTCCACCTCTGCGGGGCAGCTCTACGAGTCGCATCCGCTCGGATTGAAGGGTCATTGCAGCCCCTTCAACCGGAGTCCGTGTCAGAGGGGCAGGTACAGCCAGTCGACGGTCGCGTCGGTCCCGGCGTCGGTCACGTCGAAGGTCAGGCGGTCCGGGCCGAGTTCCAGGCGGGTTTCCAGGACGTTCCAGCCGCGCCGCAGCGAGGGCCGCACGCGCAGGGTGCCGGCCAGGGTCTGCCCGGCCAGCGTGAAGGTGCAGGTCTGGTCGCTGCCCAGGGTGGCGGCGCGGTCGCTGAACACGAACTGCCGGATTATTACCTGGACCTGCTGCGTGCCGATGGCCTGCGGGGCGGGCCGCAGCGTCCCGGTGACCTGCGCGCCGATCAGGTAGCGCCCGCCGCTCAGGACGAGCAGGCGGGCGGCGAGCGGGTCGGTGGTCAGGGCGCCCTGGCAGGCGGCCAGGGTCCCTCCCGGCAGGGCCGGGCCGAGCAGGTCCAGCAGGGTCGGCGCGGTGTCCGGCAGGGTCGGGTCGGGCGGCAGGGTCAGCCCATACCGGCCACTGGCAGTGACGGCGGCCTGCACGACGTCCGTTCCGGCCGGGCCGGTCTGGGCGCTGAACACGGCGGTCCCGGCGGCCGGCGGGAAGATGACCGTACCGCCGCCCTGCGTGCCCGGCGGCCCGGACCGCGACCCGCACGACACGCCGGCCAGCAGGGTCAGGCCGGCCAGGAGTGGAAGCAGCGAGGCGTTCACTGCGAGGAATCTAACAGTTTTACGGGGTGGGTGCGGGCCATGACTGAACGGGCGGTCAGCGGCAGTCGCGGCCCGTGATGCCGCAGGGTTCCCTGGGAGTCCAGGGGGCGTCCAGCGCGGCCAGCGCGACCTGCACGGCCAGGGTGGCGGCGTCCTCGGCCAGCGCGGGGTTCAGGGTGGTGTCGGTGGGGCGGTGGTAGTGGCGGTCCTCGCCCCGGTGCAGGAAGGCGGTGCGCACTCCCACCAGCTTGAACGGCAGGTTGTCGCTGCGGCCCGTGACCGGCGAGGACCGCCCGAAGGTCTCGCGGGTGGTGGCCGGCGCGTCCCGGAAGGTGCGCAGGTCCGGGCGGAACGAACGGGCCAGCGAGAGCAGTTCCGGGTGCGCATCGACGCCCAGGGATTCGGCATTCACGCCGACCATGTCGAAGTTCAGCATGGCGCGCGTGCCTCGCAGCGGCAACGGGTGGGCGCGCACGAAGGCGCGGCTGCCCAGCAGGCCCTGTTCCTCGGCGCCGAACAGCACGAACCACGCGCGATCCGCCAGGGGCGTGCCGGCCGCCTGCCGGGCCGCGTGCAGCACGGCCAGGATGCCGCTGGCGTTGTCGTTCGCGCCGGGACTGCCGGGCACGCTGTCCAGGTGCGCGCCGAACAGCACGTCCGGCGTGGCCTCCACGCGCGCCGCGATCAGGTTCCAGGCGGGGGCGTCGCTGGTGCGGACGGTGGTGGTGAAGGTGACCTCGCGGCCCACCCCGGCCAGCAGCGCGCGGCCCACCCCGGGCGTGACGCTCAGGACCGGCAGGGCCACGTTCCCCAGCGGGCTGTACGCGGGCGGGTACGGGCAGTCGTTCACGATGACCAGCCCCAGAATCCCCGCGTTCAGGGCGCGGTCGGTCAGGTCCCGCCACGGGCCGTCCGGGCAGGTCGTGACGGCCAGTTTGCCCAGCAGGCCCTCCAGTTGCGCGTCGGTCACGCCGGGCGGCAGGCGCACCAGCGTGCCGGTCTGCTCGGCCGTCTGCACGCCCAGCAGGGCCTCGCCGGTCAGGGTCTGCGGGTCGCCGGGGCCGCCGAGGGTCACGGTTCCCTCCCGCTGCGCGGGCATGGGCACCCGCTCCGGGAGGGCCTGCCGGGTCACGCGGTACCCGAGCGCCTCGAACTGCGCCTGCGCCCAGTCCAGGCTGCGGGCGTTCCCGGCACTCCCGGTCTCGCGCGGGCCGAGGGTGCGCAGGGTCTGCCAGTCCTGCGCGGCGCTGATTCGCTGCGCGCCGGGCTGCGCGGGCGGGTTGACCGGGCGGGCCGCCGCCTGCCACGCGCCCCAGCCCACGCCCCCGGCGACCAGCAAGGGCAGCAGCACCTTCCAGGCGGGAACAGGGGGCCGGGTGGGCAGCGGGCGCAGCGGTCTGGGCATGGTCACTGTCACCATACGCAGCGGCCCGGCAGAAGGTTGCCGCAGGTGCGCGCCGGGCAGACGCGGCCGCCCTGGCCCGGCGCGGAATTTCCGCAGCGCTGCGCCCGGTCTGGAAGCCTCAAATGCACTAGACTGCTCTGTGTGAACGTCAGGAACTTCTCCATTATCGCCCATGTGGACCACGGGAAATCGACCCTCGCGGACCGCATCATGGAGCGTCTGGGCGCGATGACCGAGCGCGACAAGCGCGACCAGACCCTCGATACGCTCGAACTCGAACGCGAGCGCGGCATCACCATCAAATCCACGCCCGTCCGCCTCCAGTACACCCGTCCCGCGCAGGAAGACGGCTCGGGCGGCGAGACGTACACTTTCAACCTGATCGACACGCCCGGCCACGTGGACTTCAATTACGAGGTCTCCCGGTCCCTGGCGGCGTGCGAGGGCGTGCTGCTGCTCGTGGACGCCTCGCAGGGCGTCGAGGCGCAGACCATCGTGAACGCGTACCTGGCCATCGACAACAACCTGGAGATCGTGCCGGTCATCAACAAGATCGACCTGCCGGCCGCCGACCCGGAAGGCGCGGCGCAGGAACTGGAGGAAGTGATCGGCATTCCCGCCGAGGACGCCGTGTTCGCGTCCGGCAAGTCGGGAATCGGCATCACCGAGATCCTGGAAGCCATCGTGGACCGCATTCCCTCGCCCAGCGGCGACCCCGAGGCCCCGCTGAAGGCGCTGATCTTCGACTCGTTCTTCGACGCGTACCAGGGCGTGATCCTGTTCGTACGCGTGCTGGAAGGCACCCTGACGCCCAAGGATCAGATCCGCCTGATGAACGCCGGCAAGAACTTCGAGGTGGACAAGGTCGGCACCTTCAGCCCCGGACTGGTCGTCGGGGATTCCCTTCCGGCCGGTTCGGTCGGCTGGGTCGCCGCCGGCATCAAGGACATCCAGGACGCGCAGGTCGGCGACACCCTGACCGGCCGCGAGCGGCAGACACCCGAGGCGTTCCCCGGCTTCAAGCCCGCGCAGCCCGTGGTGTTCTCCGGCCTGTACCCCACCGACACCGAGGATTACCGCAAACTGCGGGACGCGCTGGAGAAACTGAAACTGAACGACGCGGCGTTCTCCTTCGAGCCGGAAACCAGCGAGGCGCTGGGCTTCGGCTTCCGCTGCGGGTTCCTGGGCCTGCTGCACGCCGAGATCATCCAGGAACGCCTGGAACGCGAGTACGACCTGGACCTGATCGCCACCGCGCCTGCCGTGGTGTACCGCGTGACCCTCACGAACGGCGACGTGTTCGAGACGCAGAACCCGGCCGAGTTCCCCACCCGCGACCGCATCGAACTGGTCGAGGAACCGTACATCAAGCTCAGCATCATGCTGCCCGAGGAGCACGTCGGGCCGGTCATGCAGCTGCTACAGGAACGCCGTGGGTCCATGATCACCATGAACTACGTCGGCAAGCGCGTGGAGCTGCTGTACGAGGTGCCGTTCGCGGAGATCCTGTACGACTTCCACGACCGCCTCAAGAGCATCAGCCGTGGGTACGCCAGCATGGACTACGAGCAGCTCGGCTACCGCGAGGGAGACCTGCGCAAGGTCGACATCATGGTGAACAACGAGGTCATCGACGCGCTGGCCGTGATCGTGCACGAAACCAAGACGTACAGCCTGGGCCGCAAGATCGTGGACAAGATGGCGGAAGTCATCCCCCGCCAGATGTTCCCGGTGCCCGTGCAGGCCGTGATCGGCGCGAAGATCATCGCGCGCGCCACCGTGAAGGCCTTCCGCAAGGACGTGCTCGCCAAGTGCTACGGCGGGGATATCAGCCGCAAGAAGAAACTGCTGAACAAGCAGAAGAAAGGCCGCGCCCGCATGAAGCAGTTCGGGACGGTCGAGGTGCCGCAGGAAGCGTTCCTGGCGGTCCTCAGCACCGACGAGTAATACCCCGCGCACCCGGCACCCCGCCCTGCGTCCAGACGGACGTGCGGCGGGGTGCTTCTGTTCTCTGACCTGCAACGTACAGTCCGGCGTCCGTTGTCGATCTGACCCCGGTTCAACTGCGACCCGCATGACACTCGGCTGACCGGACGCTGAAGGTCCGCTGACCCGACGCACCCAGACTGTTCATCATGACCTCACAGGACAAGGTTGAAGCCAGCTTCTGGCACCGTCTGCTCGACACCCGCCTGACCCGCCGCACGGCGATCGGGAGCGCCGCCGCGACGGCCGCCGCCATCACCCTGCCTCTGAACATCGCCGAGGCGCAGACGAACAACGGCGGCCCCTCCACGGTGGACGCGAAGAAGATCAAGCCTCAGACGGTCGCGCCGTTCAAGCCGGTGCCCGTGACGGGCGCGGACGCCCTGACGCTGCCGGCCGGGTACCGCTATCAGGTGCTGGCCCCGTGGGGTGAGAAGTTCACGAACGACGGGCGTGAGATCGGCTTCAACCACGATTACGTGGGGTACTTCCCGATCGACATGCTGCAGGGCGGGCAGAGCAGCACCGAGGCGCTGCTGACCATCAACCACGAGTACGCCAACGCGCTGTTCGTGGGCGGCAACACCAAGGAGCGCACGCCCGCGCAGGTGAAGGCCGAGATGGAGGCCGTGGGCGTGAGCGTGGTGCGGGTCCGCCGGGAGGGCAGCGAGTGGAAGGTCGTGCCGGACGCCCGGAACCGCCGCATCGACGCGCTGACCGACATCGAGCTGACCGGCCCGGTGCGCGGCACGGCGCCCGTGAAGGGTGCCACGATGGTCAAGGGCAGCGTCGGTAACTGCTCGGGCGGGCAGACGCCGTGGGGCACGCTGCTGACCTGCGAGGAGAACGTGGACGGCTACGCCAAGGCCTGGGCGGGCAGCGGCTACGAGGCCATGCACCAGGGCTGGGTGACCGAGATCGACCCCTTCGATCCCGCCTGGACGCCCAAGAAGCGCACGGGCATGGGCCGCTTCCGGCATGAGAACGTGGCGATCACGGTCGCGGCGGACGGCCGCGTGGTCGGATACATGGGTGACGACATGCAGGACGCCTGCGTGTACAAGTTCGTGTCGCGCGGCCGGTACAACCCGGCGGACCGCGCCGCGAACCTGAAGCTGCTCGAAGACGGCGACCTGTACGTGGCGAACTTCGGGAACGGCAGCTGGGTGCTGCTGGACTACGACCGCAACCCGAAACTCAAGGACGCCAAGGGCGCGGACGGCAAGGCGCTGTTCGGCAGTCAGGCCGACGTGCTGGCCGACGCCCGCGCCAGCGCCCTGGCGGTCGGCGGGACGCCCGTGGACCGGCCCGAGGACATCGAGATTCACCCCCGCACCGGCGAGGTGTACGTCGCCCTGACGAACAACTCCAAGCACGGCAACTACTTCGGGCAGATCATCAAGTTCCGTGAGGCCAAGGACGACTGGACCGCCACGACGTTCCTGTGGGAAGTGTTCGCGGTGGGCGGCCCGCAGAGCGGCTTCGCCAGCCCCGACAACCTGGTGTTCGACCCGTACGGGAACCTGTGGATGGTCACGGACAACAGCGACCTGAGCAGCAACCCCATCAAGGAGTTCCACGGGAACAACGCCATGTTCTTCTTCGCGACCGAAGGCCCGGACGCCGGGAAGGCGCAGCGCTTCGCGATCGGCCCGGTGGACGCCGAGATGACCGGCCCCGTCTGGAGCCCCGACGGCAAGACGCTGTTCCTGGCCATCCAGCACCCCGGCGAGGACAGCGAGAGCCTGGACAAGCTGCGCTCGAACTTCGCGGCGAAAGCCGGCACGAACATCCCGCGCCCCACGCTGGTCGCCATCGAGGGCTTCCCGGGCTGGAAAGCGTGAGCGCCGTGAGCCTGCCGCCGCTGAAAGCCCCGTGGATCGTGGGCCGCACGCCGCTGCTGGAGCACGCCGCCGACGAGTTCCTGAACGAGGTGACCCGCCAGCGCCCCTGGACGCGCGCCCGCGCCGAGGAATTGCTGGAAGCCCTGGACAACTTCCTGGGCCGCCCGGCGCCGCTGCGGGCCTTCACCCGCGCGACCGGTGAGGCGTGGCTGCGCGCCCTGCACGAATCCGAACGCGACGAGGCCCGCGAACTGATCGGCGAGTTCCGCGCGTACCTGCGTGACTGGGGCTGGCTGGACGCCCTGCACCCCGTGAACCAGCCGGACTGAACCACAGACCAAGAGCAGGGCGCCCCCACGTTCAGCGGGGGCGCCTTGCTTCTTGGCTTCTGGACTGCGGGCTCAGCGGCTCTTGAGTTCCGTCCAGATGCGGTCGTACAGGCGTTGCGGGCGGCCGGTGGGCAGCTCGCCGATGAAGTCCAGGCGGCCGTCCGTGAGCCACGCGGCGGGCGGGTTCAGGGCGGGAATGTCCTTCAGGAAGTCGTCGAGGAGGGGTTGCGCGGCGGCGTTCGGGGTGGCGTAGTAGGTGTAGTTGCTGAGCTGCGCGCCGTTGTCGGCGTCGAGCAGGTAGTCGATGAAGCGGTGCGCGAGGTCCGGGTTGGGGCTGCGCCTGAGAACGACCAGGGTGTCCATGCTGATGGTGGTGCCCTGGCGGGGCAGCAGGACCTGCACGTTCTCGTCTTCCTCGGTGGCGATCAGCAGGTCGCCCACGTAGATCTGCCCGAGGTCGATCTGCCGGGCCAGGAGTTTGTTGCGGGTGCCGGGGCCGCCGTCGAAGCCCTGGAAGCCCTTCTTGGCGACCACGCCGCGCAGCAGGTCGCGTGCCTGGCGCAGCTGGGCGACGTCGGTGGTATTGGCGCTGAAGCCCAGGTACTTGAGGGCCGCGCCGATCACCTCGCGCGGATCGTCGAGCAGGACGAAGGTGCGGGTGTCATCCGGGCCGAAGATCTCGGCCCAGGTGTCCTGCGGCACGTAGCGTTCCCGGTTGTAGGCCAGTCCGGTCGCGGCGTACTGGTACGGCACGGAGTAGCGGTTGCCGGGGTCGTAAGGGGCGTTCAGGAAGCCGGGCGCGATGTTCTTCAGGTTCGGCAGTCGGGACTTCTCCAGCGGTTGCAGCAGTCCGGCCCGGACCATGGTCTGCACCACGTAGTTGCTGGGCACGGCGATGTCGTACTGCGCGCCGCCGCCCTGCAACTTGGCGAGCATGGCCTCGTTGCTCTCGAAGGTGTCCAGCACGACGCGCACGCCGTTTTCTTTCTCGAAGGCGGTCACGAGGTCCGGGTCGATGTACTCGGACCAGATGAACACCCGCAGGGTCCTGCCGTCGCCGCGCGTGATGGGCGCGGTCACCGGGCCGGAGGTCGCGGCGGGCTTCTCGACGCGGTAGCAGCCGCTCAGCAGGACCGGCACGAGCAGGGCGCTCAGGGCGGCGCGTTTCATGGCTGCCTCCGGGGGCGCAGCAGGGCGTTCGCGGCGACGATGGCGACCACCGTGACGAGGACCAGCAGGGCGCTCAGGGCGTTGATGTCCGGCGTGACGCCCCGCTTGACGTTCGTGTAGATCAGGACCGGCAGGGTGTTGAAGCCCGACCCGCTCGTGAAGTACGTGACCACGAAGTCGTCCAGGGACAGCGTGAACGCCAGCAGCGCGCCCGCCAGCACGCCCGGCAGCGCCAGCGGCAGGACCACGTGCGTGAATGACCGCAGGCCGGTGGCGCCCAGGTCCCGCGCGGCTTCCTCCAGTTCCGGGCCGTACCCGGCGAGCCGCGAGCGGACGGTCAGGGCCACGTAACTGATCTGGAAGGTCACGTGCGCCAGCAGCACCGTCCAGAAGCCGTTGTCGAAGGTCCAGCCCAGGCGCTCCAGGCCCGAGCGCACGAACGCGTAGAACATCAGCAGGCTCACGCCCATCACCACGTCCGGAATGACGATCGGCAGGACCAGCAGTCCGGTCAGGGCCGTGCGGAAGCGCAGCGTGTACCGCCACAGGCCCAGGCCCACCAGGGTGCCCAGCACCGTGCTGATCAGCGTGCTGACCACCGCCACGGTCAGGGTGTTCGTGAGGGCCTCGCGCACGTCCGTGCGGGCGAACAGCACCCCGTACCACTTGGTGGTGAAGCCCGCCCAGGTCGCCCCGAAGCGCGAATCGTTGAACGAGAACACGACCAGCACGATGATCGGCAGGTACAGGAACGCGTACACCAGCCACGCCCACACGCTCAGGGCCGGATGCGTCCGCCGGATCATGGGGCCCTCCGGGCGGTTGACAGGTGATGGTTGATGGTTGAAAGAGGGTTCCATCGACCATCAACTATCAGCCGTGCGCGTAGCGCACTCATACGAGTTCCTCCAGGCCTTTCTGTCCGGCGCGGCGGGCGTAGCCCCACAGGCCCAGCAGCACCATGCCCATGAGCAGGAAACTCAGGGCGCTGCCGTACGGCCAGTCGCCCGCCTGCCCGAACTGGTTCTGGATGAGGTTCCCGACGAGCGCGGTCTTCGCGCCGCCCAGGATGTCGCTGACCACGAAGGTGCCCAGTGCCGGGATGAAGGTCAGCAGGATGCCCGCCACGAGGCCCGGCAGGGTCTGCGGGAACACGGCGGTCATGAAGGCCCGCAGGGGGGGCGCGCCGAGGTCCTGCGCGGCCTCCAGCAGGCGCCAGTCGATCTTCTCGACGCTGGAGTACACGGGCAGCACGAAGAACGGCACGAACGCGTACACCATGCCCAGCAGGGTCGCCGTGAGGCTGGGCACCAGATCGAAGGGCCGCAGGATCAGGATCCAGGCGTACACGCGGATCAGGAAGTTCGTCCAGAACGGGATGATCAGCAGCAGCAGCAGCAGGTTCTTGCGCCGCGCGTCCTGGCGGGCGATGTAGAACGCCAGCGGGTAGCCCATCAGCACGCACAGCGCTGTGCTGAGGCCCGCCACCCACACGCTGCGCCACAGCACGCGCGCGTTGTCGGCCGTCCACTCCTGGAACAGCGCGTCGTACCCGAACACCCGCCCCCAGTTCTCCAGCGTCCACGGGCCGCCCACCTGCGCGAGGTCCGTGCGCGTCAGGAACGAGTACCCCAGCATCACCAGCGCCGGAACGATCAGGAACGCCGCCAGCCACAGCGTGCCCGGCCCCAGCGTGGCGAAGAACCGCCGGACCGTCAGCACGGAGCACCTTCGGTGCGGTGATGGTTGAAGGTTGATGGTTGATAGAGGGGTGTTCCATCAACCATCAACCTTCGACTATCAACCCCCGTCATGCTTCTTCCAGCACGACGAGGTTGTCGGGCGGCAGGTACAGGGTGACCTGTTCCTCGTAGTCGAAGTCCTCGTCGGCGCCGATGTCGGCGTTCAGCTGGAACACCACGAGCTGCTGGCCGCTGGCGCGCAGCAGGTACTGGTTCTCGGCGCCGGTGTACACGATGTCGTCCACGGTCGCGCGGATCTCGTTACCTTCGGTCTCGTCGTCGCGTTCCATTCTCAGTTTCTCGGGCCGCACGGACAGCGTGACGTTCTGGCCGGGGCGCAGGCCCTCGCCGTGCGTGGTGCGCAGCGGGCCGTGCACGGTCTGCACGGTGGCGCCTTTGCCGTCCACGCTCAGGACGGTGCCCTCGATCAGATTGCTGCTGCCCAGGAAGTTCGCCACGAACGCCGTCCTTGGCCGCTCGTACAGTTCCTCGGCGCGGCCCAGCTGTTCCACGCGGCCCCGGTTCATGACAGCGATGCGGTCACTCATGACCAGCGCTTCCTCCTGGTCGTGCGTGACGAACACGAAGGTCATGCCCAGGCTCTCCTGCAGGTTGGCGAGTTCCACCTGCAGCTCCTTGCGCAGTTTCAGGTCCAGCGCCGAGAGCGGCTCGTCGAGCAGCAGCACCTGCGGTTCGTTCACGATGGCGCGGGCCAGCGCCACACGCTGCCGCTGCCCGCCCGACAGCTGATCCGGGCGGCGAGAGGCGAAGTCCGCGATGCGCACGCGCTCCAGGGCCTGCATGACGCGGGTGCGGGCCTGCGCGGCGGGCACGCCCTTCATCTTCAGGCCGAACGCGACGTTGTCCTGCACGCTCAGGTGCGGGAACAGCGCGTAACTCTGGAAGACGGTGTTCACGTTGCGCAGGTGCGGCGGCACGCCCGTCATGTCCTGCCCGCCGATGATGACCTGCCCGGCGTCCGGCTGCTCGAAGCCCGCCAGGATGCGCAGCAGGGTCGTCTTGCCGCACCCGCTGGGACCCAGCAGGCTGAAGAACTCGCCCCGGCGGATATCGAGGTCGATGTCGTCCAGCACGCGCGTCTCGCCGCCCGACGTCGACCTGAAGCTCTTGAACACGTCCACGACACTGACGGCCGCGTCGGCGGACAGTTCACGCGCGCGTTTTCCCTTGAACGCGACGCCGGTTATGGACGGAACCTCTGAATCTGACTCATGCCAGGGATTTTACTGGCCTGGGCGGGCCGCCACCCCCACTCCGCCTTAAGGGTGACGCGGCGTACGCGCAGGCGGGGGTAGGCTGACCGTGTTCCGCTGCCACCACGCCCTGTCGCGAGTGCCCTGTGCCGAGTGCCCTGTCCCGAGTCGAGGTTTCCCTGTGGAAGACATTCTGGTTCCCCTGTTCTTTTTCGCGTCGGTGTTCGGTTTTCCGCTGGCGCGGCGCGCCATGATTCACCGGCACAACCTGGAGTTGCTGCGCGCCCGGTCCGGCCCGGCTGAGGGTGCGGCCGCGCCGGGCACCCCGCCGGACGACGCGCCCGCGCTGGCGCTGCGACTGCCCGAACCGCACCGCCTGTACGCCCTGGCGCTGCTGTGCCGCCTTCAGGACGCGCCCGCCACGCTGGAGCCGCACACGCGGGCGACGCTGGGCCAGATCCGCCGGGAGTACCTGCCGGACACGCTGCGCAGTTACCTGAACCTGACGCCCGCCGCCCGCGAGCAGCTGCGCGCCGGGGGCCGCGATCCGGAAGGGCTGCTGCGTGAGCAGCTGGAGCACCTGAGCCGGGGTGTGGACGGCGCGCTGCGGCAGGATCACGGCAGCGCCAGCCGCCTGCTCACGCAGGGACACTACCTGCGCGACCGTTTCGAGGCGTCCACGCTGGACACGGCCCGTCTCGATGCGGCGGCCCGCATCCCGGTCGGAACGTCCGTTCAGAAGTGATCCGGCCGGGCCAGACCGAGGTGACGCGCCGGTCAGATGATCTTGACGGCCCGCACCGGCATCAGACAGACTGACCTGGAATGAAAAACTTAACTGTCGGCCTCGCACTGACCGTCCTCCTGGCTGCCTGCACAGGCGTGCAGCAACCGCCCAGCACGGCCTCGCAGGAACAGCCCGTGACCACGCTGGCGCTCAACCCGTTCGAGCGTGGCCCCGCCCCGACCACCGCCAGCCTGGAAGCGACGCGCGGGCCGTACGCCACCACCTCGACCAGCGTGTCCCGCTACCGGGTCAGCGGATTCGGGGGCGGCACCATCTACTACCCCACGACCACCACCGACGGCACCTTCGGCGCGGTGGCCATGTCGCCCGGCTACACCGCCACGCAGAGCAGCCTGTCGTGGCTGGGGCCGCGCCTCGCCTCGCAGGGGTTCGTGGTGTTCATCATCGACACGAACAGCATCTACGACCAGCCGTCCTCGCGCGGCACGCAACTCCTGGCGGCGCTGCGGTACCTGACCGGCAGCAGCGACGTGCGCAGCCGCATCGACCCGAACCGGCTGGCCGTGATGGGCCACAGCATGGGCGGCGGCGGCAGCCTGGAAGCCGCCAAGACCAACCCCGCCCTGAAGGCCGCCGTGGCCCTGACTCCCTGGAACACCGACAAGACCTGGCCGGAACTGCGCACGCCCACCCTGATCATCGGCGCGCAGTCCGACACGGTCGCGCCGGTCGCCTCTCACTCGGTGCCGTTCTACACCAGCCTGGCGGCCACGCTGCCCCGCACGTACCTGGAACTGCGCGGCGCCAGCCACTTCGCGCCGAACACGTCGAACACGCCCATCGCGCGGGCCAGCGTGGCGTGGCTCAAACGCTTCGTGGACAACGACCTGCGCTACAGCCCGTTCCTGTGCCCGGCCCCGGCGGTCGGCACCACCTACTCGGACGTGCGCAGCAGTTGCCCGTTCAACTGACCGTCGCGGTAGTCCGGCACTGACGCGAACCGGTGTTCAGGGAAGGGCATCCGGGTCCGGGAGGCTCTCCCCCACCCGGACGCCCAGCAGGTGGGCGAGGTCCGGCAGTTGCGCGGCGTCCACGGTCACGCCCTCCAGTTCGCGGGGCGTGACGCGCAGGCCACGCAGGTCGCTGGAACGCAGGTCGGCCCCAGCCAGCCGCGCGCCGCGCAGGTCCGTGCGGGGCAGGCGGCACGCCCGGAGGATCAGGCCGGGCAGGTCGGCGTCCATGAATGCGGCCTCGGTCAGGTCGCAGCTGTCCAGGCGCAGGTGGGCCGCGTCGGCCTTCACCCACACGCTCAGGGGGGCGACCACGCGGGTCAGGAGCACGTGCCGCAGGCGAGCGTGGGCGGCCTGCACGCCCAGCAGGCGGCAGTCCGTGAACTGCACGCGTTCCAGCGCCGCGTCTTCCAGTCGTGCGCCGCTCAGGTCGCAGCCCTCGAAGCGCACGTCGGTGAGGCGCACGGCGCGCCAGTGGACGCCGGTCAGGTTCACCCGCCGGAACACGCAGCCCTGGAAGGTCACGGCGTTCAGGGCCTCTGCGCCGGTCAGGTCGCCTTCCAGCGCCAGACCCCGGTACACGGTCTCGCTTTCCAGCGGGCCGGGCGGCGGGGCGCGCAGGCCGCCGCGTGGGAATTTCGGGGCGTTCGGGCGGGTCGTGTCCATGGACCGTTACAGCGTGAGGATCTCGTAGCCCTTGTCGGTGACGACCAGGGTGTGCTCGAACTGCGCGCTGGGCTGCCCGTCGGCGGTGGTGACGGTCCAGCCGTCGGCCTGCAGGCGCGTCTCGGGGCGGCCCAGGTTGATCATGGGTTCCACCGTGAACACCATGCCCGGCTGGAGTTTCAGGCCGGTGTAGCGCGCGCCCCAGTGGTAGATGGTGGGTTCCTCGTGCAGGCGTTTGCCGATGCCGTGCCCGGTGTACTCGCGAACGACGCTGTACCCCCGCGCCTCGGCGAGCGTCTGGATGGCGTGCCCGATGTCGCCGGTGCGGGCGTTCGGGCGGATGACGTCCAGCCCCGCTTTCAGGCACTCGCGGGTGGTGTCCACGAGGCCCTGCACCTCGGCGCTGACCTGCCCGACCGTGTAGGTGTAGCAGGCGTCGCCGTACACGCCGTTCATCAGCACGCCGATGTCCACGCCGACCACGTCGCCGTCCTGCAGCACGCGCCCGTCGGGAATGCCGTGGCAGATGACCTCGTTCACGCTGGCGCAGATGGTGCCGGGGAAGGGATTGTTCTTCGGGCCGTAGCCCAGGTAGGCAGGCGTGGCGCCGGCGCGGCGGATGTGTTCCTCGGCCAGGGTGTCGAGTTCTTTCAGGGTGACGCCGGGCTTCACGTGCGGCTCCAGCACGCGGAACGTTTCCGCGACGAGCGCCCCGGCGCGGCGCATGGCTTCGATCTCTCGGGCGGATTTCAGGGAAACGCGGCTCATAACGCATGAGGCTAACACGGCCCGGCCGTGCCCTTCCCTGCCGCGCGTCACGGTACCCTGACCCCCATGAGTGACCAGCACGGCGGCCCAGAGGCCCGGCGAATCGTGATCAGCGTGGACATGGAAGGCGTGACCGGCGTTTCCAGCTGGGTGCAGGTCAGTCCGCCCGAGTTCGGTGGGCTGGTCAGCGGCGCCGAGTACGAGCGGGCGCGCGAACGCATGACCCTGGAGGCAGCCGCCGCCGCGCAGGGCGCGCTGGACGCCGGAGCGACCGACGTCCTCGTGAACGACAGCCACGACACCATGCGCAACCTGATTCCGGAACTGCTGCCGGACGGGGTGCGCTTCACCAGCGGGAACGACAAGCCCCTGAGCATGGTGCAGGGCGTGCAGGAGGCCGGCGTGCTGGGCCTGCTGTTCGTGGGCTACCACGCGCGGGCCGGAAGCGTGCGCGGGCCGCTGGCGCACACCTGGAACGGCTTCATCCGGGACGTGCGCGTGAACGGCGTGAGCACCGGCGAGTACGGCCTGAACGCCCTGCTCGCCGGGCATTACGGCGTGCCCGTGCTGTTCGCCTGCGGGGACGACGTGGCCATGACGGAAATCACCGCCGAACTGGGAGGGGATGTGGTCACGGTGCCGGTCAAGGAGGGCCTGAGCAGTTTCGCGGCCACGCACCTGCACCCGCGCGAGGCGCAGCGCCGCATCCGCGACGGCGCGTTCCGGGCCGTAACGCAGGCGCTGCACTCGCCGCCCCAGCCGTACGGCACGCGCTTCCCGGCCGCCGCGCAGCTGAGTTTCGATCATCAGGCCCGCGCGGACGCCTGCGAACGCGTGCCCGGCATCACCCGCATCGACGCCGTGACGGTCGGCTGGGAGAGCGACAACGCCTTCCATCTGTTCCAGACGTTCCGGATGCTGGCCAGCGTGGCAGCCGTGCGCCTGAATGCCTGAATGCCTGAATGCCTGAACGCCTGAACGCCTGAACGCGCGCAATCCTGCGCACATCCTCATCCGGCGTCCGCTAGCCTGAACGCATGCGCCGCACCCTGACCGCCCTGACTGCCCTGAGCCTCGCCGCCACCCTGACCGCCCCCGCCAGCGCCGCTGCCGTGTGGGCCGGCGTGGACGCCACCACCAGCGGGTACGGCGTGCACGCCGGCACCGCCCTGCTGCCCATCCCGTTCATCGGCACGGTCGGCGTGGAAGGCAGCGCCGAACGCCCCTGGCAGACGACCGACACCACCTACAACCGCTACGCCGCCGGCGTGACCCTGCGCGACCTGAACCTCCCCCTGACGAAAGTGGACGCCTTCGCCACCGTCGGCGGGCAACTGACCGCCGGCAGCAACGAGAACCGCTTTGCGCTGTACGGCGAGACCGGCCTGCGCGGCCCCGTGTTCGGCCCCGCCGGATGGCGCGCGTTCGTGCGGGCCAGCACCGCCGGACAGATCGGCGCGGGCATCGGCCTGGAACTGCGCTTCTGACCGCAACGGCATGCACCCGCCCGGCCGTCCTCTGACAGACTGCGCCGGTGACCACCGAACCCACATCCTCCGCCTACACCCTGCACACCACCCTGGACGGCGTCACGCCGGGGCAGTTGCAGGGCTTCTTCGTGAACTGGCCCAACCCGCCCACGCCCGAGACGTTCCTGAGCCTGCTGACCGGATCGTACCGGGTCGTTCTCGCCGTGCATGACGGGCAGGTCATCGGCTTCGTGCAGGCTGTCAGCGACGGCGTGCTGACCGCGTACATTCCGCTGCTGGAAGTTCTGCCCGAGTGGCAGGGCCGGGGCGTGGGCCGCGCCCTGATGACCCGCATGCAGGCCGAACTGCGGCACCTGTACGCCGTGGACCTCGGCTGCGACGACAACCTCGTCCCGTACTACGAGGCACTGGGGATGCGGCGAGGCAACCTGATGTTCACGCGCAACTACGCCCGGCAGGACGGGTCGCCCACCGGGTGAAACCGGGCGGGGCCGCGCCGCGTACTCCCCACCGTGGTCACCTTCGATCTGACGATGCTCCTGATGTACCTGCTGGCCGGGCTGCTGGCCGTCACGGCGCACGAGTGCGCGCATGTGCTGCTGCCGCTGCGGGCCGGGGCGTCCGGCGTGCGCGTGCAGCTCGGGGTGGATGGGGGCCGGTCCGTGGCGCGGTTCCGGGTGGGGCGGATCGCGGTGGACGTGCGCCCGTACCCGTTCTGGATAGGCCGCGCCCACTGGGATCACGCGAACATGACCCCGACCACCTGGGCGTGGGCCATTGCCCTCGGGCCGCTCAGCTCCGCCGCGCTGTGCGCCCTGGGCGCGCTGCTGTGGCGCGGTGGAGGCGACCTGACCGGTCTGTTCGGGCAGGCGCTGGCCGTGTTCGCCGGACTTCAGGCCCTCGTGACCGCTATGCCCGTCCGCTACCCCGTCTGGATGGGCATGGGCGCAGGCACGCCCAGCGACGGGCGGCAACTCCTCGACCACTGGCGGGGACGGCAACCGGCAAACGCCTGAGCGTCACCAGTACCGGAACAGCAGTTCGCCGCGCGTCCAACCCAGGTGCCGCGCGCCCTTCGCTGCGCCGGGTGTCAGGCGGTCGAGGTCGGCGCGGTCGGGCTGTCCGTTCAGCCACGCGGCGTCCGGCACGAGCCAGCCGCGCGCCTGCCACCACGCGGTCAGGCCGGGCGGATTCAGGTAGGGCGCGAAGGTCAGCCCCGGATGCGTGGCGTCCGTGAACGCCAGCAGCGGCCAGTCGGTGTCTGCCAGCAGCCTCACCGCTGCCCCGCCCGCCGCAGGCCGGAGGGTCTGACCCCGCACGCCCGTCAGGGGATCGAGGTGAAGCCCGCCGGTCAGCGCCCAGCCGAATTCGCGGGCGCAGCGGTGCAGGTCGGCGGTCAGGCGCGCCGGGGCGTGCGCGTCCGCGCGGGTCAGGTCGTCCCGCAGCCACGGCAGCACGCCCGGTTCCACGTTCAGCCCTCCATCGTCAGCCCTGCGTCTTCAGCTCAGCGCGGCGCGCAGGCGCTGGATGTCGCCCTGCCAAGCGTCGGCGTCGTCACTGTCCTCCCAGAGGTCCGGGAGTTCGCTGCCGGGGCCGAGGACGCGTTCCAGGGCTTCCAGGGCGTGCCCGCGCAGGTGGGCCACCTCGGCGGCGTCGGTGTTCTGCACCCAGGCGCGCAGGGCGGCGTCGGTCAGGGCAGCCGTGTCGCCGGTCAGGACGGCGGCCAGCGTCTCGGCAGCGGCGACGGCGCGGTGGCCTTCCTCAGCTTCCAGGTAGTCGTTGTCGGGGTCCAGCGCCACGTCGAAGGCTTCCGCCAGGGCGTAGGCGCCGTCCTGCACGATCTCGGCGGCGTACTCGGCGGCCGCCTCGTTCTGGAAGGGGCCGACTCCCCAGGCGCTCATGCGGGGGCCTCGCTGCGTCCGTAGCGCTGCTCGACGTATTTTTCCAGCAGTTCCTGGAAGTCCTCGGCGATGCGGGGGCCGCGCAGGGTGGTCAGGAGTTTGCCGTCCTGGTAGACGGGCGCGCGGGGGTCCTCGCCGGTGCCGGGCAGGGAGATGCCGATGTTGGCGTGTTTGCTCTCGCCGGGGCCGTTCACGATGCAGCCCATGACGGCCACCTGCATGTCTTCCACGCCGGGGTATCTGGTTTTCCAGTCGGGCATGGTGTCGCGGATGTAGTCCTGGATCTTCTGCGCGAGTTCCTGGAAGAAGACGCTGGTGGTGCGGCCGCAGCCGGGGCAGGAGGTGACCTGCGGGAGGAACTGCCGGATGCCGAGGCTCTGGAGGATCTGCTGGGCGACCTCGACTTCCAGTTTGCGGCTCGCGCCGGGTTCCGGGGTGAGGCTGACGCGGATGGTGTCCCCGATGCCGTCGATCAGCAGGGGCGCGAGGGCGGCGCTGCTGGCGACGATGCCTTTCATGCCCATGCCGGCCTCGGTCAGGCCGAGGTGCAGGGGGTAGTCGCACAGTGGGGCCAGCTGGCGGTACACCTGCCAGAGTTCCGGGGCGGAGCTGACCTTCACGCTGATCAGAATTTTGTCGTGTGCGAGGCCGAGGGATTCGGCGTAGGCGGCACTTTCCAGCGCGGAGACGACCATCGCGTCGATCATGACGTCCGTGCCGGTCTTGGGGCTGCCGGCGGCAGTGTTCTCGTCCATCAGGCGGGCCAGGACCTGCTGGTCCAGGCTGCCCCAGTTCACGCCGATCCGGACGGGTTTATCGAACTCTTTGGCGACCTCGATCATGGTGGCGAAGTTCGCGTCGTGGTGCTGTCCGGCCCCGACGTTGCCGGGGTTGATGCGGTACTTGGCGAGCGCCCTAGCCGTTTCCGGGAATTCGCGCAGCAGGATGTGGCCGTTGTAGTGGAAGTCCCCGACGATGGGGACCTCGATCCCGACTTCTTTCAGGCGGGCGACGATGTCGGGGATGGCGGCGGCGGCCTCGCGGGTGTTGACGGTGACGCGCACGATCTCGCTGCCCGCCCGGACGAGTTGCGCGATCTGGATGGCGGTGGCTTCGGCGTTGGCGGTGTCGGTGTTCGTCATGGACTGCACGACGACCGGGTGGGCGCTGCCCACCATGACCCCTCCCACGTTGACGCTGACGGTCTGGCGACGCTTCATGCCGCCCAGTGTACGCGGCGCCATGCGGGATGGTCAGGAAGCAGCGTTACGCCCACCTGCGACAGCCCGCCCCCGCTCCCACTTGACCGCGGGGGGCGGGGAGCTTCAGACTGTGGCGCAAAGTTCAAAGGCAACGCTTGCCCGCCGGGCACGACCTTGGCCGCACTGCTGAACGCAGGGTGCGCTGAGACCGTGCCCGGCGGCCTTTCTGCTGCGCCGCCCGCGCGGGAGCCCCGCTTTCCGCTTCTCCCCCTTCCCTTTCCCGACTAGTTCTTCCCGACTGGTTCCGTTTCCGGAGGTTTACATGTCCGTCTTTCCACTTCTGTCCACCCAGCACGACCACACGCCCGCCTACACCGAGACGCTGGGGGCGCCGCTGGGCAGCTCGGTGCGCGTGCGGGTCCGCACGACCCTGAGTGTCACGGCCGTGCACCTGAAGTTCGTGCGGGTCGGTGAGATCGAGTCCGTCCCGGCGCGTGAGGTCACGCCGCTCGGGGACGCGCCGGGCCGCTGGTTCGAGGCGGACCTGCCGGTTCACGAGGGCCGCGTGCGGTACTCCTGGCAGCTGAACTTCACGAACGATCACCTGCACCTGACGGCGCTGGGCCTGCACCGCACGCGCCGGGGCTTCCGCTCGTGGTTCACGTACCTGACCGATCACACGGCGCCCGAGTGGGCCTGGGAGAGCGTGTTCTACCAGATCTTCCCGGACCGTTTCCGCAACGGCGATCCCAGCAACGACGTGCAGACCGGCGAGTACGTGTACGGGGACCGCGTGGTCGAGCAGGTCGAGTGGTCCACGCCCATCGACAGCTGGGGGGATATTCACGGGCATTACGGCGGGGACCTGAACGGGGTCACGCAGGCGCTGCCGTACCTGACGGACCTGGGCGTGACGGGGCTGTGGCTCACGCCGATCTTCGTGTCACCCAGCAACCACCGCTACGACATCACCGACTACCGGCACGTCGACCCGCACCTGGGCGGTGATCAGGCCTGGGACGAGCTGGTGCAGGCGGCCGGGCAGGCGGGCGTGAAGATCGTGCTGGACGGCGTGTTCAACCACGTCGGCAACGAGAACGCCCTGTTCCGCGCGGCACTGGACGCCGAGGACGCCCCGGAACGCGCCATGTTCACGTGGCGGGACGAGCCGGGCAAACTGCCGTACCACGCGTTCTTCGACGTGCCGACCCTCCCGAAGATCGATTACCGCAACGGGGCGGCCGTCCACGAGTTCTTCAGCGGCGAGGAGAGCGTCGTGCGCCACTGGCTGCGGCGCGGCGCGGCCGGCTGGCGACTGGACGTGGCGCACATGATCGGCGCGGGCGGCACCGACGAGGACAACCTGCCGCTGCACCGCACCCTGAAACGCGCCGCCCGCGAGGAACGCCCCGACGCGTTCGTGTTCGGCGAGCGTTTCTACGATCCCGAGCACGCGCTGGACGGGCAGGGCGAGGACGGCAGCATGAACTACCACGGGTTCGGCCTGCCGGTCATGCAGTGGCTGGCGCGGGCGAACATGACCTTCGAACCCAGCGCGCTGGGCGGCGAGGAACTCGTGGAGATCCTGTGGGACGCGTACCACGCGCTGCCCTCCCAGGTGGCCCTGAGCATGTTCAACGTGCTGGAATCGCACGACATTCCGCGCGCCCTGTACCGCCTGGGTAACGACCGCACGCGGTTCCTGGCGGGTGTGACGCTGCTGATGGGCTACGTGGGCGTGCCCTGCACGTACTACGGCAGCGAGGTGGGCGTGACGCAGTCCCGTGACGGCTCGATGCCCTGGTGCCGCGAGTCGATGCCGTGGGACGAGTCGCAGTGGGACACGGACCTGCGCGGCCGCATGAAGGCCCTGATCGCCGTGCGCCGGGGCTCGCGGGCGCTGCAACGCGGCGGCCTGCGCTTCCTGCATGCCGAGGAGGACGCCGTGGCGTTCCTGCGCGAGTACACCCACGCGGACGGGCGCACAGAGCGGGCCGCCGTGATCGCCAGCCGCCGCCCCGGCGCGCACGAGGTCACGCTGTCCCTGCCGGACGGCGAGTGGCGGGACGCCGTGACGGGCGAGGTGTTGCGCGGCGGGCACGTCACGCTGGACGCCAGCGGGGGGCGCGTCCTGCTCGGCTGACGGCGGCCAGAGGGGCGGGTGGGCTGACGGGCGCGGGCCGCGTGGAGTATGCTCGTGTCACATGTCACATGCAGATGATTCGGCGCTGTACACGCAGTGGGTCACGCTTCTGGGCTGGCTGGAAGGCAGCGCGGTGGCGCGTGGTCTGTCGTTCGAGAAGGTCGCGGACTTCCCGGACTACATCTACCGCATGGAACGCCCCTACGACCTGCCCACCACCGTCATGAGCGTCAGCGTGGGCGTGGGCGGGCAGCCGCTGCTGATCGCGGCCGTCAGCCCGCGCCACGTGGACCTGAAAGGCGTGTCGCTGCGCCTGATGGGCGGCAGCAAGCACTGGCACCTGCATGCCGGGAGCGGCGGCACGCTGCTGGAAGGCAAGCGTCCCTTCACGCGCGAGCGGCTGGACGCCCTGCTGGACAGCACCCTGCGCAGCAACGCCGTGTAACCATCACAACCATCACGACATAGGCAGAAAGAGGGACGGGCCTCCCGCGGGGCCCGTCCCTCACCTGTTCCCCGTGGCGTTCAGGCGCTCTGGCCGCCGAAGGCGATGAATCCGGCGGCGATGCCGATCAGGGTACCGACCAGCACTTCGAGGTAGGTGTGGCCCATCAGGACGCGCAGGGGCAGCGGCGCGAAGCCCTCGCGGACCACGGCGCGCAGTTCGTCGACCAGGTCGTTCAGCAGGCGGGCCTGCTGGCCGCTGCTGTGGCGCACGCCGGTCGCGTCGTACATGACGATCAGGGCGAACACGGCGCTCGCGGCGAACAGCGGGCTGCCCAGGCCCTCGGTGATGCCGACGCCGGTGGTGAGGGCGGCGACCATGGCGCTGTGGCTGCTGGGCATGCCGCCGGTCTCCATGAACGCGGCGGGTCGCCAGCGGCGTTCGATCAGCAGGATCAGCAGGACCTTCATGACCTGCGCGCCGGTGCTGCTGAGCACGGCGACCCACAGCCAGCGGTTGCCGATCAGGTCAGCGAGGGAGTTCATCTCACGCTCCATTCAGCGAGGGACGTCACCGCTCGCTCCGTTCGACTGGTCTGCCTGCGCGTGGGCTGCCGACATTTGCACTGTCTGGTTCTGGGCGGCCTGGACGGTGTTCATCATCAGTTGCGCGACGGTCATGGGGCCCACGCCGCCCGGCACGGGCGTGAGTGCCCCGGCCACGCCCGCCACGTCCGGGTGGACGTCGCCGGTCAGGCGGGCCTTGCCGTCCTCGCCGGGCACGCGGTTGATGCCCACGTCGATGACGGTCGCGCCGGGGCGCACCATGTCCGGCGTGATCAGGTGCGCCTGTCCGGCCGCGACGATCAGCAGGTCGGCGCGGCGGGTCACGTCGCCCAGGTCCGGCGTGGCGCGGTGGGCGACGGTGACGGTCGCGTCGGCGTTCAGTAGCAGGCCTGCCAGGGGCCGCCCGACCAGGGCGCTGCGGCCCACGATCACGGCGTGCTGCCCGGCCACCGGAAGGCGGTAGTGGTCCAGCAGGGCCATCACCCCGGCGGGCGTGCAGGGGCGCAGGCCCGGCTGTCCCTGCCACAGCAGGCCAGCGTTGACCGGGTGCAGGCCGTCCACGTCCTTGCGGGGGTCGATGTGGGTCAGGGCGGCGTCGGCGTTCAGGTGGGCAGGCAGGGGGAGTTGCAGCAGCACGCCGTGCACGCTGTGATCGGCGTTCAGGGTGCCGATCAGGGCGTGCAGGTCGGCCTGGGTGGTGTCGGCCGGGAGGGCGTGCACACAGCTGTGCAACCCAAGCTCGGCGGCTTTCTTCGCCTTGCCGCGCACGTAACTTTCACTGGCGGGGTCGTCACCCACCCGGATGAACGCGATGGCGGGCGTGACGGGCAGCGTGGCGGCCAGGGCGGCGGCGCGGGCGAGCAGGTCGGCGGCGGCGGGCGGGCCGGCCAGGGTCCGGGCGGGGGCCCGGCTACCGGTCACCCGGGCTCTCCGTCGGGCAGCGGCGCTTCCGCTTCCGCCTCTGTGCGGGCCGGGGCGGTCTGGGCCTCCGGGGTCCGGGTGTCGCCCGCTCCCCTGGGCATGGAGCGGCTCAGGCCGGCCAGCACGCCGTTCACGAAGCGGCCAGAGTCGTCGCCGCCGAATTTGCGGGCGATTCGCACGGCACTCTCGATGACCGGCGGGTGAGGCTCGCCGGTGTACATCATCTCGAAGGTGGCCAGCCGCAGGATGTTCAGGTCGGTCTGGGCCATCTGGTCGAAGCTCCAGCCGCGGATGGTGCGGCGCAGGGTCGCGTCGATGTCCGGGCGGGCGGCGCTGATGCCGCGCACGAGTTCCTGCGCGAACACCAGGGCGTCCTCGCTGAGGGCCGGGAAGGTGTCGTCACCGCTGCGCATGGCGCCCTCGGCGCGGGTGAACACGCTCTGCATGGGCAGGTCGCCCCGGTCGGCCTCGAACAGCACCCGGAACGCGAATTCACGGGCGGCGCGGCGGGTGCCGACCGGCGCGGCGGCCTTCTCGCGGCGGCGGGTCATGCGGGGCTGCCTTTGGGCAGGCAGACGTTCTGCACGCTGACGTTCACGGCCCGGACCTTCAGGCCGGTCATGAGTTCGATGTTCTCGCGCACGGCCCGCTGGGCCTGTTCGCTCAGGCCGATCAGGCTGCGGCCGAATTCGACGTTCAGGCCGATATCCACGGTCACGTCGTTGCCTTCGCGGGTGACGCGCAGCGCGCGGGCCTTGCGGCCGGGGTTCTGGTTGCGCAGCACCTCGCCGACCTTGAGGCTGGCGGCGGCGATCTCGGTGCCTTCGATGCCGTCCAGGGTGGTGGCGGCGATGTCCATCAGGACACTCTTGCTGATTTCGACTTCGGGGTTGGTTGCCATGCTCGTCTTGCCTCCACGCGCGGTCCTGATGCCCGGACCGCGCCAATACCTGCCAGTTTATACGCAACGGCGGCCATTCCGGCCGTTCCCGGCGCGCGCCCGGGAAGTCGCGGGGCCGGGCGCGGCTGTCAGTCCAGTTCGGTCACGCCCCGCTCGCGCAGCAGGTCGGCCAGTTCGGCCTCGGTCAGGACGCTCACGCCGAGTTCCTGGGCGCGCGTCAGTTTACTGCCGGCCTCTTCCCCGGCGATCAGGAAGCTGGTCTTGCCGGTGACGCTGCCGGTCACGCGGCCCCCGGCGGCTTCCAGTTGCGCCTTGATGGCGTCGCGCGGGCGGGTCAGGGTGCCGGTGATCACGAAGTTGAGCCCCACCAGCTGCTCGCCGCGCCGGGTGACTTCTGCGGCGGGGTTCACGCCGTGGGCGCGCAGCCGCTCGATCACGCCGCGCATGCTGGGGTCGGCCAGGGCCGCCGTGACGCTCTGGGCGATCACGCCGCCCATGCCGGGCACGGCCTCGATCTGTTCGGGCGTGGCGGCC
Source organism: Deinococcus sp. LM3 (assembly GCF_002017875.1). Lineage (NCBI taxonomy): Bacteria > Thermotogati > Deinococcota > Deinococci > Deinococcales > Deinococcaceae > Deinococcus > Deinococcus sp. LM3. The sequence goes on along the minus strand of NZ_MUFV01000001.1, from coordinate 2,868,020 downwards.
AGCAGGCCGTCCAGCGTGCCGAACGCGCGGGCCAGCGCCTGCGCGTTGCGTTCGCCCACGTGGTTCATGCCGAGCGCGTTCACCAGTCGCCACAGCGGTTTCGTACGGCTGGCTTCCAGCTGCGCGAGGATGTTCTGCGCTTTCTTCTCGCCGCCGCGTTCCAGTCCGGCCAGCTGTTCGGCGTTCAGGGTGTACAGGTCCGAGACGTCGCGGACGAGTCCGGATTCGATGAGTTGCGCGACGAGTTTCTCGCCGATGCCGCGCACGTCCATCGCGCCGCGCGACACGAAGTACCGGATGCGCTCGAAGGCCTGGGCGGGGCAGGCAGGGTTCGGGCAGTAGGTGTTCGCGTCGCCGTCGGCGCGGGTGACCTCGTGGCCGCACTCGGGGCAGTGGGTCGGGAACACATAGGGCTGGGCGCCGTCGGGGCGTTTCTCGTGCAGGACGCGCATGATCTGCGGGATCACGCCGCCGGACTTGCGGACCACGACCGTATCCCCGATGTGCAGGTCGAGGTCGCGGATGAAGTCCTCGTTGTGCAGAGTGGCGCGGCTGACGGTGCTGCCCTCGATCAGGCGCGGCGCGAGGTGCGCCAGCGGCGCGAGTTTCCCGGTGCGGCCCACGTTCACGCTGATGGCTTCCAGGGTCGTCTCGACCTCCTCGACCGGGAACTTGTACGCGATGGCCCAGCGGGGCGCGCGGCTGGTGAAGCCCGCCTCCTCCTGCAGGCGCAGCGGGTCCAGTTTCAGGACCGTGCCGTCCGCGTCGAACTCGAAGGTCTGGCGCCGGGCGGTCATGCGGGCGTGGTAGTCGGCGGCGGCGCTCAGGCCGCGCAGCGTCTCGCTGTACGCGCTGACCGGGAAGCCCTGCTCGGCCAGCCACGCCAGCACCTCGCCCTGGGTGGTGGCGGGCACGCCGTCGCGCCGGCCCAGCGAGTAGAAGATCGCGCGGAGGTTGCGGGTGCGGGTCACTTCCGGGTCCTTCTGCCGCAGCGCGCCCGCCGCGCCGTTGCGGGGGTTTTTCAGCAGGGGCGTGCCAAGTTCCTCGGCCTGCTCGTTGAACGCCGCGAAGTCCGCGCGGCTCATGTACACCTCGCCGCGCACCTCCAGTTCGCCGCTCAGGCCGGGCAGACTCGTGGGAATGCCGGGCACGGTGGCGACCTGCGCGGTCACGATCTCGCCGGTCACGCCGTTGCCGCGCGTGGCGGCCCACTGGAGTTCGCCGTTCAGGTAGTACAGGTTGACGCTCAGGCCGTCGATCTTCAGTTCGCCCGTGAACGTGAAGTCGTCGTGGTCGGCCGGGAGGTTGAGGGCGCGGGCCAGTTTCTCGCGCCAGTCGTCCAGTTCCTCGTCGCTGAAGACGTTGTCGAGGCTGGTCATGGGCGTGGGGTGGTTCACAGGCACGAAGGCCCCGGCGGGCGCGCCGCCCACCGCCTGTGCGGGGCTCAGGTTCTGGCCGTCGGTTTCGGCGGCGCGGGCCGCCCAGTCGGGGTTCGCGGTTTCCAGGGCGCGCAGGTCGCGGGCCATGGCGTCGTACTCGCTGTCCGGGATCTCCGGGGCGTCCTGCTCGTGGTACGCGCGGTTGTGGCGGGCGATTTCGGCCCGCAGCGCAAGGTAACGGTCAAACGCAGCCTGATCCATGCCGTCAGCGTATCATCCGCCCCCGGTTCGCCTCACACACGAACGCGGGCGGGGATCGTCACAGCGGACCGGGGTCAGAGTGGCCGGTAACCGATCTGCTCGGCGGCCTGCGCGGCCGCCTCCTCGCCCCACACCCGCGCCGCCACGTGCAGCGCCGCCTGGAGGGCCGGCAGCCCGGACGGGGTGGTCATCAGCGGCCCGTCGGTCACGACCTGCCCGGCCTGCACGCCCGCCACGCCGAAGCCCCACAGGGTGCCCTCCAGCTCGGCGGGGCCGCCCACCACGAGCCCGTTCAGGGTGCCCGCCTCGCCGCACAGCAGCGCTCCGCTGCCCGAAGCGCCGGTCGGCAGGGCCGCGTGCGCCGCCAGGAAGGCGCGCAGCAGCGGGTCCCGGCTGGCGCGGGCCGCGCCGGGACCGCCGGGCAGCAGCAGGCCCGCCGGTTCCGGCAGCGCCGCGTACAGCACGTGCGGGGTGCTGACCAGCCCGCCCGCCGTGACGATACTGGCCCGCGAGCGGTTCACGGTCAGGGCCGCGCCCTCGCCGCCGCACAGGCGGCACACGGTCATCATGACGCCCAGTTCCAGTTCGCTGACCCCGGCGTACACGGGAATCGCCACGACCGGTCCCGGCTCGGGCAGCGCGTTTCCTGCCGCCTCTGGCCCGCCGTCCGGGTTCATTCGGCGCGCAGGGGCCGCAGTTCCAGCGAGCGGCGCGACAGGGGCGGATGCACCTCGCCCGCGATCAGCAGCTCGTCGGCCGCCTCCTCGCTCAGGCGTTCCACCCGCAGCAGGTACGCGCGGGCCGACGCGGCCGAATCGAAGCGGCGCGGGTGCGGGTCACCCTCCACGCGCAGGTCGAACCAGTCCAGGGACGCCGTCATAGGTCGCGCAGGTCCTCCCACAGCTGCCAGCCGAATCCCTGCGGCGTGGCTTCCAGCAGCGGGTCGAGCAGCCCGCTGGCCAGCGTGGCGTCCTCGTGCAGCGCCTCGTTGCTGGGACGCTCGTCGTACACGCGCAGCACCGTGAACTGGTAGAACGCCTGCGACGCGGTCGGTTCGCCGTTCTCGAAGAAGGCAAAAGGCGGGTTCACGCCGTCCCACAGGACGTGCGCGCCCTCGCTGTCGCCGCCGGTCAGGTCGAGCTCGCGTGGCAGGTAATGTTCAAGCTCGATGTCGGCGTCCTGCGGATGCCACACATACCCCTGTAGCAGGCGGACAGCAGCGCGGCCCCCGGCCTGCGATTCACTGGTACTCACGCCGCACAGCATAGCGGCTTTCACAGCGGTTTTCAGTTCTGCCCCGCGGCGGAGGGCACGCCCCGCGGGTTCACGGCCACCCGCCACCCTTTCCGGGAGCCCGCTTCCGCGAAGTCTGCTACCCGGCGTGCCCGGCGTGGTCGTGCAGGCGCAGGGCGTCCGAGGGACGCAGGACCTGCGGGTCGAACGGCACGCCCAGGTCCCGCAGCACCCCGGCCGGGTCCGGGTGGAAGGCCTCCAGCGCCAGCGCCGCCTCGCGCCACACCCCGCCCTGGAAGGCGCGCAGGTCCCCGCCCGCCCCGGCACGCAGCGCGTCCCGCAGCCAGCGCAGCGCCGGGGCGCCCTCGCGGATGGTCGCGCGGGCCTCCAGCGCCAGCAGTTGCGCGTGCAGCCCCGGATCGGGGGCGGCCGCGCCGTCCGGCGAACCGACGGCCGCGCCCGCGCCGCTCAGGCCGACCTGCACGCGGCGCAGCAGGGCGTGCGCGCGGTTCAGGTCCGGCAGCGCCGCCTCCTGCGGCCCGGTCCGTAACAGCACGTCGGCCCGCATGACGCGCGCCTGCGCTTCCTCGTAGGCGTGCCCGGCCATGCCGAGCGCCCGGTCCGTGAACACCAGCGCCCGCGCCGGGTCCGGTTCGCTCAGGGCGCGGCTGAGCAGCATGTCGAAGCGCAGCATCTGCTCGCGGTCCCCGCGCGGCTGCGCCTGCTCCAGCAGCCCGTCCAGGATGACGCGGGCCTGCACCAGATCCGGGTGGTCCGCGCCGGGCGGCGGCCCCAGCAACGGCTGCAGGTACGGGCGTCCCAGCCCGCGCGACAGGTACGCCAGTGCCACGCGGTACCGGGTGCGCCGCTCGCGGTAGCGGGTCTCGGCGGGGCGGACCTCGCTGCGGGCCAGCAGACCCAGCGCCCGCGCCGCCTGCGCCAGCGCCTCGTCGTGCCGGCCCAGCGCCAGCAGGATCGGCACGCCCTCCGAGAGCAGCCGGGCGCGCGGCACGCCGTCCGCGTGACGGCGCTCGTCGGCGGGAATGCGGGTCAGCGCCGCGTTCAGGCTGTCCAGCGCGTCGGACGGGCGCCCCAGGCGGCGCTGCGCGGTCGCGGTGCGCGCCAGGACCCGCGCGACCTCCTCGGCGCTGCCGCCCGCCGCTTCCAGCCGCGCCGAGGCGTCCAGCAGCGCGCCCAGCGCCTCGCCCGGCTGCCCGAGCCGCAGGTACAGGTCCCCCTGCTGGTAACGGGCGCGGGCCGACAGCAGCGGACTGGACGCCGGAACGGCCCGCAGCGCCCCGAGCGCCTCGTCCCAGCGGCCCGCGTCCTTGGCGATCAGGCCGCGCCACAGCAGCGCACGCGGCCCGCCCTGCTGCGCGCGCGGATCGCCCGCCGCGCGGGTCGCGCCGGCCAGGTCGCCCTGCCAGCGGGCCAGCGCGGCGTGCACCAGCAGCGCGTCCGCCTGCGCCGTGACGGTCCACGGGTCCCGCGTCGCGGCGTGCCCGGCGGCGTTCAGGCTGCCCAGGTCCATGCCCGTCACGTCCGGATGCTCCAGCTGGGTGCGGGCGGCGTCCATGTTACCCCCCTCCAGGCTGCTCTCGGCCAGTTTCACGCGCGCCCAGGCACGCACGGCGTCCCGTGGGGATTCCATCAGCGTGAACAGGGCGTCGCGGGCGCGGGGTTCGTTGTACTCGCCGCGCCCGGCGTGATGCGTGACGACCGCGCGGGCCAGCGTTTCACGGTCCGGGCCGGGCGGCGCGGCCCGCAGCGCCGGCCACAGCGCCGGCAGGTACCGGATGTCGTCCGGGTGGGCGGCCACGTGCGCGGCCAGCGCCGTCCAGTCCTGCAACGCCGCCAGCGCCGCCAGCCGGTACGCGCCGAGCGCCGGGTCTTCCAGCCGGGTCAGGATTCGCAGCCCCCCGGTCTGCGCGGCGCGGGACACGGCGGGCCACGCGGCACTCAGGACCGGCGCGGGCCGCCAGCCGCCCTCCGGGGTGCCGCGCAGCAACGCCCGCGCGTGCGGAGGCAGGGTGGCGGGCGCGCCGCCCAGCAACGCCCCCAGCAGCGCGTCCGGCCACGGCGCGGCGCGGTCGGGTCCGGCGGCGTGCAGGGCGGCGGTGCGTTCCGTCAGCAGGCGCGAATCCGGGTCGCCCAGCAGGTCGGCCGGACGCACGTCCCCCCCACTCAGGCTCGCCAGGAGGGTCAGGCGGTCCAGGTGCCGCCCGGTCTCCTGCACCAGCCGGTCCGCCTCGGCGCGCGGGACGTTCAGGCGGGCCATCAGGTACTCGCGCGCCTCGGCGGCCGTGGGGGGGCGCAGCTCGATCACCTCGCACGGCGCCCCGGCCGGCGCGTCCCCCTCGACCGCCAGCAGCACCGCCACTCCCGCCGGGGCGCGTTCCAGCAGGGTCTGCGCGGCCCAGGTGGCGGGGTCCACCGGCGTTCCACCGGGCAGGCGGGGCGGGCCGCCGTGCAGGGTCAGGTCGCCCGTGACGCGCAGCAGCAGCGCCCCGCTCGCCGGCAGCGCCTGCCGCGCCCCATCCAGTTGCGCCTGCGCCAGCGCCGCGAACGACGACCCGGACGGCGCGGGGGCCTGGAGCGTCCCGGCCGCCTCGCCCGACAGGAACAGCTGCCGGACCGGCACGCCCTGCGCGGCCAGGGCGCGCGCCACGTGCGACAGCAGCACCGTCTTGCCCGCCCCAGCCCGGCCGCACACGATCAGGCGCGGCGCGCGGCCCGCCCGCACCCCCGCCAGGAACTGCCGGTAGGCGCGTTTCTTGCTGCGGCCCAGGAGGTCCAGTTCATCCGGCACGGCCGGCGGCGCTTCGGGCAGCGGCGTGTCCGGCAGGGGCCGGCCGACCTCGCGGGCCAGTCCAGCCAGCACGGCCCGCAGCGCCGCCTTGTCCGCCGGGGTACCCACGTCACGGTAGATGATGTTGCGCACGCTCGACGGGTTGGCCCCGCTGGCCCGCATCTCGGCTTCCAGCCAGCGCAGACTGCCGCGCACCACCCCACCCCCACCGGGGGGCAGGTGGGCGCGCAGGTCCGAGAGTACGGCCTTCCAGTCCACGTCAACACGAAGCCTAGCGCATCCGCGAGGGCCGATGAACCCGGTTCATGAAAAGACAGGCTTGCCGTTCCTGACGGTCTCGTCAGCATTCCGGCGCGGCGGATGTGTATACTCCGCGACAGCGTTCAACTCAAATCACAGCAGCACCTCACCGGAGGAAGTTCATGCGTTCATTCATCGTCACTGCCGCCCTTACCCTTGCCGCCACCGCGTCTGCCCAGTCCCTGCAGGCCGCCACCAGCCTGTTCGAACAGGGCAACTGGCAGGCCGCCGCCACCGCCGCCGCCGCCCTGAACAGCAGCGAAGGCTTCGCCCTGGCCGCCGAGGCCACCACCGCCGGTTCCGCCCTGGTTCCCGACAACCAGAAAAAAGCGCTGTTCGAGAAGGCACAGGGCTACGCCAAGCAGGCCATCGCCAAGGACAAGAACAACGCCGAGGCGTACTTCGAGATGGCCCGCGCCCAGGGCCGCCTCGCGCAGTTCAGTGGCATCTTCCAGAGCCTGGGTCTCGCGCAGGACATGAAGAAGAACCTCGATACGGCCATCAAGCTCGATCCTAAGCTCGCCGGAGCGTACGTCGCGCTGGGACTCTGGAATGCCAATCTGGACGCCGGCGGCCTCAAGGGCGCCATTGCGGTGCAGGCCACCGGCGCCACACGCGGGAACGTCGTCTCGAACTTTGAGAAGGCCATCGCGCTGGAACCTGAAGAGGCAGTGCACCGCTTCGAGTATGGCAACGCCTTGCTCACCATGGGCAAGAAGACCGAGGCCGCCGCGCAATTTCAGAAGGCCGTCGGCATGCGCGCCAACACCTTCTGGGAGAAGCGCAATCTTGAGGCTGCCAAGGCCGCCCTCGCCAAACTGAAGTAACGCCCGGAGCAGATTGAAAGTCGATGGGTGATGGAGCGCCGCGCTGGCCTCCATCACCCATCAACCAAGAGTTTCCATTTCACTGCCGATGACGTGTCACGCGGCCTCAGGCAGGGGTCCATCCTGCTCAAGGCCGGTCAGGACGTACTTTTCTGCATTCAGAGCCGCCTGCTGTTGTGCGGCCCTCCACGTCACTCCTGGTACTTCCCGACGCACCCGTAACACCGCGTGAAAGGCCTCCACCACGCACCACACCCAGTTCTCCTGCGCCTGGATCGTCCGGCAATGACAACGTCCCAGCCCCAGGTTCTGCTTGAAGAACCGGTGAATCACCTCGATTCCCCAGCGGGCCTTCCAGGCCCGCAGCAGCGAGCGAACCGTGACGTCACCACCAAACGTGCTGAACAGGAAAAAGCGCGTCCACTCACCGTGCACTTTGCGCCACACGATCAGGACATCGAACCCACCGACCTCACGGGCGACCGGCAAGCGGCGGACACGCCATCCGAACTCCGCGTACAGGTGGCAGCGGTCCGGAGGGAATTGTTTGCTCAGCGCATTGAGGGTGAGGGACTCACCCTCGAACTGCACCGTCATATTGGCTTTGGCACGGATCAGGACCGGAATCTGATGCTGGCGACTGAAGGTCATGGCTGCATCCCTCCCGAACTCTCCATCCAACAGAAGACCCGCCATGGGGATGCCGGCCGTGAGGCAATCCTGGACGACGTGGATCATTTCCTGAGTCGCTGTACGGTACGGATAGCGCTCTGTATGCAGGGCCTGTGACACTTTGAATCGCTCCAGGAGTGGAACTGGATCTTCACCGAACCTGACCAGAGCAGCGGAGGTGAACTGATGACCGAGACGGGTCTGGGCCTGACCACTGTAGTGGTAGTTGACGCCTTCCATCGTCCGTCCAGCGTGGGGCACCATGACGAAATCAATGGCCAGGAACGCGCCGGACGGCGCGTTCCTGGCGCGGCGCTGGAGGTCTTCTGTCGATTCGAAGGAGTTCCGCGCCATCTCCTGGGAGATGGCGCTTTTGCGCAAGGTGCTGTAGGGAACGAGACCGCTGAGGCTGGTGACTCGGTTCAGCTGAGCGGTGATGATGCTTTGCGGTAGGCTGGGTGTGCGAGGCATAGTCACTTCGCATAAAGGCCCATGAGACCGGGGAATTTCAAGCCCCTGCCTCCTGGGCCTTCGTGCTGGTCGCTATTCCCTCGCCTGTGGAAACTCTTGATCAACCATTCACCATCTCCCTTTTTCAGGCGTTCAGGAGGTGCACGGCGCCGGGGAGGGTTTCGACGTGCAGTTCGGTCACGCGGCCGTGCAGGTCGCCGTCGAGGTGCACGCGCACCGGGGCGTCCCAGCGGACCGTGACGTGCCGGGCGGCGCGGGTGTGGACGCGCGGGTCCTGCAGGTGCGCGCCGCGCAGCACGCGGAGCATCAGGCCGGTCAGCTGGCGGCGGTTCATGTCGCCGCCCGCGACGACGTTCACCTGCCCGTCGCGCACGTCGCTGTCCGGGCTGATCCGGAAGCCGCCGCCGTAGCGGGTGCCGTTCATGACGGCCACAATGCCGCTGGGCCCGGCGTACAGGGGCTGCCCGTCGGCGGTGATGGTGACGGGAGTGAGCTTCAGTTCGCGGATGGTGGCGACCGCCGACCACGCGTAGCGGGCGAAGCCGCGCAGCCGGGCGGGCGCGCGGGTCATGTTGGCGGTGACGTCCGAGTCGAAGCCCATGCCCAGGCCGTTCAGCAGCAGGTGGCTACGGCCCGCGCCGTCCCCCCGATGGATGGTGACGCGCAGAGCGTCCACGGCGCGCGGCTGGTAGTTCAGGCGGTCCAGGGCCTCGGCGAACGCGCCGGGGCGCAGGCCCAGCAGGCCCGCGAAGTCGTTCCCGGTGCCCAGCGGCACGATGGCCAGGGGGCGCTCCGTTCCGACCAGGGCGGGCAGCAGCGCGCCCACCGTGCCGTCCCCGCCGACGGCCATGACGGCCGTGCCGGGCGGGAGCGCCCGCAGCCGCGCCAGGGCCGCCTCGCCGCTGGGTTCGCGGATCAGTTCGTGGCTCAGGTGCCGGGCGTGCAGTTCGCGTTCCAGTCGCGGCCAGGAGTGCAGCGCGAGGCCGCCCCCGGCGTTCGGGTTGAGCACCACCGCCAGGTGCGGGGTCGTATGCGCGGCGGGTCGGGTTCCTTCGGAGGTCACAGGCGATCAGCATACGGCATCCGGTAGAACGGTCTGGAAAGGTGCCATGGAAAACGGAGGCATCAGGAAAGCAGGATTCCTGATGCCTCCGTCCGGGGCGGGGCGCGGGGTTATACGGACTGCCGTTCGCTGACCATCCGGAACTTCACCGGATTGCCAGCTCCACGTCTGAAGGGGCGTTTCTCTCCCACTCTGCGGGGCAGCTCTACGATTCGCATCCGCTCGGATTGAATAGACCTCCTGCGAAAGTGGGTTCTCAGGCCCCCCGGGCTCTCCGCTGTTCCTGCCTGAAAGGAGGAATCCCGACACAGCTTTGAGACGCAGAGAGATTTTTGCAGAAGGTCTAGTATAATGATCTTGACAGATTAGGAGGACGCATTAATGTTAATACTCTTTTTGATACTTTGCATAACGCTGAGCGTCCCGGTTTTTGCATGGTGGCGTCGGCCACGAAATCTTAAAGGTTCTGCGATTCATGTAGTGGACATCGGCGACTTCTCCGTATTAATTATCCTGTTTGTATCAACTGGCTTATTTCTTCTAATGGTTGCAGGAAATGGACAGGAGAGTTTCTGGGCGCGCCCCATGAGATTTTTTGTAGCTTTATTTCCGCTTTCAGGGATGGTGGTTGCAGCTTCTATGCTCTACACTTCATTTAGCACTGCCGTGGTGCTTCAATCCGGTGGATTGGCTGTATATCAACCTCACCGTCACCAGATGATTCTATGGCAGGAGGTCTCGAGCATTAGGCGCACAGCGGGAAGAGGAGGTGCCATAGCAATCATGCTCACCAGCAGTGAGCATATTCTAATTCCAGTAAAAGTGGATCGACACGCACTAAAGAACGCCGCAGAGTCTTTCGGGGTTTCTGCAGAGATATGACATGATTGCGAGACGATTATATAGCGTGCGATAGTTAAACTGATACGGATTCCGTTTGTTTCGCCGACAATCCGGAACTTCACCGGATTGCCGACTCCACGTCCGGAACCCGTTTTGCTCCCACTCGCTTCGCTCGGATTGAACGGGCTTTGCAGCCCATTCAATCGGAGTCCGCATGAAATCCCTTTTCATCTTTGTATCCAGCATTAGACCTGCTGCGAAAGTGGATTCTCAGGCTGCCTCGCTTCTGCGATGTGTTGCTCCCGATGAAGAGGCATCCGGGCGCAGACTCGGACTTTTGCAGGAGGTCTAATGGCTTTGCGACCCATTCAATCCGAGTCCGTGATTACTGCCAGTCGGCCGGGCGGTCCTGCAGGCCGAAGTGCCACGCGACGGCGCGGGCGATGCGTCCGGCGGCCTGTCCGTCCCCGTAGGGGTTGCGGGCCTCGCGCATGCGTTGCAGTTCGGCCTCGTTGCCCAGCAGGCCCGTCAGGACGGCTTCCAGCTGCGTGGGATCGTTCCCGGCGAGTTTCAGCACGCCGGCCTCCACGCCTTCCGGGCGTTCGGTGACGTTTCGCAGCACCGCGACCGGCACGCCCAGCGCCGCGCCTTCCTCCTGCAGGCCGCCGCTGTCGGTGGCGAGCAGGCGCGAGGCGGCCATCAGGGGGGCCATGTCGCTGTAATCGAGCGGTTCGGTCAGTTCGAAGTTCGGTACGCCCTCCAGCACGGGTCGCACCGCTTCCTGCACGGCGGGCGACAGGTGCACGGGGTAGATGAAGTGATGGTCCGGGTGCGCCTGCGCCACGCGGGCCAGGGCGTGGGCCATCTCGCGCATCATGGGCTGGTTCTCGCGGCGGTGCATGGTGACGGTCACCAGCGGCTGAGCGGCGGTCACGCGCGCCTGCCACTGCGCTCGCAGCGGGACGCGCCCGGCGACCTCGCGCACGGCGTCCACGGCGGTCTGGCCGGTCACGAAGATGCCGTGGTCACTCTTACCCTCGCGGCGCAGGTTGTCGCGGCTGCCATTCGTGGGCGCAAAATCCAGGGTGGACAGCACGCCGGTCAGGCGGCGGTTGGCCTCCTCGGGGAAGGGTTCGCGCAGGTCGCCGCTGCGCAGTCCGGCCTCGACGTGCCCGACCGGAATGCCCTCGTAGAAGGCGCTGAGGGCCACGCAGAAGCTGGTGCTGGTGTCGCCGTGCACGAGGACCATGTCGGCGCCCATCTCGCGCAGGGTCCGTCCGGCCTGCGGGACGATCCGGGCCGTCAGGTCCGCCAGGGTCTGCCGGTCGGTCATGACGTTCAGGTCGCGGTCCGGGGTGAGCGAGAACACGCTCAGGGCGGCGTCCAGCATCTGCCGCTGCTGCCCGGTCGAGAGGATCAGGGGCCGCAGGCCGGGCGTGGCCTGAAGCGCTCGGTACACCGGGGCCATCTTGGTCGCCTCGGGGCGCGTGCCGAAGGCGAGGACGACCGTGCGTTCTGGGGTCGGCGGGGGGGTGTTCGTGGAATCGGGGGTGGTCATGGGTTCAGCTCCTCAGTTCGTCGAGTCGCGCCCGGCCTGCTCGATATGGCCGGCGCGGATGCGGCGGTAGGCGACGAAGAACAGACAGGCGGCGGCGCTCAGGATCGTGCCCAGGATCGCCAGGGGCGGCACGCCCTGCAGGCTCATGCCGAGCGCTCCGCAGGCCAGCGCGACCAGCCACAGGATCACGGCGGTGCGGCGTGCGCTCTCGGTGCGGGCCAGGACGCGGTGGTGGATGTGGGTCTTGTCCGGGTGGCCCAGCGGGTTGCGGATGCCGCGCGCCAGCCGCCCGATCACGACCTGGGTGGTGTCCAGCAGCGGCAGCGCCAGCACGATCAGCGGCACGAGCAGGCTGGCCCCGGCGCTGAATTTCAGGGTGCCGAGCAGGCTCACGGCGGCCAGCGTGTACCCGAACAGGGTGCTGCCGGCGTCACCCATGATGATGCGGCTGGGGTTGAAGTTGTGCCGCAGGTACCCCAGCGCCGCGCCGGACAGTCCGGCCAGCAGGATCACGGCGGCCGCGCGGTCCGTGAACTGCGCCGCCGTGACCAGCAGCACGAAGCTCGCCACGAACGCCACGCCGCCCACCACGCCGTCCACCCCGTCGAGCAGGTTCACGGCGTTTGTGAGGGCCAGCACCCACACGATGGTCATGAGGGTCCCCAGGACCGTGCTGACCGGTTCGGGCACGACCGGCAGGAACGGAATGGCGTTGAAGTCGATGCGCAGGTCGTTGACCAGCAGCAGCGTGGCGGCCAGGGTCTGCACCAGCAGGCGCGACAGGGGCGTCAAGCCGTACTGGTCGTCGATGAAGCCCACCAGGACCAGCATGGAGGCGCCCAGCAGGATGGCGAGCACCTGGATGTTCACGATGTCCACCGCGATGGGCCGCAGCGCCCACGCCACGATGATGCTTACCAGGAACCCGCCGTAGATCGCCAGTCCGCCCGCGTTGGGCAGCGGCTCCTTGTTCAGGCGGCGTTCGTTGGGCTGATCGGCCCAGCCGACCCGGATCGCGAATTCACGCAGCCGCGGAATGAACACCCACGTGAACAGCCACGCGGTGAAGAAAGTGACCAGCACGCTGAGAAAGCCGCGCCCGGTCAGATCGGAAATGCCCAGTTGGGCGGCAAGAGCCTGCAAGGAATCCATAAACGGCCCCAAGTGTAAAGGCTGGGCGGGCCCGGCAGGTCACACCAAAGAAGGAGACCCCCGGCCGGGCCGCTCCGGCTGGCCAGGGGACGCCGGGTCAGCCCTGCCCGGGTCAGCGCTGGAGGAGGCGGGTCACTTGGTGCCGTAGATGCGGTCGCCCGCGTCGCCCAGGCCCGGCACGATGTAGCCGTGGTCGTTCAGGTGCGAGTCCACGGCGGCCACGACCATCTCGACGTCCGGGTGCTCGCGTTCGATCAGGGCGATCCCCTCGGGCGCGGCCAGGATGCACATCAGCTTGATGCTGGTCGCCCCGGCCTCCTTGAGGCGTTCGATGGCGGCGACGGCGCTGCCGCCCGTGGCGAGCATCGGGTCGGTCAGGAACACGCGGCGTTCGGCGATGTCGGTGGGCAGCTTGTTGTAGTACGCGACCGGCAGCAGCGACTCGGGGTCGCGGTACAGGCCGATGTGGCCCACCTTGGCGGCCGGGACGAGCTGCACGATCGCGTCGGTCATGATCAGTCCGGCGCGAAGGATGGCGACCAGCGCCAGTTTCTTGCCGCTCAGCATCGGGAACTCGGCCTGCGTGATGGGCGTCTGCACGGTCTCCTGCACGGTTTCCAGGTCACGCATGGCCTCGTAGGCGAGCAGCAGGCTGAGTTCGCCGGCCAGTTCCCGGAATTCCTTCACGCCGGTGTGGACGTCACGCATGACCGAGAGTTTGTGCTGGACCAGGGGGTGGGTAACGACAGTAACCATGCTGCCCACGATACCGGTTCAGGGCGGGGCGGGCAGGCGGGCCAGGGCGTGCCGGGCGCGCGGGACCTTCTCGGCGCGCTGGCCGTCGAACTCGTACGGTTCGTTCATCAGCAGCCAGTACAGGTCGTGCAGGGTGGTCAGCGCCAGGTACGCGCGGTAGCGGGTCAGGGTGCCCGGCGCGTGATCCGGCAGGAACTCCAGCGCCAGGGCGAGGCTCTGGTCCGGGGGGAGCAGGTCCAGCGTGCCGGTCTTGAGCAGCGCCAGGTCGCGCAGCGGGTCGTCCCACCCGCTCTTGGTCCAGTCGATCACCAGCAGCCGCTCGGGCTCGGGCGGGTCCGTGATCAGGATGTTGTCCTGCCACAGGTCCAGGTGGCAGAACGACGCCGGGCGGTCCAGCAGGCCGCGTTCCAGCGGAATCTCGACCGCGTCGAACAGGTCCTCGAGCGGGTAGGCGGCCAGGGCGCTGCGGAAGCGTTGCAGGCGTCCGCGCACGCGGCGCAGGTCCACCCGGCCGCGCTGCTCGCGGTGCAGTTCGCGCAGCACGTCACGCAGGGCGGGCGCGGCGCGGGTCACGTCGGCGGGACGCAGCGGACGGCCGGGGAAGCGTTTCATAACCAGCGCCTCGACCCCGTCGGCCTCGAGCGCGTCGATCACCCAGTCGCCCAGGCCCGCGCGGCGCAGGTTGGCGGCCTCGGTGCAGTGGTCGCCCTGGTGATTGCGGTACACCTTCACGATCACGTCGTCCGGCGTGACGTACACGCGGCTCTGCATGCCGGCGTCCATGGGGGTCAGCGGTCCGAACCGCGCCTCCAGGACCGGGAAGCGCGGCGCCGGTCCGTCACCGGCAGGCGCGCGCCTGGGTGTCAACGGGCGCTCCAGACGCCAGGGCCGGGCGCACGCCGCGTGATCGCCGGGAGCGTGATCACCGGGGCAGTTTCTCCAGCAGGCCGACCAGCCGGGCGTCCAGGGCCTTCCCGGCGTGCGGTTTCAGGCGTTCCATGTCGCCCATCCGCACGAAGGCGTTCGCGACGGCCAGGATGCGGGCGTACAGCGGGATGTCCTCGCCGGCCAGTTTGTCCGGTTCGCCCTGTCCGTCCCAGCGTTCGTGGTGGTGCCGGATGGCCTTCTGCGCCTCGGCCAGGTGAGGCACGCCGTGCAGGAAGTTCGCGCCGACCTGCGCGTGCCCGGACTCGCCGTGAATCTTGCCCAGGTCGTGCAGGGTCGCCGCGAACCACAGTTCGTCCAGTTCCCGGCCCGCCAGTCCGACCAGCCGCCCGAGTTTCATGCTGACGTCCGCCACGGACTGCGCGTGACCCAGCGAGTCGAACTCGCGGCTCTCGACCGCCTCGACGAGCGCGCCCGTCAGTTGCCGCGCGGCCTGCTTCCACTCCTCGCGGCCCTCCAGGACGCCCAGCAGCGGCGCGACGGCCGCCGCCCACTTCGTGACGGCCTCCTGCGCGCCGGGGGTCACGCCCTCGGTGCCGGTGCGGTCCAGGACCAGCGCCCCCAGGTTCCGGCCCCGGTCGCTGAGCGGCACGACCAGCGACACGGTCACGTCCCGCATGCCGCAGGTGTCCAGCAGCGCCGTCACCTCCGGGCCGTTCTGCTCGTACAGTTCGCGCGTCCCGTCGGCCAGCACGCGCGGCCGCATGCCCGCCCACGGGCCGCTCAGGGCCGCGCCCAGCAGCTCTTTCGGGTAGCCGAACACGGCCGCCACGCGGTCCTGGCCGCGCCGGACGACCGCGTAGCCCTGCGCGTGGCCGCCCAGCAGGGCCGCCGCGTACGACAGCGCGCCTTCCAGAATGCCTTCCTGGGACGGGCGGGACAGCAGGTCCGACAGGACGCGCGTGGCGTCCAGCGGCTCTCCTGGCACCGATATCCCGGTCTTGCGCGGGTCAGGAGTGCCTGGGGCCGGGGGCTGGGTGCGGGGGCGTCGGAACACGTTGCGCCCAGTATACCCGCGCTACGCTGCGCGCCATGACTCAGGCACGCCCCTCCCCCCACGCCGCCGTGACCGAACCCGTCCGGGCCGGTTACGCCCGTTACGCCCAGCAGGCCGAACGCTGGCTGGGACGCTACCAGCAGCAGGGCGGCCGCGTGTACTGCGGCGCCGGTTGCTTCGCGTGCTGCAACATGCCCATCCGCGTCAGTCTGGCCGAGGCGCTGATCATGACGGCCGCCCTGAGCCCCGAGCAGGCCCGCGCGGTCGAGACGCACGCCCGCGCGGCCGTCGCCAACGCCCGCACCGCCCGCAGCGACGAGCAGTACGTGCAGCGCCACCGCGACGAGGTCGGGTACTGCCCGATCCTGAACCGCGAGACCGGCGGGTGCAGCCAGTACGACGCGCGCCCCACCCGCTGCCGCGACACCTTCAGCGCCTTTCCCGCCACGTACTGCGAGAGCGGCACCCTGGAACGCATGACGCGCCGCGAGCAGGCCGAGTACCGCCGCGAGGTCGCCCGCACCCCCGGCACCGACGGCGAACTGCACTTCATCGCGCCGCTGGAGCACCTGTCCGAACCGGTGTGGGTCGCGGCCGCCCGCGCCATGCGCCAGAGCTGGGGCCTGGAAGTCTGGGGCGATTTCTGGCTGCTGACCACCCTGGGCGCCGACCCGAAATTCATGGCGGCCATCACGCAGGGCAACGCCCGCGCCGCGTGGCAGATCGCCTCCGGACGCGGCCTGGCACACCGCATGCTGCTGGAAATGGAGTGATACGGACTCCGGTTGAATGGGCTGCAAAGCCCGCTGGGTCCGAGCGAAGCGAGTGGGAGCAAAACGGGTTCCGGACGTGGAGCTGGCAATCCGGTGAAGTTCCGGATTGTCGGCGAAACAAACGGCAGTCCGTATGAGGGGGGGAGTGGGAAGTGGTGAGTGGGACAGCGTGTGCGCGGCGCGCGTGGCGCTGTCAGGCCCATGACGGTCAGGCCCATCCCCCACGACCGACTCCCCACTCCCCCACCGCCTGCCCACAGACACCAGCAAGACAACAGCGAGCGTCCCCGGACTGAATCTCCGGGGACGCTGTTTCTCTGGTGGGCGGTGAGGGATTTGAACCCCCGACCAATCGCGTGTAAGGCGAGCGCTCTACCGCTGAGCTAACCGCCCGTTGCGGCCTGACATATTAAAGGGATGGGGGGCGGCGTTGCAAGGGGTCGGGTGGGGGGCGGGGGCGCACTTTGTGAGCGGCGGCGCGCGGAAGGCGGGGTTTCGGGTATACTGGGAGCGTAATTCCTCGAACGAGGGGTGGGTGGCAACCCACCTTTTTTCGTGGAGGGGGTGGTTTTCAGGCTGGATTCACAGCCGACACAATATGAATAACAATGGAAGCAACAATCAACTTGAGCAGATCGCGCAGACCGCACTGACCCCGCTGGGGTTCGAGGTGCTGGAAGTGCAGGTGCAGAACCTGGGCGGGCAGCCGATCGTGCTGGTCCGCATTGACCGGCTGGACGAGCAGCCCGTGACGGTCGAGGACCTGACGAAAGCCAGCCGCGCCGCCGAGGCGGAATTCGACCGTGTGGATCCCATTTCCGGTGAGTACCGCCTGGAGTTCGAATCGCCCGGCGGGAAGCGTCCGCTGACGCGCGCGCGGCACTTCGAGCGGATGCTGGGCCTCAAGGCCCGCGTGCGCGGCGAGGGGCAGGCGTTCACCGCGCCGATCGCCGCCGTGGACGGCGAGATGGTCTCGTTCGACGTGGCGGGTGAGCGCGTGACGCTGCGCGCCGGGTCGTTCCAGGCGAACCTCGCGGAGTTCCCGGACCGTCACCGTTAAATCGGGCGGGGCCTGCCAGGCGCGGGCCGCCCGGGTTCTAGTAAAGGATAGAGTGAGATGACCCAGCCAGAATTCAATTTTGCCGACGCGCTGCGTGAAGTGGCGCAGGCCCGTAACATCAACGAGATGCAGCTGATCGAGGCGTTCGAGCAGTCGCTCGCGCAGGCGTACACCCGCAACGTCGAACCCGACAAGCGCATCGAAGTTCACCTGGACCCGCAGAGCGGCGAGCTGGAAGTGCTCGTGGTGCGCGAGGTCGTGGAGAAGGTCGAGGACGAGCACATGCAGATCTCGCTGGCCGACGCGCTGGAACTCGATCCCGGCGTGGAAGTCGGCATGGAGATGGAGTTCCCGGTGGACCGCGAGAAGTTCAGCCGCATCGCCCTGCAGGCTGCCAAGCAGACCCTGACGCAGAAGATGCGTGAGACCGAACGCAACGTGGTGTTCAACGAGTACAAGGACCGCGAGGGTCAGGTGCTGACCGCGCAGGTGGTCCGCAGCGACAACAAGGGCAACTGGTTCGTGGAACTGGGCGCTGGCGAGGCGATCCTGCCGCCCCGCGAGCAGATTCCGGGTGAGAAACTCACGCCGGGCAACCGCGTGAAGATCTACCTGAAAGAGGTTCGCAAGACCCCCAAAGGCCCAACCATCCTGGCCAGCCGCGCCGACGAGCGTCTGCTGGACTACCTGCTCAAGCAGGAGATTCCTGAGGTCGCCAACGGCATCGTGGAGGTCAAGGCGATCAGCCGCGAGGCCGGTCAGCGCAGCAAGGTCGCGGTGTTCTCGCATAACAGCAACGTGGATCCCATCGGTGCGTGCATCGGGCACCGCGGGAACCGCATTCAGGCCGTGACCGGCGAACTGGGCCGCGAGCGCGTGGACGTGATCCTGTGGGACGCGAACACCCGCGACTTCATCCGCAACGCCCTGAGCCCCGCCAAGGTGGGTCTGATCGAGGTGCAGCCTGACCGCCGCGAGGCGACCGTGACCGTCACGCCCGACCAGCTGTCCCTGGCGATCGGTAAGGGCGGACAGAACGTGCGTCTGGCTGCCAAGCTGACCGGCTTCAAGATCGACCTGCGTGAAACGGCCGCGATCAGCGACCTGGACGCCGCGATGCAGCAGGCGCTGGCCGACGAGCAGGAAGGCCGCGACAGTGGCAACGCCCAGTCCGCGTTCGACGCGCTGTTCAAGGACAGCAAGTCGGTCGCGACCGCCAGCCCGGACGACGTTCAGGAGTAAGTGTTGACGGACTCCCCCGCCCCCACCCCGGACCGGCACACGCCGGAACGGACCTGTGTCGCGTGCCGCCGCCGGCGGCCCCAGGCGGAGTTCACGCGCCTGGCACGGGTCGGTGGGGTGTGGGCGCCGCAGTCCGGCGTGCGGGTAGGACGCGGCGCGTACGTGTGCGCCGACTCCCCGGACTGCTGGCAGCAGGGGCGGCTGCGCCGCGCGTTCGGCGCGCAGGCCCCGGCGGTGTCGGCCGCCCTGGTCGCCCGGAGCGGCCCTGAACACCGACCTGACCCCAGCGGCCCCCCAGTGGCCGCATCAGAATCAACCCCGCACGCACCCGGACGGGTCCGTGACGGGTCTCACCGGAGGTGAGCATGTCGAAAGTTCGAATTTACACCCTCGCCAAGGACCTTGGCGTCGAGAATGCCAAGATGCTGGAACTGCTCGACGGTCTGGGCGTCTCGTACAAGAGCGTCAGCAGCACCATCGAGGAAGAAACCGTGGAACTGATCAAGGAAATGCTGGCCGAGGAAGCCGCGCAGGCCGGCGGAGCACCCGCGCAGGCCGCCGCCGCCCCTGAGAGCGACACCCCCACGGACGCCGACGCCGGAAGCGCCGCGCCCGCACCGCAGGCCGACGCACCCACCTCCGGCGAGGAAGTGCCGCACCGCGCGCCGGTCGTGACGATCATGGGTCACGTCGACCACGGTAAGACCAGCCTGCTGGACTACATCCGCAAGACCAAGGTCGCCGCCAAGGAAGCCGGGGGCATCACCCAGCACGTCGGGGCCTTCGAGGCGCAGACCAGCAAGGGCAAGATCGTGTTCATCGACACGCCCGGCCACGAGGCCTTCACGACCATCCGCGCGCGCGGCGCGAACGTCGCGGACATCGCGATCATCGTGATTGCCGCCGACGACAGCCTGATGCCCCAGACCCGCGAGGCCATCGCGCACGCGCAGGCCGCCAAGGTGCCCATGCTGATCGCCATCAACAAGGTCGACCTGCCCCAGGCCGACCCGGACCGCGTGAAGACCGACCTGACCCAGCTGAACCTCGTGCCCGAAGAGTACGGCGGCGACCTCGTGGTCGTGCCCGTCTCCGCCAAGACCGGCGAGGGCGTCGAGGACCTGCTGGAGTACATCAGCCTGACGGCCGAACTCGAAGACCTGCGCGCCGACCCCAAGGGGACTTTCGGCGGCGTGATCATCGAGGGCAAGGTCGACAAGCAGGCGGGCGTGCTGGCCACCGTCATGGTGCAGGAAGGCACGCTGCACGTCAGCGACTTCCTGGTCGTCGGTGAGAACTACGGCAAGATCAAGGCCATGACCGACAGCAACGGCGCGCGCATCAAGGAAGCCGGACCCAGCACGCCCGTGCAGGTCCTGGGCTTCAGCGAGGTGCCCAGCAGCGGCGAGAAAGTCCAGAGCGCCAAGAACGAGCACGCCGCCCGCGAGATCGTCGCCGCGCGCGCCAGTGACCGCCGTGACGCCGAGAACGCCCGCGTACAGCGCCGCCTGACCCTGGAAGAGATGATGGGGCCGCTCGGCAGCGTGCGTACCGTGAACCTGATCCTGCGCGCCGACACGCAGGGCAGCGTCGAGGCGATCCAGGGCATCCTGGCCCGCAAGGAAAGCGACGACGTCAAGATCAACGTGATGCTCGCCGGCATCGGCGCGCCCACCGAGGGTGACGTGCTGCTGGCCAGCACCGCCGAGGCGACCATCCTGTGCTTCAGCGTGACCGCCTCGGGCGGCGTGAAGAAGGTCGCGGACGGCAAGGGCGTGGACATCAAGTCCTTCCGGATCATCTACGAACTCATCGACGAGGTCGACCGCCTGATCAAGGGCAACGTCGAACCCGTGTTCGAGGAGAAGTACCTGGGCCGCGCCGAGGTCCGCATGCTGATCAAGCACCCCAAGAGCGGCACCATCGCCGGTTCGTACGTCACGGACGGCAGCCTGAAACGCAATGCGAAAGCCAAGGTCACGCGCGGCAAGCAGGTCGTGTACGAGGGCACCATCGTGGGCCTCAAGCGCTTCAAGGACGACGTCCGCGAAGTGCAGACCGGCTACGAGTGCGGGATCAACGTGGACTGGAACGACGTGATGGAAGGCGACATCATCGAAGCCAGCGAAATGGTGGAAGTCGAGCAGAACTAAGCTTCGCCGTAAAGGCCGGAACCTCCGCGTGGGGTTCCGGCTTTCTTTGTGGTCGTCACTCGTTCGCGGCGGGCGTGACGAACAGTCGCCAGGAGTCGTTCAGCAGGCGGGTGTCGCGGGCGGGCGCGGGTTCCAGAGTGACGGTGAAGGGCACACCGTTCTCCTGGCCGGTCAGGGTGAGTTGTGCGTCCTGCCGCGCCCAACGCAGGCGCTGCGGGGAGCCGTCGACCGGAGTCAGTATGAGGGTCTGTCCGCTGACGTCGTAGCGTCCGGCACCTGTGGCGGGAGCGTCCGGGCAGTTCAGGCGCTCCAGGCGGTACAGCGGCGCGAGGCTGGCGCGATAAGCATTCAGGGCCAGGGTGCG
Source organism: Deinococcus sp. LM3 (assembly GCF_002017875.1). Classification (NCBI taxonomy): domain Bacteria; kingdom Thermotogati; phylum Deinococcota; class Deinococci; order Deinococcales; family Deinococcaceae; genus Deinococcus; species Deinococcus sp. LM3. Next base: position 2,847,162 of record NZ_MUFV01000001.1, on the reverse strand, counting down.
CCAGCGGCAGTCGTTCGCGATATCCGGGGCGGGTCGGGAGTCGGCGGTGACGCGGTACACGCCCGCGAGATCGTGAGGGACGGGACGGGGGGACCACTTCTGCACGAAGTCCAGGGTGGTCAGGAGGGGCGCACAGGTGACGTACCCCAGAACCACCACCCGCGCGAGCGCCCGCAGCGGGCGGGGGCCGGGCAGTCCCGGCGGGGCCGGCAGGGGCCGGGTGGGTTCGTTCCGCAGGGCGCGCCAGAGGTTCGGCAGGTGCGGCCACAGGATCGCCACGGCGAGCAGCAGCAGGTTGGCGGCCCCGAGTTTCACGAACACGTTGAAGCCCAGGTTCAGCAGCAGCACGAAGCTCAGGACCGGCACGGCCAGCAGCGCCCCGGCCAGCGCCGTGCGGCGGTGCAGCAGCAGGAAAGCGGGCAGCACTTCCAGCGCGCCGCCCACGAACTGGAACAGCGGCGAGGCGCCGACCGTGCGCCACAGCAGGCCCATGTGGTTCATCTGCCCGAAGCGGGTCAGCAGGTCGCTGTGGTCCGGCTGGGCCATCTGGAGCAGAAACACCTTCTGCCAGCCGTAGATGAACAGGACGTACGCGAGGGACAGCCGCGCCGCACGCATGATCCAGGGGGTGGCGCGGGCCGTCCAGCCCCGGTCACCCTCCGCGCGGCCCCAGGCGAGGGCGACGATCAGGGCCAGTCCCGCGTTCAGGCCGAACAGGATGAAGGCGCTGGGCGGCTCGCCGGTCAGGGGCGGCCCGGTCTCGCCCGCCAGCCGCCGCGCCAAGGGCGTCAGGGTCACGCCGTACCAGCCGAGCAGAGTCAGCAGCAGCCAGCACGCCAGCCAGCGGACACCCAGTCCGTCGGGCGGCCGGTTCGGGGGCAGGAAGGAGGGCACGACGCCGATTGTGCCTGCCCGCTGACGGCGTGGGCGCCTCACATGACCAACCCCCCGCCACGGGGACGGGGGGCTTCTGGGGGGTCGGGGGTCAGGTCAGGTGCCGCTGGTGGTGTCGGCCGCCGCGCTGCCCTGATCCGCGTTGCCGGCGGGGGCGGCGGGCTGCTGACCGCGCGGGCCGCGCTGACCCTCGCCGTCGCGGTGGCCAGGGCCGCCAGGGCCACGTCCGCCGCCGAAGCCGAAGGGGTTCTCGGCGAGGCGCGCTTTCATGTCGGCGGCCCGTTCGGCGGGGAGCTCCCCGGCCTTGACGGCGGCGTCGATGGTGGCGTTACCGGCCTTCACGGCGGCGGCCTTGAGCTTCTCGGGGGTGGTGTTCAGTTGCGTGGCGAGGTTCTTGACGAAGGTGTCGGCGTGGTTGGTGACGCTGCGGGCGGCGCGGTCCTGCTGGCCCTGCCCCTGGCCGCGCTGGGCACTCTGCTGGGCATGGGCGGTGACGTCGGTGGTGCTGGTGCTGGTCTGCTGCGCGAAGCCCAGGCCGATGGTCAGGGGCAGGGCGGCGAAGGCGATCAGGGGCAGACGGTTCTTCAGGGGGTTCTTCAGGGGGTTCTTCATGGGGGCACTCTCCGTGGGGGGTTGAGGATCGTCGGGAAGGGGGTCGTCGGGAACGGGACCGTTCATGACGCGGTCCGGGCGACCGGGTTCAGGCGGGCCGGGCACCCGCTCCGGTGTGGACTGCCCTCCGGAGGTCAGCCACGACGGCAGTGTGCCGGGCGGCGGTTAAGGCGCGGCTAACGCGGACGGATCGCCGGGCCGCGCGACCGGGCCGGGCTGTGGTGGGGGCGGGGTCTGCTATGCTGGGTCGCTTTGAACCGTCCGCTGTTCCTTCCGCCCGCGTGGCTGGCCCGCCTGAGTGCGTGGCCTGGGGTGCTGACGGTCCTGTCGCTGCTGGCGGTGGGGTTCGGGACGCCCGCGCCCGCGCCGGAGGTGGGCGAGCGGCTGTCGGCGGGGCGGGTCACGCCTGTCCTGCCGGAGTTGCGGCCCGCGCCGGGTGCGCCCACGCCCACGCCGTTCCCCGCCTCCCCGCCGCCGGAACCGTTGCCGTGGGCGGCGGCCGTTCACGCCGAGGTGCGGGCGGTCCGGGCGTGGTCGCCGCCGCTGCGCCGCCCGGCCCTGAGTGTGCTGGGGCGGCGGCAGTCGGACGGCGGCTGACCCGCGCCCCCACCTGCCGACCGCCTGACCACGGGTTTGACCGCCGGGCCCGATGATGGGCCTGCCCGCGTGGCCCGGGTGACCGATCCGCCTCTCGTTTCTTTCTTCTGGAGTTGTTCCTGTGACCTACGGCAATAATCGCAACAAAGACGGGCGGCGTCCGCCGCCGCGCCGCGCCGCGCCCACGGCGTCGAAACCCAACCCCTGGACCGGGCTGCTGCTGCTGCTGACGCTGCTGGCGTCCCTGGCGTACATCTGGCGTCCCTGGGAGCACCGTGACAACCTGTGGACCCTCTGGGACGACAAGTTCCAGTTCATGACGCTGGGTCTTGACCTCAAGGGCGGCCTGCGGATCGAGCTGGCGCCCGAGTCCGGCACGGCCACCCGTGACGAACTGGACCGCGTGAAGACCGTCATCGAGAACCGCGTGAACGCGCTGGGTGTGGCCGAGCCGACCGTGACGGTCGCCGGTGGCAAGCGCGTGGTCGTGGAGATTCCGGGCGCGACGCCCGCCGTGCAGAACCGCGCGCGTGAGATCATCGGGCAGACGGCCCGCCTGGAGTTCCGGATCGTGCAGCAGAACGCGCAGCCGGACCCGGCGCTGGCGCAGAGCAACCCGCGCAGCGGCGGGTACACGCTGGATCAGCTGGGACCGGTCGAGGCGACCGGGGAGGTCATCTCGGACGCGCAGTCCGCGACGGACCCGCAGTCGGGCCGCTGGGTCGTGACCTTCCAGAACACAGACAAGGGCGCCGCCACCTTCGGGGAGTTCACGGGCAGGAACGTGAACCGGCTGATGGCGGTCGTGCTGGACGACCAGATTCAGAGTGTGGCGAACATCCAGCAGCGGCTGTTCCGTGACGTGCAGATCACCGGGAACTTCGACGCCGAGGAGGCCAGTCAGCTGGCGCTGGTGCTGAAGTCCGGGGCGCTGCCCATCAAGATCAAGACCGAGGCCGAGAAGGCCATCGGGCCGACGCTGGGCGCCGACGCGATCCGCAGCGGGGCCATCGCGGCCCTGGTGGGGATCGCGCTGGTGTTCGTGATGCTGTTCGCGTACTACGGCTTCTGGTTCGGGCTGGTGGGCGCGCTGGGCCTGCTGTTCTCCAGCATCGTGATCCTGGGCATGCTGGCGGGCTTCGGGGCCACGCTGACCCTGCCGGGCATCGCGGGTCTGGTGCTGACCATCGGCGCGGCCGTGGACGGCAACGTGATCTCCTTCGAGCGCATCAAGGAGGAGCTGGACAAGGGCAAGGGCATCAAGAACTCGATCCGCGCCGGGTACGATCACTCGACGGCCGCGATTCTGGACGTGAACGCCGCGCACCTGCTGTCCGCGCTGGCGCTGTACAACTACTCGACGGGTCCGGTGAAGGGCTTCGCAGTGACGCTGATGGTGGGCGTGGTGGCGGCGACCTTCTCGAATCTGGTGTTCGCCAAGTGGTTCATCGAGTGGCTGGCGCAGCGCCGCCCGAACATGAACGCCCGTCTGTGGATCAAGAATACCCGCATCGACTTCATCCGCCCGGCGAAGATCATCACGACCCTCAGCGTGCTGCTGGCGCTGGTGGGCGTGGGGATCCTGGCGAGCAAGGGCATGAACTACGGCGTGGACTTCACGTCGGGCACGACGGTGGCCATCAAGACGGCGGCCGATACGACGACCGAGCAGGTGCGTTCGGCCGCGACCGGGGCCGGCGTGGAGAAGATCAACGGGCAGAGCACCGTGGTGCAGCGTGACGTGACGCCCGGCCTGGACGGCGCGACGTACACCATCAAGGTGCCGGAGCTGACGACGCCCGAGGTTCAGAAGCTGTCGGCGGCCATCACGGCGCTGCCGGGCGGCGAGGTGCAGTCCACCGAGACGGTCGGTCCGGCGGTCGGGCAGGAGCTGACGCAGAAGACCATCTACGCGGTGCTGCTGGGCATGGGGCTGATCCTGGTGTACGTGGGCTTCCGCTTCGACTTCATCATGGGTCTGGGCAGCATCCTGGCCGTGATTCACGACGTGGCGATCGTGATGGGCCTGTACGCGCTGCTGGGCCTGGAGTTCTCGATTGCCAGCGTGGCGGCGCTGCTGACCTTGATCGGGTACTCGCTGAACGATTCGATCATCGTGTCCGACCGCATCCGGGAGAACATCAAGGAGATGCGTGGCCGGCCGTACCGTGAGATCGTGAACATGTCGATCAACCAGACGCTGTCGCGCACGATCATGACGTCGGTCAGTACCATGCTGCCGCTGCTGAGCCTGCTGATCTTCGGTGGGCCGGTGCTGCGGGACTTCAGTCTGGTGCTGCTGGTGGGGATCCTGGTGGGTACGTATTCCAGCATCTACATCGTGGCGCCGCTGGTGGTGTACTACGAGGAGCGCACCCGCCGTCGCCGTGACGCGGCGCAGGCCGCGAAGGCCTGAAGCGTTCCGTCCGGAAGGCTGCCCCTGGGTCACTCCAGGGGCGGTTTTCATTTGATAAACCTATGACCGTAAGACATGTCACTCGACAGGCCAGGGTGGGGCGGGGTATGCTGCGCGGCGATGAGCATGCACGATCAGAAAACGGTCGCCATTGTCGGCGGCAGCGGCTACGCCGGAGGCGAATTCCTGCGCCTCGCCCTGAACCACCCCCACCTGAACGTCACGCAGGTCACCAGCGAACGCAACGCCGGCACCATGGTCAGCATGGTCCACCCCAACCTGCGCGGCCGCACCAACCTCAAGTTCCGCCGGGCCGCCGAACTGGACGAGGCCGACATCATCGTGCTGGCGCTCCCCCACGGGCACGCCGCCCACCGCATCGCGGAATTCGAGGCCAGGGGCAAGATCATCGTGGACCTCTCGGCCGACTTCCGCCTGAAAGACCCCGAGGTGTACCGCGCCACGTACGGCGAGGACCACCCCACCCCCGACAAACTGGGCGAGTGGGTGTACGGCAACCCGGAACTGCACCGTGAGGACCTGCGCGGCGCGACCCGCATCGCCTGCGCCGGGTGCTTCGCCACCAGCGTCATCCTGGCCCTGTACCCCCTGCTGAAACTGGGCGTGCTGCTGCCCAAGGACATCATCGCCACCGGACTGGTCGGCAGCAGCGCCGCCGGAGCCAGCGCCAGTGACAGCAGCCACCACCCGGAACGCGCCGGGAGCCTGCGCGTGTACAAACCCGTCGGGCACCGCCACACCGCCGAGGCGCAGCAGGAGTTGCCGGGGCACTTCCCGCTGCACCTGACCGCCATCAGCACCCCCCGCGTGCGCGGCATCCTGACGACCGCGCAGGCCTGGATTCCCGACGGCTACAGCGACCGCGACGTCTGGAGCGCCTACCGCGAGGTGTACGCCCAGGAGCCCTTCATCCGCATCGTGAAGGTCGCCAAGGGCATCCACCGCTACCCGGACCCCATGCTGCTCGACGGCACCAACTACTGCGACATCGGCTTCGAGATGGACATGGACACCGGCCGCGTGGTCCTGATGAGTGCCATCGACAACCTAGTGAAAGGCACCGCCGGGCACGCCATCCAGAGCCTGAACATCGCCCTGGACTGGCCCGAGACGACCGGACTGGAATTCGCAGGACTGCACCCGGCGTAAGCGGGCAGTGGGATGATGGGAAGTGGGTCGGTGGTCTGATACGGATTCCGTTTGTTTCGCCGACAATCCGGAACTTCACCGGATTGCCAGCTCCACCTCCGGAACCCGTATTGCTCCCACTCGCTCCGCTCGGATTGAATGGGCTGCAAAGCCCATTCAATCCGAGTCCGTATGACCCGCCCCCCTTCCCAGGAATGCAGCGAACGGCCCGCCCGGACTATCGGGGCGGGCCTTCTGCTCCTGGCTTTCAGCTATCCGCTTGCAGGGTGAAGCCCCCCTTGGGGTTCTCGTGCAGGCGGGCGAAGGGCTCGTCGGGGTCGTGGGGAGTGCAGATGGTCGCCTGCTGCTCGAACCACGCGCCCAGGTGGGCCTTGCGGGTCTCCAGGGTGGTGACCGGGTACAGGTCGTAGCCCATGATGTACGGCGTGGGCGCGTGCGCCAGGGTGGGAATCAGGTCCGCGACGTACACCAGCGTCTGGCCCTCGCTGCGCAGCACCACACCCTGCTGCCCGAGGTTGTGGCCGGGCAGCGGCAGCACGCTCAGGCCGGGGCGCAGTTCGTGCTCGCCGTCCACGACGTCGAACAGTCCGGCGTCGAGGATGGGGTCTATGTAGGCGGGAATGTAGCTGGCGCGGCTGCGTTCGTGGGTGTGCCGGGCGTCGTGGAGTTCCTGTTTCTGCACCACGTAGCGGGCGTTCGAGAAGGTCGGGTCGCCCAGCAGGGTGACGTTGCGCCCGGCATGGTCGAAGTGCAGGTGCGTGTTGATGACGAGGTGGATGTCTTCCGGGCTCAGGCCCAGGCGGTCCAGGCCCCGGAAGACGGTCTCGTCGCGGTCGAGGGCGTACATGCCCTCGAATTTCTCGCCGCCCTGATCCCAGAAGCCGGTCTCGATCAGGATGTTCTCGCCGCCCAGCTGGATCAGCAGGGGGTTGATGCGCAGGCGGATGCGGTTGAGGTCGTCGGCGGGCGCGGCGCGTTCCCACAGCACCCTGGGGACGCTGCCGAACATGGCGCCGCCGTCCAGGCGGAACTGCCCGTCGGTGAGGGAATGGACCTGCGCTTGGCCGATCTGGCGGGAGTGATTCCAGGACATGCGCCCGAGCCTAACAGACGTTCGTTAGCCCTGGGACGGGCTGGGTGTTTACCCGCGCGGGGACAGGTCGGATACCGGGTACAGCTGCGGGTGCAGGAACGGGGCCAGCGTGAGCGCCAGCGCCTGCCGCCATACGTCCGGGCGGGTCACGAGGCCGCCTGTCAGCGCACCGACCGTGCCCACGCCGCGCTTGAGGTCCCGCGTGCCCAGCAGTTCGTCCATCAGCGTCCCGAGTTCCCGGCCCGCCAGCACGCCGGGCAGGATGGCGGGCGGGACCGGCAGTTCCGCCGTGCGGCCCGCGTTCACGCCCGACGCGTGCGCCACAGCCACCACACCGAACAGCCAGCCTCTCCCCCCTTCGTCCAGGCGCACGCCGCCCTCCAGACCCACGCCCCACAGCGCGCCGGGCTGCGCCAGGGCAGCGGCGGCGCGGTTGGTCGCGCCCAGCGCGGTCTCCTCCACCCCGAGCGGCTGGTCCGGCACGCCGCTGGGCACGTTCACGCCCTGCACGGACAGCGGTGAGGGCAGGCCCAGGTCGGCCGCCAGCGCCGTGAAGACCTCCTGCACCGGCTGGACCTTGCCGGGGTTCAGCGAGCCCACGAACACGGAGCCCACGAACACGCTCACGCGCCCGTCCCGGCGGCCGGGGGCAGCGTGCCGTTCAGGCGGCGCAGCAGGGCCACCTGTCCCCAGTGGTACGCGCTGTGGACGGCCAGATCGGTCAGTACGTCGCGGGCGCGGCTGCTGGGGTCGCGGGCCAGGGCCTGCGCCTCGGGCAGTCCGGCCAGCAGGTCGGCGTGCGCCGCCGTGAATTCGGGTTCGGTCAGTGGCGCCGGGGGCCAGACGTTCAGGTCGTCGGGCCAGCCGTCCGCGCGGCCCGAGGCGATGTTCAGGCTGGCGCGCTGCGTGACGCTCAGGTGCCAGATCACCTCGGCCAGGGTGCGGGGCAGGGCGGGGTGCGCGGCGCTGGCCTCGGCCCAGGTCAGGCCGCCGAGCAACCGCGTGACCTCGCGGAACGACGCGCCGCCCAGCAGGGAGAGTTGCAGGAGTGTCGGGTGCGGTTCAGTCATACCCGGAGGCTAGCGCAGGGCGCCGCCCCACCGCGCGGCCCGGTCCGCTGCCCAGCCACCCAATAAATGACCACTCGGTCATTCATGATCAAGGGAACATCAAGGGCGCATGGCGGGTGCGTAAAGTCTGGCCGGTGCCACGCCACACCCGCCACTGTCAGACTTGAGAACACAACCAAGACGCGCCCACCCGAGTGGCGCGGCCCAAGGAACCCCCATGCACACAGTCCACACCCCAGCCATCGCCACGCCCGTCCCCATCGAGATCCTGCTGATCGAGGACAGCGAACCCGACATCGTCCTGACCCGCGAGGCCTTCGCGGACGCCGGCGTGCTGAACAACCTGCACGTGGCGCGGGACGGCGTGGAAGGCCTGGAAATGCTGCGGGCCACCGGCCGCCTACCCCGCCCGGACGTGATCCTGCTCGACATCAACATGCCCCGCATGAACGGCCTGGAATTCCTTCAGGAGATCAAACGCGACCCGGAACTCATGACCATTCCCGTGATCATGCTGACCACCAGCCAGGCCGAGGAGGACATCCTGCGTTCGTACCAGGCGTTCGCGGCCAGTTACGTGGTGAAACCCGTCGAGTTCGGCCGGTTCTACGAGGCCATCCAGGCGCTCGGACGCTACATGCTGACCATCGTGCGCGCCCCCCAGCCCCCGAACTGATACGGACTCCGATTGAATGGCTTATAAAGCCGTTCAATCCGAGCGGATGCGAGTAGGAGAAAAACGGATTCCGGACGTGGAGTTGGCAGATCGGTGATGTTCCGATCTGTCAACGAAACAAACGGAATCCGTATGACGCCCCGAGCCCGACGCCGTCAGTCGCGTCGGCGGGTGCTGACGGCGATCAGGGCGTCCCAGCTGTCCGGCTGATCGGGGTCGTCGGTGGCGGCGCGGTTGCGACCCTCGAAGCCGCACTTCTGGCAGCGGTGCGTGATGATCCAGCCCTTCTTGCCGCTCTGCTCGACGGCGACGGGTTCCATGTCCCCCTGGCAGGTGCAGGCGCGGTCGCCGGGCAGGATGTCCACGTGCCGGCTGTGCAGGCATTCGGGACAGTGGTTCCGGACGCTGCCGTTGCGCAGCGGTTGCACCTGCGCGCCACAGAAGCCGCAGGTGAAGGCGTTGTTCGTCCCGACGACCGTGAACCGGCGCCCGCTCACGCGCGTCCCCCTGCCTGACGCGCGGCGCGGCGGGCCGCCCAGCGACTGTCCAGGAACGCCCGGATGGAGGGCGTGCCGACCAGCGCTGTTCCCAGCCCCAGGTACACCAGCCCCGCCCCGCTGACCACCCAGCCCTGCCAGGCGGTCGTGCCGGTCAGCATCCCCACGATGAACACCAGCAGGCCCGCCACCATGGCCAGCCCCACGGTCAGGCGCCACGCCAGAACGCTGCCGCGCCACACCATGCCCAGCAGGAACACCGTGAGGCACATGGACAGGACGCCCTGCGTGACGTTCTGCGCGCGGCCCTGCGCCAGCGACGCCACGAACGGCAGCGAGCTGACCATCAGCAGGCCCATCAGGACCACCAGGGTCGGTACGCGACCCGCCTGCGCCAGCGCCGGATCGAAGGGGGAACCCTGCCCGGCAGGCGGGCGGGCCGAGGGGGTCACAGTAGGACGCTTGGGACTCACGGGCCGCATTCCATCACAGGCCTGCCCTGGAAACGAGGGCGAAGGTCACGTGCGCCTCCGCGCGCCACACGGCCGGCGGGGTAGGCAGTAGCCTGCGCACATGAACATGAGTCTCAGGAGCGTGAACGTCGGGCAGGGCCTGCCGGTCATCATCGGGGCGCGCTCTGTGCGCAGCGGCATCGACAAACGACCCACCCTCCAACCGGTCGGCGTGAACGCAGGCGGCCTGGACGGGGATCAGGTGCTGAACACCCGGCACCACGGCGGGCCGGGGCAGGCCGCGTACCTGTACACCACCGACGATTACGACTGGTGGGCGGCGCAGGGAGTGGCCGTGCGTGACGGCCTGTTCGGCGAGAACCTCACCCTGGGCGGGGCGGGCAGCAGCGCGGACTGGCGGGTCGGGGACCGCCTGACCACCGACGGCGGCGTGACGCTGGAAATCACCGCGCCGCGCATTCCCTGCGCCACGCTGGCCGCGCACCTGGGTGACCCGGCCTTCGCCCGGCGCTTCGGGGCGGCCGCCCGGCCCGGCCTGTACGCCCGCGTCCTGACGCCCGGCACCGTGCAGGCCGGCGACCCCGTGACCGCCATGCGCGCCGCGCCGGACGCACCCACCATCCGCGACCTGTTCGAACTGGACCTGCGCGGCACGCTGCGGGGCCGCCCGGTCACGCCGGACGACCTGCGCGACCTGCTGGAGCACCCGCTGGCCGAACGCAGCCGCGCGGACCTGCTGAAACGACTGGCGAAACTGGAGGCGCAGGGGGAAGAAGGCAGCCGGAAGTAGCAAGTGGAAAGCGGGTCGGGGATGGCGGGCGACCCCCGGCCCACTCAGCTTTTCAGGCGGTCGGCGTAGTACGTGCGGAGCTTGGCGACCTTCGGGGCGATGACGGCCACGCAGTACGGCTGACGGGGGTTGTTCGCGTAGTAGTCCTGGTGGTAGTCCTCGGCGACGTGGAAGGTGCTGGCGGGTTCGATGGTCGTCACGATGGGCCGGTCGAACACGGCCTGCGCGGTCAGGTCCGCGATCACCTCGCGCGTCTGGGCGTCCTGCTCGGGCGTCAGGGGGAACACGGCGCTGCGGTACTGCGTGCCGGTATCGGCCCCCTGGCGGTTGAGGCTGGTCGGGTCGTGCGTGGCGAAGAACAGGCCCAGCAGGTCCCGGAAGTCCACCTGCGCCGGGTCGAAGGTCACGCGGACCGCCTCGGCGTGCCCGGTGGTGCCGCTGCACACGCTGCGGTAATCGGGGTTGGGGGTGTGCCCGCCGATGTAGCCGCTCTCGATCTTCTGCACGCCGCGTACGTCCTTCAGGACCGCCTCGGTGCACCAGAAGCACCCGCCGGCGAGAATGGCCTGCTGCGTTCCACTGGGAGTCGTCATGCCGTCATGATGCCGCGCCACGGCCCGCCCGACGGGAAGCGCAGCCACGGTTCACGCCCCCCAGGGCTCCGGCAGGTGCTGGTCGCTCAGCGGCCCAGGAACAGGCGCGCGGCGACCAGCACCACGATCACGGCGTACACCCACTTCACGAAGGCGCTGCCGCGCAGCATCGCCATGCGCGCGCCCAGCGTGGCGCCCAGCGCGTTGGCGACGCCCATGGACAGCCCGATCCACCAGACCATCTGCCCGCCGATCAGGAAGAACAGGAACGCGCCGAGGTTCGTGGCGAAATTGATGGTCCGGGCGTTCCCGCTGGCCCGCACCAGATTGAAGCCCGCCAGCGCGAACAGGAACATCAGGAACGTTCCGGTGCCCGGCCCGAGGAAGCCGTCGTACACGCCGACGATCAGGGCGCCGGGCAGAGTCAGGGCCAGCGTGCGAGTCGTCAGGCCGGGGTAACGGTCCTCCAGCCCGAAGCGTTTGTTGACCAGCACCAGCGTGCCCACGCCCAGGATCACCACGCCGATCAGGGTTCGGAAGGCGTCCGGGTCCACGAACTGCACCAGAAACGCCCCCAGCGCGCTGCCGATCAGGGCCAGCGGAATCAGGCGCAGCACCAGCGCCCGCTCCACGTGCCCGCTGCGCCAGTACTGCACGGTGGCGCTGCCGGACCCGAAGATCGCCAGCAGTTTGTTCGTGGCGACCGCCTGCGCCGGGCTGAGTCCCATGAACAGCAGCGTGGGCAGCGTGATCGTGCCGCCGCCCCCCGCGACCGCGTCGATGAACCCCGCGAGAAAGGCGAGCGGCAGGCCGTACAGCAGCACTTCAGGTCCAGGCACCAGCGGACTGTAGCAGGGGCGCCGGCATGATGGGGCGTGGGTTGTAGACCACGCCCACCTCTGCACTCCTACCTCTGCACTGCCTGCGCCCTGCCACCGCTCTGTGCCACGTGTTCACCTGTGCAACGTGTTCAGACGCCCCGGCCGGGCGGCGTGCGGGGTCATGCTAGCCTCGCCGTTATGACGCAAGATTCCTCCAGCACGCCCCCCGCGCCCCCTGCCCTGTTCGACACGGCGGTCGTGGCGGGCGTGGGCCTGATCGGGGGGAGCGTGGCGCTGGGGTTACGGCAGCGGCTGCTGGCCCGGCGCGTGATCGGCCTGGACGCCAGTCCCGCCGTGCTGCGCGAGGCGCTGGCGCTGGGCGTGGTCGACGAGATTCAGACCGCGCCGGGCGAGTGGCTGCGCGCGGCGGACCTGGTGGTGCTGGCCGCGCCGATGCGGGCGCTGGCGCCGCTGGCCCGTGACCTCGCGCCGTTCCTGAACCCGCAGGCGCTCGTGACGGACGTGGGCAGCGTGAAGGGCGGCATCGCGGCCGAGATGGAGCGGCTGGGCGTGCGGTCCTTCGTGGCGGGCCACCCGATGGCCGGCAGCGAACGGGGCGGCGTGACGCACGCCCGCGCGGCCCTGCTGGAGAACGCCGTGTGGGTCCTGACGCCCACCGATCACACGCCCCTGACGGCCCTGAGCCGCGCGCGCACCCTGGTCGAGTCGCTGGGCGCCGCGCCGGTCGTGATGCCGCCCGACGCGCACGACGCGCTGGTGGCGACCATCAGTCACCTGCCGTACCTGACGAGTCTGGCCATGACGCACATGGTCGCGCGGGACGAACGCCTGAGCCTGCTGGCCGCCGGGGGGTTCCGTGACCTGACGCGCGTGGCGAGCGGCGACCCCCGCATGAGCCGCGACATGGTCGTGGAGAACAAGGCCGCGCTGCGCGAGGCGCTGGCCCGGTTCCGGGGGCAGCTCGAGCGGCTGGAAGCGGATCTGGACGAACCGGAGGAACTGCTGGCCGCCGCGCTGGAAGGCAAACGCACCCGCGACAGCCTGCCGATCGTGAAGCGCAGCCTGCTGCCGCAGCGGCACGACCTGGTGGTGGCCGTCCCGGACCGCCCGAACCAGCTGGGGGCGGTCACGCAGACGCTCGGGGCGCACGGCGTGAACATCAAGGACATCGAGGTGCTCGCCATCCGCGAGGACGGCGGCGCGGTCCGGCTGGGCCTGGAATCCCCCGAGGACGTGCAGCGCGCCGCCAGTATCCTCACGGCCGAGGGCTTCGAGGTCCGGGGCCGTTCCTGAGCGTCCACGCAGGGCCGCGCGCCCCCGGTCTGCGCGCGGGGCGCACATCCGGCCCGCGCCCGCGTGCGCTACGGTAGACCGCTGATGTCTGACCCCGCCTCCCCCGTTCCTGCCGCGCCTGCCGGAACCGTCCCCTCACCGACGCGGGCGCCGCTGACCATGATCGACGTGTTCCGTGGGCTGACCATCCTGGAGGTCGTGCTGCACCACACGACCGGCATGGCGCTGCGGTACCTGACGCCGGGAACGCTGTCGCACGAGGCGGTCACGGTCCTGAACCGCACGCTGCACTTCGCGGTGCCGGCCTTCGTGTTCCTGTCGGCGGTGGTCCTGACCCGCAGCCTGCTGCGCCGTTTCGAGCCCCGGCGCTACTTCTGGCGGCGGCTGACGCGCGGCGGCTGGCCCTACCTGCTGTGGAGCGCGCTGTACATGCTGTGGTACGTCCTGAGCGGGCAGCGGCCCCCGGAGACGCTGACGGACCCGGACCGCTGGTGGTTCTACCTGTCGAACGGCAAGGCCAGTTACCACCTGTACTTCCTGCTGGTGGCGCTGGAGGTCTACCTGGTGCTGCCGCTGCTGCTGCCGCTGGCGCGGCGGCGGCCGGGCATCACGGCCGCGCTGCTGACCGGACTGGCGCTGCAACTGGGCGCGTACTTCCTGAACCGCGAGGTGCTGCGCCTGCCGTTCCCGGCCAGTACGGTGCTGTGGTACCTGCTGCCCATCACGCTGGGCATGGCGGTCGGCGCGCGGCTTGACGAGTTCCCGGCGTGGTGGCGGCGGCGGCGCTGGGTGGTGCTGCCCGCGCTGGTCGTCGCGTACGCCGCGTACCTGCCGGCGGCGCTGTCGTACGTGCGGGGCGTGCCGGTCACGCCGGTCGTGTACAGCACCCTGAGCTGGGTGTTCACCAGCCTGACGGCCCTGACCCTGCTGGGCGCCGCGCACCGCATCCAGCGCGGCGGGTCGCGCGCCCAGGCGGCCCTGGCGACGCTGGGAACGGTCAGCCTGCAGGTGTACCTGATTCACCCGGCGCTGCTGCAGGCGCTGGAACGCTGGAACGCGCCGGACGGCACGCCCACGCAGGTGGCCCTGACCTCGGGGGTGTACGCGCTGCTGGCGCTGCTGATTCCTGCCCTGCTGGGCCGGGCGCTGCTGAACACCCGCCTGGGAACCCTGCTGTTCGGCCGCTGATGACCGCCCGCCAGTCCCCGCCGCCTGAAACCGGCGTCCTGATGAGTGTCCAGTCAGGTACTCGTCGGGCCGGCGCGCTACAGTGCCGCTCCGTGAAGGTGTCTCCCTCCGTGTCCGGTCATCCGGATTCCGTCTACTTCGTTTCCAGCCCAGGAAAGCGTGGGTCCATCCGTCTCCGTGGCAGTGTGAGGCTCGCAGCGGCCCTGCTCGCCACGGTCCTGAGTGCCGTGGGCGTCCCGGCAGGCGCGCAGGCAGCGCGGGGTTCTGCGGTTCAGGCGTCGCTTCCGCCGGTGCCGGGCAGCGCCGCGCAGCCGGCCGACACGGGCCGCTGGATCAAGCTGGGCGGCGCCACTCCGTCGTTGTTTCAGGCTCCGGCGACCTGCGCGGTGCGGGCCTGCCCGCTGGTCGTGGTGTCGCACCCGCGCGGTCAGGGCCCCGAGCGACTGCGGGACAGTCCGCAGGTGCAGACGCTGGCGCAGGCGCTGCTGCGCGCCAATTTCGCGGTCCTGCTGAGCAGCGACGGGGGGACGCTCAGCTGGGGCAGTCCGCAGGGGCTGGCCGAGGCCGGCGCGGCGCACGCCGCCGCCATCCGCCGCTTTCAGTGGAGCGGCCGCACGTACGCGCTGGGCCTGAGCATGGGCGGCCTGATGGCGCTGCGCAGCGCCCTGCCCGGCTCGCCGTACCCGGTGCGGGGCGTGGCCCTGATCGACGCCTGGACGGACCTGGAACTCGCCTGGGATTCGGCCCTGTCCCGCCGCCTGGAGATCGAGGCCGCGTACGGCCGCGCCACGCCGCCCAGCGCCGAACTGAACCCGCAGCAGCTACTGACGCGCCAGTCGCCCCTGCCGCTGTTCGTGATCAGCAGCCTGGAGGACACGACCGTGAAGGCCAGCGCGAACAGTGACCGCCTGCTGGCCCACGCGCAGCCCGGCGTGAGCGAGTTTCTGCCCGTGACCGGCCCTCACCTGGGGGCCAACCGCTTCACACCGGCCGTCGCGCAGAGACTGGCGGGTTTCTTCACGCGCCTCGAGACGCTGGAATGGTCGCCCCCAGCTGCTTCGGGCCCGGCCGCTTCGAGTTCAGCTGCTTCGGGTCCGGGCGCTTCGGGTACGGCCGCTCCGCCGCCCGCCGCGTCCGGCATTCCCAGCCGGCCAGTCGCCCGCTGATACGGACTCCGATTGAATGGGCTTTGCAGCCCATTCAATCCGAGCGGAGCGAGTAGGAGAAAAACGGGTTCCGGACGTGGAGCTGACAGATCGGTGGTGTTCCGATCTGTCAGCGAAACAAACGGAATCCGTATGACGCAGCGCGGATGGGGGGCCCGTGGGGACGCCTGTCGGGGGTAGAATGTGCCGCACGCCTCGCTGAACGGCAGCGGGTGTGAAAGACTTTACATCAGTGAGCTTGATGCAGGAATACCCCACCACCCAACCCCTGACCGACCGGGCCCCGCTGGCCGAACAGCCCGGCGTGTACAGCGAATCAGCCCTCTGGTACGGCCGGCGCGTGTTCGTGAAGACCCTGGTCGCCGAGGACCCGGACTCGCTGGCCCGCTTCCAGCACGAGGGGCGGGTCGCGGCCAGCCTGCGTCACCCGCTGGTGGCGTCCCTGCTGGCCCTGACGCCCACGCAGCTGATCTTCGAGTTCATCGAGGGCGGCACGCTGCGCGAGCGGCTGGAGCGCGGGCCGCTGGGCGAGGCCGAGGCGACCGAGGTGGCGGGCGGCGTCCTGAGCGCCGTGGAGTACCTGCACTCGGTGGGCGTCACGCACCACGACCTGAAACCCGAGAATGTGATGCTGCTGGGCGGCGAACCCGGCTGGCAGAATGTCCGCGTGATCGACTTCGGCATGAGCCACTCGCGGTCGCTGCCGCTCGACATTCACAGCGGCACCCGCATGGGCACGCCGCACTTCATGGCGCCCGAGCAGTTCCTGGGCGTGCGGGGCGACCCGCGCAGCGACCTGTACTCGGTGGGCGTGCTGCTGTTCGACTGCCTCGCCGGGCACCCCCCGTACGAGGACGCGCTGGGGTGGCTGGCCGGTATCCGTGAGCGGCGCGAGGCGCTGCCCGGCCCGGCCCCCCTGCACCCGCTGATGCGTTCGGCGCTGTCCCGTGACCGTTCCGAGCGGCCCCTGAGCGCCGCCCGGATGGCCGCGGACCTGCGCGCCGCCCGGCAGGAACTCGGCCTGCCGGACCTGCCGCTGCCCCGCCCCGGCAACCTGGACGCCAGCGCGTGACCCTGATCGCCTTCACCGGCAACCGCTTCCTGGCCGACGAGACGCTGCGTGACACGCTGGCCGCGCGCGGCCTGAACGCCCGCGACCTGCCGCGCCTGGCGGGCGAGGACGTCACGCCCGACACGCTGCGCCCGCACCTGTCGCCGGGCCTGTTCGGAGACGGCGGCCTGATCGTGGATTTCGAGGGCGTGAAGCCCGACAAAGCGCTGCTGGAACTGCTGGCCTCGGCGGCCGTCACGGTCGCCGTGCTCGACGAGTCGCCGCCCGCCACGCGCGTCAAGCTGTACGAGGCGCGCGGCGAGATCGTCGCGTCCCCCGCCCCCAGCAAACCCGGTGACGTGACCGGCTGGGTCGTGCAGCGCTGCAAGCGGCAGAAACTGAATCTCGACCGGGACGCCAGCGCCTACCTCGCCGAGGTGTTCGGCCCGGACCTCGCAGGGATCGCCGGGGAACTGAACAAACTCGCGCTGCTGGACGGCCCGTTCACCCGTGACACCGTGCAGCGCGTCGTGGGGCGCGAACCGCCGGGCGACAGTTTCGCCATGCTGGGCGCCGCCACCGCCGGCCGCCCCGGCGAGGCCGTCACGCAACTGCGCCGCCTGCTGGCCTCCGGCGAGGACCCCTTCAAGATGATGGGCGCCGTCGTCTGGCAGTACAGCCTCGTGGCCCGCTGCGTCGCCCTGCAACAGCAGGACGGCCGCGTGACCGAGGCCGTCGCCGCGCAGAAACTCGGCGTGAAACCCTACCCCGCCAAGAAAGCCCTGGAAGTCGCGCGCCGCCTGAACGAGGCCAGAATCCGCACGCACCTGGAACGCATCCTGGCTGCCGACCTGGCCATGAAACGCGGCCTGGACGCCGGAGTGGCCCTGGAACGCCTGATCGTGCAACTGAGCGTGTAATGGACTCCGATTGAATGGGTTGCGAAACCCGTTCAATCCGAGCGGATGCGACCCGTAGAGCTGCCCCGCAGAGTGGGAGCAGGGCGGGTCCCGGACGTGGAGCTGGCAATCCGGTGAAGTTCCGGATTGTCAGCGAAACAAACGGAACCCGTGTAAGCGTAGGTAGTGGGAAGTGGGCCGGCGGCTGACGCCCGTCAGCTGCTCAGCGCCGGAAGGACCGGTTCGAGTTCGTCGGGATGAAAACGCTGGCCGGTGGCGTGCGCGAGTTGCCGCGCGAGGCGGCGCAGCGGCAGGCGGCTCAGGTCGACGCTGCTGGCGCCGCTGCTGCTGGCGTCCGCGCGGCCGGTCAGGTCGATCAGGGTGTGGTACGGCTGCACCAGTCCGCCGGGCAGCGGGCCGGCGGTCAGGACGATCAGGTCGGCGCGTTCGGCGTACGTGCGGCAGCTGGGGTCGCGGCGGCTGAGCGGGTAGGCGCGCAGGCCGGCCGGCAGGTCGCGGGCGGCGCGTTCCGCTTCCGGGAGGCTCTCGGCGGCCACGCCGATGTCCGTGAAGCCCAGGCGGGCCAGCGGCAGGGCCAGCGCGAGGTCGTGGGCGTCCAGGCCGATCAGCAGGGCGCTCGCGCCGCGCGTGGCGTACCCGCTGGCTTCCAGGGTGTCGCTCAGGGCGTCGGTCAGGGCGAAGGTGCCGCTGAGGGTCCCGGCGAACGACACGGCGTCCACGCGGCCCACGCGCCGGGCGGCCGTGTCGGGCGTGACGGAGTCCAGCAGGTGGACCTGCTGGCTGTCGTGCACGAGCGCCCCCGTGAATCGCAGGGTGCGGCAGGCGTCCAGCACGGCGCGGGTGTCGTCGGTGGGGACACTGACGGCGATCAGGCCCAGGTCCCGCAGGGCGCGGGCGGCCGAGGCGGGGTAGCCGATCAGGGCGAGGGGCGTGTCGGACGCAGGCATGGAACCGCAGTCTAACGGCTGGGCGGTCAGGACGTGGGGGGCGGAGCCGCTGACTGGCCCGCCCCCCCACTTGTTCCCTGCCGGACCCGCATCAGGCGGAGTCCGGATTACATCAGCGGGCGGCGGCCGCGCAGGCTGAGCAGCGCGCCGAGGATCACGACCACGGCAGCCACGGCGACCCCCGTCACGACGGTCGCGGCGTCCGGGCGGGCGACGTACACGCCGTAGAAGGCCCACAGCAGCACGGCTGCGAAGGCGTAGTCGCGGAAGCGCACCAGGAAGAACACGCCGATCACGGCGGCGATCACGACCAGCACGGCGCTCCAGACGGGGGCGCTGAGGCCCAGCGCGCCGCCCGTGACCCCGGCGCTGACCAGAAAGGCGGTGATGTTGGCGATGGTGGCGACGCTGATCCAGCCCAGGTACAGCGAGGTGGGCAGCGCGAGCGTCCAGCGTTCCGCGCCCTGGGCCGGCAGGCTGCGCACCGTCAGGTACAGCCAGATCAGGCTGGCGAGCAGGGCCAGCATGATGATGACGCTGGGGCCGAAGTTCAGGCTCTGGAAGGCCAGCAGCCAGGAGACGTTCAGCAGGTTGCCCAGCAGGAACGGCCAGAACAGCCGATCAAACCGGGGGCCGCGCTGGGCGGGCAGTGCCTGGTACACGGCGAAGACCAGCAGCCCCAGGAAGATGGGACCCCACACCGCAAACGTCAGGCCGGCGGGCGTGAAGGCGTTCGGGAGGGCGTCACTGACCTCCTTGTTCGAGTTACCGAAGAGTGGAAGGGCGTTACTGAGGTAGTTCATCACGAGCGTGAGCAGCGTGACGAGCAGCAGCGTGACTTGCCTGGGGAGTCCGGTCATACCTTCAGCGTAAGAGGGGCTGCCCGGAGCGCGGTGTCAGAACGCTGACGGTTTCGTGAACGCCGCCCGGCGTATGAAGGTCAGATCAAGGCGACCTGTTTCAGGTCAGGGCGGTTCAGGTGCCGCTGCCGGCCCGGCGGGCGGCGACGGTCAGCAGCGCGGCGGCCAGCGGCACGAGACCGCGCGTGCGGCGCGACAGCAGCCCGGCTCCCAGGGTGAGGACGGCGGCGTGGCGGGCCAGTTGTACCTCCTGGGCACGCACGGGCCGCCCGGCGCGGTCACAGACGCTTGTGACGGCCTCTGGGGCGGTCAGGATGCCTGCCAGCGGCAGGACCGAGGCGGCCAGCAGCGCCGATCCCCACGAGAACCCCGCCTGCCGGTGCAGGGTGGGCATCAGGGCCCCGGCGGCGGGCAGGGCGCTGCGCGCCTCGGCGGTCAGCAGGGGCGCGCCGCCGGCCAGGAACGCGGCGGCCCGCTCGCCGGACGCTCCGGCCAGCAGCGCCTGCACCAGCATTCCGGCGTGATCGGCGCGGGTGGCGGGTTCGCCGGTCGTACCCGCGATCAGCCGCACGCCGCTCAGGACCGCCAGTCCTGCCAGGGGGTTGCCCGCGCCGCCCAGCAGGGCCACGGCCGCCGCGACCGGCAGCGCCGCGTTCGCCGTGACCGGGTGGTCCGGGTCGAGTTCCCGCGCAGTGGCCCAGGCCAGGAAGGCCGCGCCCCCCACACCCACCGCCTGCGCCCAGGGCCGCCCGAACGCCAGGGCCAGCAGCGCCGCCCCAGCACTTCCGGCCGCCGCGACCCGGTTAGACGGGTACGAGAAGTCCAGCGGACGCGCCAGCGCCGAGCCACGAACGAGGGGAGCAGGGGAACCTGACATGCCTGCACCCTACGTCGCGCGGCAGGCACGGCCGCGTGACCGGCAAGGAACCGTGAACGGCCCGCCTCCCGGTTCAGGTCGTGTAGTCGGCGTTGATGCTGACGTACTCGGCGCTGAGGTCGCAGCCCCAGGCCTCGCCGCGCGCGTCGCCAACGCCGAGGTCGATGGTGAACACGACCTCCTCTGCTTTCATGCTGGCGCTGACCTGCGCGTCGTCGTACGGGAGCGGCTTGCCGCCGAAGACGGGGTGGCCCTGCACGCTGACGGTCAGGCGTTCGATGTTCGCCTGTGCGCCGCTGCGGCCCACCGCCATGATCACGCGGCCCCAGTTGGGGTCGTTGCCGTGAACGGCGCTTTTCAGCAGGGGACTGACGCAGCAGGTACGGGCGGCGGCCAGCGCTTCGGCCTCGCTGGCGGCGCCGCTGACCTGCACGGTCAGGAGTTTGGTGGCGCCCTCGCCGTCGGCGGCGATCTGGCGGGCCAGGTCGCGCATGACGCCTTCCAGGGCGGTCAGGAACTCGGTCAGGTCGGCGGGTCCGGCCTCGCCGTTGCACAGGACGATGGCCATGTCGTTGGTGCTGGTGTCGCCGTCCACGGTGACGGCGTTGAAGGTGCGGTTCACGATGGCGGGGAACGCCTCGCGCAGCGCCGTCTGGTCGATCTGTGCGTCGGTGAAGGCGAAGGCGAACATGGTCGCCATGTCCGGGTGGATCATGCCGCTGCCCTTGGCGGTGCCGACGATGCGGGCGCCGCTGCCCAGGGTGACGCTGGCGGTCTTGGGGTGCGTGTCGGTGGTCATGATCGCGGCGGCGAAGGGGTCGGCGGCGCTGTCCAGTTCGTCCGGGAGGTGCTCGATGCCACTCAGGACCCTGTCCATGGGCAGCAGGTGTCCGATGATGCCGGTGCTGGCGGTCAGGACGGCCTCCGGGTCCACGTTCAGGACGCTGCCCAGCGCGTCGGCCATGTCGGCGTTGTCGTTCGCGCCGCGCCGGCCGGTGGCGGCGTTCGCGTTGCCGGCGTTGACCAGCAGGGCGCGCACGGGCGTGCCCTGCGCGTACAGGTCGCGGTTGCGGGTGACGCAGGCGGCGGCGGTGGTGCTGCGCGTGCCCGCGAAGGCCCAGGTGCAGTCGCGGGCGCTGGTCACGCCGCTCAGGTCGGTCTTGCCGCTGGGTTTGATACCGGCCGCCATGGCGGCGGCGGTGAAGCCGGTGGGGAACGTCAGGCCACTCATGCAGGGGAGTGTAGCGGGCGGCGGGCCGTGCGGGTCGGGGGCGGGTCTATACTCGGTGCAAATGAAACCGAATTCACTGGAGTCGCGCCCGCGCGCGGACGTCGTCATCGTGGGGGCCGGGTCGGGCGGGTGTGTCGCGGCGCGGCGGCTGCTGGACGCGGGCCTGCGGGTGCTGCTGCTGGAGGCGGGCGGCCCGGACCGGCATCCGCTGATCCGCGCGCCCGGCGCGTTCCCGAAACTGTTCCGCAGCGCCGTGGACTGGAACCTGACGACCACCCCGCAGGAGCACGCGGGCGGCCGGGCGTTCTACTGGCCGCGCGGGAAGGTGCTGGGCGGCAGCAGCGCCATCAACGCGACCATCTGGATTCGCGGTTCCAGGCGGGACTTCGACGGCTGGGGCGAGGGCTGGACCTGGGAGGACGTGCTGCCGGAATTCCGGGCGCAGGAGGCCTTCCGGGGTGAGCCGTCCGGGGCGCGCGGCACGGACGGCCCGATGCCGGCGGGCGCGCGGGCCGGGTCGCACGCGCTGAGCGAGGCGTTCGTGCGCTCGGCGGCGCTGGGACTGGGTGTCCCGGTCGCCCGCACCTTCAACGACGGGGTGCTGGAGGGCGCGGCGCTGCTCGAAAGCAACCACCGGCGCGGCGAACGCTACAGCGCCTTCCGGGCGTTCCTGAGCCCCGTCCTGAACCACCCGAACCTGACGGTCCTGACCGGCGCGCACGTCCTGCGGGTGCTGTGGTCCGGGCGCGGCGACACGCTGCGCGCCTCGGGCGTGCGGCTGCGCTGGCAGGGGCGCACGCTGGACGCCCCGGCGGGCGCGGTGATGCTCGCGGCGGGCGCGGTGCAGACCCCGCAACTGCTGATGCTCTCGGGCGTCGGGCCGCACGCGGAGCTGCACCGGCACGGCATCGGGACGCAGCTGGAGCTGCCGGGCGTGGGCGGCGGCCTGCAGGATCACCTGGCGGTGCCGGTCATCACGCGCTCGCGCCTGACCTCGTTGGACCGCGTGCCGCAGGCCGAGGCGCTGGCCCGCTACCTGTGGGACCGCAGCGGTCCCCTGAGCAGCAACGTGGCCGAGGCGAGCGCGTTCTCGCACGCCCGGCCCGGCCTGGACGCGCGCACGGACGACCCGGACATCCAGTTTCATTTCGGCCCGGCGTACTTCCGGGATCACGGCGCGAAGACCGAACCCGGCGACCACTTCACGGTCGGGCCGGTGCTGGTGGACACGCACAGTCGCGGGCGGATCACGCTGGCGTCCGCCGATCCGCAGGCCGCGCCGGTCATCGACCCGGCGTACCTGTCGGACGAACGGGACGTGCAGAGCCTGATCGCGGGCGTGCGGCAGGCCCGTGACATCGCCGCCTCGGCCCCGCTGTCGGGCCTGCGCGGCGCGGAAGTCCTGCCGGGCGAGGGCGTGCGCACCGACGCGGGCCTGCGCCGCCACGTGCAGCAGGAATGCGCCACGCTGTACCACCCGGTCGGGACGGCCGCGCTGGGCGACGGACCGGACGCCGTCGTGGACCGCCAGCTGGCGCTGCGGGGCGCGCGGGGCCTGTGGGTCGCGGACGCCAGCGTCATGCCGCGCATCATTCACGCGAACACCAACGCCACGAGCATGATGATCGGCGGACGCGCCGCCCGGTTCCTGCTCGATGACCTGGGCAGGCCGTGACCTTCGCGCCCTGCCCGGCCCACCCGGCCCACCCCGCCCGGCTGACCGCCACTTGACGCCCCCCGCACGTTCCTCATGTTCAGTTCATGAGGTCCGGCAGGGGACCGCGTAGGGTGACGACAACATGAAGCCCCGCTCCCTGACCCTGACGCTCGCTGCCGGCCTCCTCCTGACCGGCTTCGCAGCCGCCGCGCCCGTGAAGCTCGGCAACGTCCCCGTGACCGTCGAACCGAACGCGAAAATGCTGACCCTCAGCGCCGCCGGCATCCGCAGCGCCTTCCCCAGCGCCGCCGGCCGCCCGGACGCCGTGTTCATGACCGAGGACCGCAAGGTCAGCGTCGCCTTCGAGTGGCGCGCCAGCAAACTCGCCGCGAACGAAGTCTCCAAACTCGTCGAGCAGTTCCCCGGCGTGATCCGCGCGCAGGTACCGAACGTCAAGACGCTCAAGGCGAACCTCGTCACGCTCGGCGGTTCCCCCTGGGCGCAGTTCGTGTTCACCACCCCCAGCCAGGGCGACGAACTGCGCCGCGAACTGATGGTCACCAGCGTCGGCGGCCGCATGCTGGTCATGACCATCGCCGGGAACGTCAAGGATTACAGCCGCAACGAGGCGGTCGTGCGCAACCTCGCCAACAGCGTCCGCGTGAACTGACCCCGGCCTGAAAGCAGGTGGGCGGCCCCAGCTTCTCGCGGGGCCGCCCATCTCTGTAATTCTCATCGGCTCCGCGCGGGTGGAACGGCCCTGCCAGCCATTCCACCCGAGTCCGTGTCACATCGCGGCGGGAATCTCGATGCCGATCAGGGCCAGGGTCTCCTCGAAGGCCACGCGCAGGCGGGCCACCAGGGCGAGGCGGGCTTCGCGCAGGCCCTCGGGGCTGGCCAGCACGTTCGTGGCGGGTTTGCCCTGCTTGTCCCTGGCGTTGTACCAGGCGTTGAAGGCGGTGGCGAGGTCCAGTGCGTACTGCGCGACCACGTGTGGGGAGTGCGCGCGCACACTCTGCGCGACGACTTCCGGGAGTTTGGCGACCGTCTTGGCGAGCGCGAGGTCGATGTCGGGCAGGGCGTCCCAGGCCGCGCCGGTGCCGTCGGTGGCGTACCCGGCCTCGGCACCCTTGCGCAGGATGTTCGCGGCGCGGACGGCGGCGTACTGCACGTAGGGGGCGGTGTCGCCGTTCAGGGCGAGGGCCTGCTCCCAGCGGAAGTCGATCTTGCGGGTGGGTTCGGCCTTCAGCATGGCGAAGCGGATGGCGCCGATGCCGATGCGGCGGGCGATCTCGGCGGCGTCCTCGCGGGCGGCGAGGGCCGGGTTGAGTTCCGTGAGGGCCGCCAGGGCACGGGTCTGCGCCTCGTCCATGGCGGCGTCGGCGCTGACGGTCACGCCCTTGCGGCCGCTGATGGTCTGCCCTTCCAGGGTCACGAAGGCGTACGACAGGTGAATGGAGCGGGCTTCCTTCTCGGTCTCGCCCGCCACGCCCAGGGACGCCTTGACGATCTTCTGCGGGTGTTCCTGGCGGGAGTCGATCACGTTGATGACTTCCTGCGCGTGCCCGAAGCGGCCTTCGGTGTCGGGCTGGCCGTCTGGGGCGCTGGTCCAGATGGTGTTGCCTTCGGGGTCGGTGGTGAACGGCTTGAACTTCATGCCCTCGAACAGCCCGAACTTCCAGAACTGGTAGCCCACGTCCTTGGCGACGTACATGGCGGTGCCGTCCGTGCGGCGCAGCACCACGTTCGATTCCTCCAGGTTGGGCATGAACGCGGACACGTCCATCACGAACGCCCCGGCGAACTTGCCCTCGGTGGGGTGGCTGGTGTACGGGCTGCCCTCCAGGATGTTCAGGCCGTGCCCGAGGAAGCCGCTGCCGACCACGTCGGACTCCCAGGCCAGCAGGTCGTAGCGGGCGCCCAGTCGGAAGCAGGTCTGAAGGTGCGCGTGGACGATCTTCTCGACCTCGCCGCGCAGTTCACCGGCTTCCAGGCGGTGCATGATCGCCGTGATCCCGCCTTCCAGTTCGGCCTTGGCGGGGTCGGCGTTCAGGCGCACGTAGCCTTCGCCCATCCAGTGGTCGTACTTCTGGATGCCGTCCCAGGTCAGGCCGTAGTGCGCGGCGGCGAACAGGCTCTCGGCGGCCTGACGGCCGGTGTCGTCGATGTAGTTCTGCACCTCGACCGTGTGCCCGGCCGCGCGGAAGATGCGCGCCATGGAGTCGCCCAGCACCACGTTTCGCAGGTGCCCGACGTGCAGTTCCTTGTTCGGGTTGACGCTGGTGTGCTCGATCACGACCTTGCCGTTCAGGGCCGGCATGGCGAAGGGCTGCTCGACGACGCCGCGCACGAACGCGGCCACGTCCACGAAGAAGTTCAGGAACGGCCCGGCGGCCTCCACGCGGCTGATGCCCTGCGGCAGCACGACCGTCTGCGCGAGCTGCTGCGCGACCTGCGCGGGGTTGCCGCCGATCGCCTTGGCAATCTGGAACGCGGCGGGCGTGCCGTAATCGCCGGGTTTGGTGGCCGGGGTTTCCTGAATCGCCACGTCGAGCGGCGCGCCGAGTGCAGCGGCCGCCGTCTCGACCGCCTGTTTGAGTTGAGCCTTGAGGTCCATAACCTGGGAGTTTACCAGCGGTCGGCCCCCGTGCGGGCTCCTGCCCCGTGTCATACGGATTCCGTCTGTTTCGTTGACAACCCGGAACATCACCGGGTGGTCAACTCCACGCCCGGAACCCGTTTCTCTCCCGCTCTGCGGGGCAGCTCTACGAGTCGCATCCGCTCGGATTGAACGGCTCTGTAAGCCATTCACTCGGAGTCCGCATCAGAACACGCGCGGGTTGGGTGGGTCGTTCAGGGTCATGCCGTCCGGGGCCTCGTCGGCCCAGACGGTCATGCTGGTCAGGCGGGCGTTTCCGAAGGTGGTGGTGAAGGCGACGTCCGAGGCGTCGCGGCCCTGCGCGATCACGATCCGTCCGGCGCGGGGCCGGTTGTGGCGGGCGTCGAAGGTACGCCACTGGCCGTCCAGGTAGGCCTCGAACCACGCGTGGAAGTCCATGGGGACCGGATCGGGTTTGATGTCGATGTCGGGCAGGTAGCCGCACACGTACCGGGCGGGGATGTTCAGGGCGCGGCAGTACGCGACGCCCATGTGCGCGAAGTCCCGGCACACGGCGCGGCCGCTGGCGAGCGCCTGACTGGCGGTGGTGGCGCTGGTGCTGCCCGAGCCGTACACGCACGCGCCGTACAGGTGGTCGCTGATGGCCTGCACGGTCGCCCAGCCGCCCTGAATATGCCCGAAGCGCGCCCAGGCGTCGTCGCTGATCAGGTCGCTGTCCACGTAGCGGCTGGGCAGCAGGTACGTGAGGACCTCGTCCGGCAGCGCCTCGACCGGGGTTTTCGGTAGGGTCGGCAGGGTCGGGTCCGGGTTGCGGCTGATCAGCGCGATCAGGTCGTGCCCGACCGTGAAGGTCCCGGCGGGCGCCAGGGCGCGCCAGACGGTGTTGCCGTGCGTGTCTGTGTACGAGTGGATGCCCTGCGCCGCCCCCAGTGGCCGCTGATCCTCGATGCGCTGGCGGGTGCCGGTGGGGTGCAGGCGGTCGGCGGGTTGCACCACGAACAGCATGGGGGTGGGGAACGGAACGTCGAAGGTCAGGCGGAAGCCCGCGCGAATCCGGACGGGATTCTGAAAGGAGGTCAGGTCGGGGGTCGCGCTGGAGGGCTGGGCCATGCGCCCCAGTGTGCGGCCTGCGCGGGCGCGGGCGGGTGTGAAGTCTACTCGGCGCGGCATTCATGTTTGCCCGGCGGTGCGGGCCGGGGCGCTAGGGTGGGCAGCATGAACCGACTGGCCCAGGAAAGCAGTCCGTACCTCGCGCAGCACGCCGGCAACCCGGTGGACTGGTGGCCGTGGGGCGAGGAGGCGTTCGCGGAGGCGGCGCGGCGCGACGTGCCGGTGCTGCTGTCGGTGGGGTACTCGACCTGCCACTGGTGTCACGTGATGGCGCACGAGAGTTTCGAGGACGAGGCGACGGCGGCGTTCATGAACCGGCACTTCGTGAACGTGAAGGTGGACCGCGAGGAACGTCCGGACGTGGACGCGGTGTACATGGCGGCCACGCAGGCGCTGACCGGGCAGGGCGGGTGGCCCATGACGGTGTTCCTGACCGCGTCGGGCGAGCCGTTCTACGCCGGGACGTACTTCCCGCCGCAGGACGGGCACGGCCTGCCGAGTTTCATGCGGGTCATGGGCAGCGTGGAGCGCGCGTGGCGTGAGGAACGCGGCAAGCTGCTGGGGAACGCGCAGGCGCTGACCGAGCATGTGCGCGAGGCCGCCCGTCCCCGCCCGTCCGACGGGGCGTTCGGGCCGGAGTTGCTGGAGCGGGGTGTGGAGAACCTGCGCCGCGCCTTCGACGCGGACCGGGGGGGCTTCGGCGGCGCGCCGAAATTCCCGGCGCCGACCACGCTGGATTTCCTGCTGACCCGCCCGGACGGGCGTCTGATGGCGCTGCACACGCTGCGGCGGATGCTCTCGGGCGGCCTGCACGACCAGCTGGGCGGCGGCTTTCACCGCTACAGCGTGGACGACGCGTGGCGGGTGCCGCACTTCGAGAAGATGCTGTACGACAACGCGCAGCTGACCCGCACACTGCTGCGCGCCTATCAGGTGAGCGGTGACGGGGCGTTCGCGCAGGCGGCGCGGGCCGCGCTGGAGTACCTGCGCCGCGAGATGCTCGCCCCGCAGGGCGGGTTCTACAGCGCCCAGGACGCCGACACGCCCACCCCGGACGGCGGCGTGGAGGGCCTGACGTTCACCTGGACGCCCGCCGAGGTGCAGGCCGCGCTGGCGGCCGGCGGGCCGGGCCACGAGGAGGACGCGGCGCTGATCGCGCGGCACCTGGGCATCACGGACCCCGGCAACTTCGAGGACCCGCACCAGCGCGCGTACGGTCGGCGTTCCGTGCCGTTCGTGGCGCTGCCCGTGCCGGATCTGGCGGCCGGGCTGGGCCAGCCGGAAGAGGACGTGCAGGCCCGCCTGGACGGCCTGAAGGCGCGGCTGCTGACGGCGCGGCAGGCGCGGACGCAGCCCGGCACGGACGACAAGGTCCTGACCTCCTGGAACGGGCTGGCGCTGGCGGCCTTCGCGGACGCCGCACGGATCCTGCGCGAACCCGCGTACCTGGAGGTCGCGCGCCGCAACGCCGACTTCGTGCGCGCGCACCTGCGGCGGCCGGACGGCACGCTGCGGCACGTCTGGAGCGGCGCCCAGGCTCGCGTGGAGGGCCTGCTGGAGGATCACGCGCTGTACGCGCTGGGGCTGGTCGCGCTGTTCCAGGCGGGCGGCGACCCGGCGCACCTGCACTGGGCGCGCGAGTTGTGGCAGGTCACGCAGCGGGACTTCTGGAACGACGAGGCGGGCGTGTTCATGGCGTCCGGCGGGCAGGCCGAAGCGCTGCTGACCCGGCAGGCGCAGGGCTTCGACAGCGCCGTGATCAGCGACAACGCCGCCGGGGCGCTACTGGCCCTGTGGATGGACCGCTACTTCGCGCTGCCGGGCGCCGAGGACACGGCCCGGCGCACCGTTCAGAGCTTCCGGGGCGACATGCTGGCCGCCACCGGGGGCTTCGGGGGACTGTGGCAGGCCGCCGCGTTCCTGCACGCCCCGCACACCGAGGTCGCCATCATCGGCACGCCGCCGGAGCGGGCGCCGCTGGAGGCGGTCGCGGCCCGGCACGCGCTGCCGTTCACGGCGCTGGCCTTCACGGGGGCGGGCGGTGACCTGCCGGTGCTGGAGGCCCGGCCCGGCGGCGGCCTGGGCTTCGTGTGCGTGAACCGCACCTGCGACCTGCCCACCCGGGACGGGGCGACGTTCGACGCGCAACTGGCCCGCCTGGGCTGATCCGGGGAGCTGGGGGGGCGCGGCTCTCCCCCGTTCGCGGCAGGGACACATGGCAGGGAGGGAGGCCCCGGCAACTGAAGTCCGGGGCCTCCCTCCTGCGGGTGACCGCCGTTACTGCGGGCGGAGTTCCTGCACGCCGCCGGGCGCGGCGACGAACGCCACCTGCGCCATGCCCAGGAACAGGCCGGTGTCGATGACGCCGAGGGTGCCTTTCAGCTGCCGTTCGAGCGCGTGGATGTCGTGCCCTTCGGGGATCTGTGCGTCGAAGATCAGGTTGCCGTTGTCGGTCACGTAGGGTTGCGCGCCGTTCTGGCGCAGGCGGCCGGCGGGCAGTACGGCGCGCAGGCGTTCGATGGTGCTCAGGAAGCCGAAGCGGGCGATCTCGATGGGCAGCGGGGCCTTCTCACCGATACGGGTCACGAGTTTGGTGTGGTCGGCGATGATCACGAGTTGCCGGGCCTGCACCTCGGTGAGTTTCTCGCGCAGCAGTGCGCCGCCCAGGCCCTTGATCAGGTTCAGGGCCGGGTCGATCTCGTCGGCGCCGTCGATGGCGATGTCCAGCGGGCGCGGGTCGAGCGCCTCGACGGGAATGCCGACCTGCCGGGCCAGGGCGTCACTGGCCTCGCTGGTGGCGACGCCGGTCACGCCGCTCAGTTCACCGGCGGCCAGTCGGCGGCCGATTTCCTCGATGGCGTACTTGGCGGTGCTGCCGGTGCCCAGGCCCACGCGCATGCCGCTGCCGACCAGGGCGACGGCGCGAATGGCGGCCTCCTTTTTCAGGGCCTCCAGGTCGGGGGCGTGCAGGTCGGCGCTCACGCGTTCTCCTGCGCGCGGTGTTTCTCGATGGCGGCGGCCACGTGGTCGGCGTGCCCGTCGACTTTCACGGCCAGCCAGGATTTCACCAGGGTGCCGTCCGGGGCGATCAGGAACGTCTGGCGTTTGATGCCCTCGGTGACCTTGCCGTACATGTTCTTGGTGCCGTACGACCCGACCTGGCGCAGGAAGGCCGCGCCGTCGTCGCTGAGCAGCGGGAAGGGCAGCGAGTACTTCTCGGCGAAGCGGGCGTGGCTGCCGGCGTCGTCGGCGCTGACGCCCAGCACGGCGGCCCCCAGGGCCTTCAGGGCGGCGTTGTCACGGAAGTCGCAGGCTTCTTTCGTGCAGCCGGGCGTGTCGTCCTTGGGGTACACGTACAGCACCACGTACTGCCCGGCGTAGTCGGTCAGGGTGTGGGTGCGGCCCTGGGCGTCGGGCAGGGCGAAGGCGGGGAACGGCTGGCCGGCCTGCGGCGGGGTGGGTTGGTCGGTCATGGCGTTCCCAGGGTAGCGTGCGCGGCCCCGCAGCGGGCAACCAGCGCCGGACGTTCAATCTTCTTACCCTTGTCTGCGTATGCTGGGGGGGTGAAGCTTGCGCCGTACATTGACCATACCCTGCTTAAACCCACCGCCACCGCTGGCGATATTCAGAAACTGTGCGCCGAGGCCCGTGAGCATTCGTTCTACGCCGTGTGCATCAATCCGGTATTCATCCCGCTGGCGAAAGCCGAACTGGAAGGCAGCGGCGTGAAGGTCGCGACCGTGTGCGGGTTCCCGCTGGGGGCCGTCAGCCCGGACCAGAAGGCTGTGGAGGCCCGCCTGAGCGTCGAGGCGGGTGCGGACGAGGTGGACATGGTGATTCACATCGGCGCGGCGCTGGCGAACGACTGGGACGCTGTGCAGGCCGACGTGCGCGCGGTGCGCCGCGCCATTCCGGACTCGGTGCTGAAGGTGATCATCGAGACCTGCTACCTGAACGAGGAGCAGAAGCGCGGCGCGACCGAGGCGGCCGTGCTGGGCGGCGCGGACTTCGTGAAGACCAGCACGGGCTTCGGCACGGGCGGCGCGACCCTGGACGACGTTCGCCTGATGGCGCAGGTCATCGCGGGCCGCGCGCAGATCAAGGCGGCGGGCGGCGTGCGCAGCGCCCAGGACGCGCTGGACATGATCGAGGCCGGGGCCACGCGCCTGGGCACGTCGGGCGGCGTGGCGCTGGTGGCGGGCGAGCAGAGCGGCGAGGGGTACTAATGACGGGCGTTTCAGGCGGCGCGGACCTCACCGCGCCGCGGGTGGTGCTGGCGTCCGGCAGTCCCCGGCGGCGTGAGCTGCTGGGCGGGCTGGGCGTGACCTTCGAGGTGATCGTCAGCGGCGAGGACGAGGACAGCACCCAGACGGACCCGCACGCGCTGGCAGCGGAGCTGGCGCTGCTCAAGGGCCGCTCGGTGGCGCGCGCGCACCCGGACGCGGTGGTGCTGGCGGCCGACACGGTGGTCGCCGTGGGCGCGGACCTGCTGGCCAAGCCGGCCACGGCCGCCGAGAACGAGGCGTTCCTGCGCCGGCTGTCGGGCCGCACGCATGACGTGTATACCGGTGTGGCGGCCCTGCACGGCGCGGCCGAGTCGGTCGAGGTGGCCCGCACCCGCGTGACCTTCCGCGCGCTGGACGACGCCGAGATCGCGCATTACGCCGCGACGGGCGAGGGGCTGGACAAGGCCGGCGGGTACGGCATCCAGGGCCTGGGGATGGCGCTGGTCGAGCGTCTGGACGGCGAGTATTCGAACGTGGTGGGCTTTCCGCTGTCGGTCGTGATCCGGCTGCTGCGCGGCGCGGGCGTGCCGGTGTGGGGCAGCGTGCGCGGTGCCGACCGGCCCGTGGGGGTCGCCGGGGCGTGAGCGAGGGCCGGAAACTCCTGTTCGTCACGCTGGGCCTGCTGTTTCTCAGCATGGTCACCACGCGGTTTCAGGTGGTGGCTCCCTCGTCGTGGCGGGCCGGGACGGCGCCCATCACGCAGGCGTCGGTCGTGGCGGCCGACAACGTGCGCCGCGCCTACGTGACCCTGGTACACGAGCGGGAACTGTCCCGTCAGGTGAGCACGCTCGGCAAGCAGAACGACACGCTGCGCCAGCAGAACGAACTGCTGCGCCGCGAGGTCTCGCGGCTGCGGCAGGTCATGAACATCACGACCACGCAGGCCCCGAACGCACTGGGGATCGCGCAGGTGATCGCGGTGGATCCCAGTCCGCTGCTGGCGCGGCTGGACCTGAACCGTGGCTCGGCGGACGGCGTGCGGCTGCGGATGCCGGTCACCGTTCCGGCCGGGCTGGTCGGTCAGATCACCAGCGTCTCCGAGCAGCGGTCCACGGTCGTGGCGCTGGTCGACCCGGAAAGCAGCGTGGGCGTGACCCTGCAGGGCAACCGGGGCGGGCGCGGACTGGCGCGGGGCGTGCCGCCGGACCGGCTGCGCGCCGAGTTCTCACGCAGCGTGCCGATCAAGGTCGGGGACGTGCTCGTCACGAACAGTCTGGGTGGGGTGTTCCCGGTCGGGATCCGGGTCGGGACGGTCGAGAAGGTGCTGCCGCTCGGCCCGAACGACATCAGCCGCACCGTCATCGTGAAACCCAGCGTGGACGTGGGCGTGATCGAGGACGTCACGCTGCTGGAGGGCCTGTGAGAAACGCCTATCCTGTCCCGCGCGGGCCGCTGCGCTGGGTCAAACTGATCGTGTACGCCGCGCTGCTGATCGCGGCGCAGGGCCTGCTGTCGCGCCTGTCGGACGCGGCGGGCATTCCCGCGCCGGACCTGTTCCTGCTGACCGGCGCGGCGCTGGTGTGGCGACTGCCGCCCCCCTGGGCGGTGCTGGCCGCGTACGGGGTGGGGCTGGGGCAGGACCTGCTGGGCAGCGGGGCGCTGGGCCTGCACGCGGCGGGCGTGGCGGGGGGCGCGCTGCTGACCCTGCTGGTGCGGCGTTACGTGGCCGACAGCGGCGTGTTCCAGATGCTGCTGACGGTCCTGATGGCCGTCGTGGGCGAGTGGCTGGCGTTCCTGATCCTGAACTACTGGCTGCGCGCGGACCTGATCACGGCCGACCTGCTGCGGACCACGGTGCCGCTGGTGTTCGCGGGCACGCTGGTGCTGTACCCGCTGTGGGAGCGGGTCGTGGCGTGGGCCTTCGGTTCGCGCAGCGGCCCCGAGGAGCACCTCGCGTGAGCCGCGCCGGAGAGGCCATGGACCGCCAGGACCGGCTGCGGCGCCGGGCGGGTGCGCGCGGGCGGGCACGTCCGGCGCGCGCCGCGCACGAGGGAGCGGCGCGGGTCCGCTGGACGGCGCTGGCCTTCAGCCTGGGCCTGCTGGCGCTGGGCGGCCGGCTGTACCAGTTGCAGGTCGTGCAGCACGATCAGTACGCGGTGCGTTCGGCCAGCAACTACCAGCGTGACGAGGTCATCCCGGCGCTGCGCGGCGAGATCCGCACCCGTGACGGCGTGCTGCTCGCCACGAACCGCCTCGCGGTGGACCTGGTATACACGGGCCGCCGCGACCCGACCGATCCGGAGCAGGCGATTCCCTCCTGGGACAAGATCGTGTACCTCGCAGGCATCAAGCCCGACGTGCTGGAGAACGGACAGCCGCGCGAACCGGACCGGCAGCGGGAGGCCGAGACGGTCCTGGCGCGGAACATCCCGCAGGAGAAACTCTCGGCGATCTACGAGTACACGGTGCTGGTCCCCAGCCTCGAACTGCGCGAACGCCTGGAGCGGGTGTACCCGCAGGGCAAGATGGCCGGGCACCTGCTCGGGTACGTGCAGGAAGCCAGCGAGAAGCAGGTCGAGGAGGACGGGTACACCCTGGGCGATCTGGTGGGCCGCAGCGGGCTGGAGTACAGCCTGCAAGACACCCTGCAGGGCAAGAACGGCCTGAAACGCCGCGAGGTCACGGCGGGCGGCAAACCGCAGACCGAGCGCGTCATCACGCCGGGCCAGAAGGGGCAGGACGTGACCCTGACCATCGAGTCGTCCCTGCAACGCACCGCCGAGCAGGCGCTGCGCGAGGGCCTGAAGGACGTGAACGCCGGCCGCGCGAAGTTCGGCAAGCCCGCCGAGCCGTACACGCGCGGCGCGGTGATCGCCATCGACCCGCGCACGAACGAGGTGCTGGCCATGGCGAGCAGTCCCGCGTACGACCCGAACTGGTTCTCGCGGGTGCCGAGCCCGGATCCGGCCGCCAAGAACTGGGCGATCGACCCGAACCGGCCGCTGGCCGAGCTGGACGCCGTGACCTCCAACCGCGTGGTGCAGGCGTACAACCCGGGCAGCGTGTTCAAGATCGCCACGACCCTGATGTACGTGGAGAAGTGGGGGAACTTCACCATGAACTGCGCGCCCACGTACTACTTCGGGCGGGCCGCGTTCCGCAACTGGGCGGGGTACGGGCTGGGGCCGGTGGACGGCCGCAAGGCCGTGGCGTTCTCGTGCAACCCCTGGTACTACGATTCGGCGGCGCGCGCCGGGACCGAAGCCTACTCGCGGCAGCTCAAGTCCCGCCTGACCGAACTGGGCTACAACGCCCCCACCGGCCTGGAACTCGTGGGCGAGAAGACCGGGATGCTGCTCGACGCGGACGACTACACCAACCCGAACGCGCCGTGGTATCCGGGCTTCGCGCTGAACATGAGTATCGGTCAGGGCGACGTGCTGGTCACGCCGGCGCAGGTCGTGTCCGTGATGTCCACCATCATCGGCGGCGGGCAGAAGCGTCCCCTGACAGTGCTGAAGGCCGTGGACGGCACGCCGGTCCCGCGCAAACCGGCCGTGAACGTGGTCCGCAACGGCAACACCGCCGCCTTCGATCTGGTCAAGGAAGGCATGACCTGGACGACCAGCATCCCCACCGGCACGTCCCGCCACGAGGTCGGCCCGGAACTGTTCCCGGTCCGGACCGGCGGGAAGACCGGCACCGCCGAGAACGGCCTGAGCCGCCGGGGCGGGTACGCGTACACGCACGCGTGGTACGAGGGGTACGGGCCGCTGTCCAGCCCGAACTTCGCGGTCGTGGCGTTCTTCCAGAACGGCGGCGAGGGCTCGGGTCCGGCGCTGAAGGCCGTGAAGAAGATGTTCGCGGCCCGCTGGTGCGTGACCCTGGACGAGAAGGGCAGCGCCCTGCCGCTCAGCGCGCAGCAGCCCTGCACGGGCGAACTTGAGGAGATGCACCGGGTGTACAAGGTCCGGGCGCAGCGGGCCGCCGCCGCAGCCAGGGCGGACGCCGGCACGCCCGGCCGCAGCGCCCAGCAACCCTGACCCACAGAAGCAGAGGCCGGAAAGCAGTTGCTCCGGCCTCTCTTCTGTTGCGGGTTACTCCACGCGGGTTTCGACGGTGATCTCGCTGTTCAGGGTCGCGGCGACCGAGCAGTACTTCTCGTGACTGAGGTGCGCGGCCCTGCCGAGGGCCTCGTCGGTGACGCCCTCACCGCTGGCGATGTGACAGACCGTGATGTGCGTGTAGCGTTTCGGGTCGGTGTCGGCGCGTTCACCCTCGACCTCGATGCGGTAGGTGGCGAGCGGCGTGCGGCGCTTTTTCATGATCTCGACCACGTCGTAGGCGGTGCAGGTGGCCAGCGCGCCCAGCAGGGCCTCCATGGGCGAGACGCCCACCTTGGTGGGGCTGTTGTCGATCAGCAGCTGGTGGCCGCTCTCGCTGACGCCCAGGTACCGCTGTTCTCCGAGCCAGGTGACGTTCAGGGTCTTTTTCATGTTGCCCACGGTAGCGCGCCGGGCCGTCCCTGACTGTCAGCCTGTCCGGGCATCTGCGGTCCCGTCGTCTGGGGTCACGTCGTCTGGGGTCACGTCGTCCGGATCGATGGACGGTTCGAGGTCGCCGCCGGTCTCCTCGTCCTCCTCGGGCAGCGGCAGGCGCACGCGGAAGGTCGCGCCGCCACCCGGCGTGTCGACCACGTCGATGGTGCCGCCGTGCGCGGTGACGACCTGCTGCGCGATGGTCAGGCCCAGGCCGGCCGACCCGGCCTCCTTGCCACGGTAGAACTTGTCGAAGATGCGGGGTTTGACGGCGTCCGGCACGCCGGGACCACGGTCCACGACCCGCACCTCCAGTTCGCCGGGGCGGGGCACGATCTCCAGCCAGACCTTGTCGGGGCTGCCGGTCACGCGGATGGCGTTGGTGACGAGGTTGATGAACACCTGGTTCAGGCGGCCGGGGTCGCCGACGATCTCGTACACGCCGTCCGGGGCGTTCACGCCGTAGTCGCGGCCCACCTGCCGCAGCAGCTGCCCGAGGTTCATGAAGTGCATCTCGATGCTCTGCACGAGTTCCCCGCGCGAGAGTTGCAGCAGGTCGTTCACGAGGCGGGTCATGTTCTCCGCGACGCGCTGCGCGTCGAGCAGGGTCTGGCTGCCGCCGGCCTCGCGTTCGGCGCGGCGCAGGTAGCCGTGCAGGGCGGTCAGGGGGGTGCGGAGTTCGTGACTGGTTTCGGCCAGGAAGGTCTTCTGGAGGTTCAGGGCTTCCTCGAGCTGCCGGGCCTGGATTTCCAGGCGCTGGCTCTGGCGTTCGGCGGTGTTGCGCAGCCGCTCGACCTCCTCCAGACGGGCCTGGAGCGAGGCGTTCAGCTGCCGGATCTCCTGCTCGGCGCGTTCGCGGCGGATGCGGGATTCGACCTCGGCGATGGCGCGGCGGATGCTGGGGGCCAGCCGCTCGAGGCGCTGCTTGAGGATGTAGTCGGTGACGCCCTCGCGCAGGGTGTCCACGGCGGTCTCCTCGCCCATCGCGCCGGTCACGATGATGAACGGCACCTTCGGCAGACGCTGGTGCGCGGCGCGGTAGGCGCTCAGGCCGTCGTAGCTGGGCAGCGCGAAGTCGCTGAGGATCAGGTGCGGGGGCGCGCTGCTCAGGGCGTGCAGGAACCCTGGCTCGTCCTCGACGCGGGTGATCTCGACCGACCAGGGCAGGTCAGTCTCGACGTGCATGGTCACGAGTTCGTGGTCGAGTTCGCTGTCTTCCAGGTGCAGGATTCTCAGGGCTTCGCCCTCTCCGGGGACGCCCTGGGTGGCGGGGTGGGTCATACGGACTCCGATTGAATGGGCTGTAAAGCCCGTTCAATCCGAGCGGATGCGAGCAGGAGAGAAACGGGTTCCGGACGTGGAGCTGGCAATCCGGTGAAGTTCCGGATTGTCGGCGAAACAAACGGAATCCGTATCACAGGTCCTCCGGGGTGGTGGGCAGGGTGACGGTGAAGGTGGCGCCCTCGCCGGGTACGGCGTCGGCACTCACCTGTCCTCCGTGACGCGTGACGATTCTTCGCACGTTGGCGAGGCCTATGCCGATGCCCTCGAACTCATCGGCGCGGTGTAGACGCTGAAACACACCGAACAGTTTATCCACGTAACGCGGATCGAACCCCACGCCGTTGTCGCGGACGGTCACGGTCACGGAATCCTCATGTTGCTCGGCGCTGATCCACACGCTGGCGTCGGGGCGTCCGCGCGAGTACTTGATGGCGTTGCTCAGCAGGTTCGTGAAGACCAGACCAAGAAGCCCCTCGTCGGCCGGGACGGTCGGCAGGTCGCCGGGCAGGTGCAGCGTGACGGTGCGCCCGGCCCGGTCGGGTTCCAGGCCGCGCCAGCTCGCCTCGATCAGCGGGCGCAGGCTGACGGGCACGCGCCGCAGTTCCTGACGGCCCATGCGCGAGAAGGCCAGCAGGTCGTCGATCAGCTGACTCATGCGCCCGGCCGAGTCCGTGATGACTTTCAGGTAACGCTGGCCCTTGCCGCTCAGCTGTTCGCCCGTTTCCTTCTGGAGCAGTTCGCCGAACCCCACGATGTGCCGCAGCGGCGTGCGCAGGTCGTGGCTGACGCTGTAACTGAAGGCCTCGAGTTCCCGGTTGGCCGCCTCGAGTTCCAGGGTGCGGCGCTGCACGCGCTCCTCCAGCGACTGGTTCAGGGCGTACAGGTCGGCCTGCGCGGCGTTCACGCGTTCCTGAAGGCGGTCGTTGCCCAGCGCCGAGGCGAAGCGCTGCGCGAGGTCCTGCGCGAGATCCTGATCGCGGTTCGTGAGAGCCTGGCGGTACAGCAGGCCCAGCACGCCCACGAGCGCCCCGTCCCGCCCGACCAGCGGGTAGAACAGCGCGCCCGTGGCACTCACGCGGTGCAGCGCCGGGTCCGAATCGATGAACACCGGGTCCTCGCTGGCCAGCACCTGTTCGATGGCCTGCGCCGCCACGACCTGGAAGGCGGCGGCGTGCCAGGTGGCGCCCGGCGAGGACGCCGCGAGCAGACTGGTGGGATGCACGCTCCAGAGGGCCGCGCTGTCCGCGAAGCGGCTGGGCAGCAGGGCCAGCGCGGCGCGGTAACGGTCGTGCCGCAGCGGGGCGGCCTCGGCGCTGCGGGCGTTGAGCTGCTCGGTCACGTCGGCCAGCAGGCGCGCGGCGTTCTCGGCGTACACCGAGTCGTCCACGTCGGTGCTGGTGCCCACCCATTCCAGCACGCGGCCCGTGGCGTCCCGGACCGGCAGGCCGCGCGTGACGAAGGTACGGTACTGGCCGTCGTGGCGGCGCAGGCGGTGCTCGGATTCGAAGGGCCGCGCCGAGCGCAGCGCGTCGGCCCAGCGGCGCTGGTAGTCGGCGCGGTCTTCCGGGTGCAGCAGATTCAGGAACCCGCCGTGCGCGTGGTCCTCGCCGACGAATTCGCTCCAGCGGCGGTTGAAGTACACGGGCTGCCCGGCCGGATCGGTCAGCCACACGATCTGCGGCATGCCCTCGATCACGCCGCGGTAGCGTTCCTCGTTGCGCTGCGCGAGCCGTTCGGCGGTCACGCGGTCGTGAATGTCGGTGGCGCTCGTCACCCACTCGCTGATCTCGCCGCGGTCGTCGCGCAGCGGCACGACCTTCACGACCACCCAGCGCGGCCCGCCGGGCAGGTGCAGCTGCACCTCGCACTGCGCGCCCTCGCCGCTCTCGGTGGCCTCGCGCCACATCTGGCCGTAGGTGGCGCGGCCGACCGGGTCGAGGTGGCCG
This sequence comes from Deinococcus sp. LM3, assembly GCF_002017875.1. Taxonomy (NCBI): domain Bacteria; kingdom Thermotogati; phylum Deinococcota; class Deinococci; order Deinococcales; family Deinococcaceae; genus Deinococcus; species Deinococcus sp. LM3. The sequence continues at coordinate 2,808,525 of NZ_MUFV01000001.1, read as the reverse complement.
CTCAGGCCGGCGCGGCCCAGGCGGACCCCGAACTGCCGGTTCGTGAAGGTGACGGTGCCGTCCGGGCGCCCCACGCTGATCATGTGCGCGATGGCGTCCAGTACCCCGCGCGAGCGGCGTTCACCGGCCTGCACGGCCCGTTCGGCCTCGACGCGGTCCGTGACGTCACGCACGACTTCCAGCAGGCCCAGCAGTTCGCCGCTCTGGCCGCGCACCTCGCCGCGCTGCGCCTCGCCCTGGAAGACGCTGCCGTCCAGGCGTTCGAAGGACGTGGTCAGCGCCTGGAAGGTCGGGCGGTTGTCCAGGCGGCGGTCGAGGTGCAGCGCGCCCAGCAGGCGGCCGTTCAGGGCGTCCGGGTCCGAGCGGAACTGCTCGGTCAGGGCGCGGTTGACCATGCGGATGCGGCCGTCGTCGTCGGTGAAGGCGGCGGCGTCCTGCATGGACTGGAAGATCGCCTCGAACTCCGCGCGGGCCTGCTCCTGCCGGACGCGGGCCTCGGCGAGCGAGACGTTCAGGCGTTCGGCGCGGGTGCGGGCGTCCACCTGCGCCTGCACGAGCAGGAAGGCCATACCGGACGTTCCCAGGCCCAGCAGCACCAGCAGCAGCGGAATGGCGGCCCCGAAATCACGGGCGAAGGCGCTGTCCGCGCCGAACTCCATGGTCCACGGCTGCCCGGCCACGTTGAGGCGGGTGGCGTAGCGGAAGTTCAGGCCGTTCAGGTCGGCGGGGTTGCCGCGCAGCGCCTCGCCGTTCAGCAGCACCTGCGCCCGCAGCGGCGACCCGAACTGGGGGGGCGCGAGGTCCTGCAGGAACTGGTCGGCGCGCACAGCCAGGTACAGGTAGCCGCGCAGGTCGCGGGTGTCGGGATCGTTCCACACGGGCAGCATGATCAGGAACCCGCGCAGGGGCTCGCCGGTCTCGTCGGTCTGCACCAGCCGCAGCAGGGTGGTCGCCTGGGCCGCCCCGCTCTGCCGGGCGCCCTGCAGGGCCGCGCGGCGGGCGGGTTCGCTGTTCAGGTCGAAGCCCAGCGCGCCCCGGTTCACGCTGTTCAGCGGCGCGATCAGCGAGATGACGGCCCGTTCGGCCTGCCCGGTCACGGGCTTCACCTGCACGGGAAAGCCGACGCTTCGGCGCAGCTGCCGCTCGAACGCGGCGGTCTGCGCGGTCGGGACCAGCTGCCCGAACCCGACGGCCTGCACGCCGGGGTAGCGGCTGGCGAGGTCGATGCCGTCCACGAAGCGCGCGAAGGTCGCCTCGTCCCGCGTGGGCCCCTGCGCCTGCCAGGAGGCGCGGGTGGTGTACAGCAGGCGCTCGTACACCGACAGGCGGTCACGCAGCGCCTGCACGTACACGGTCGCCTCCCGCTCGAAGCGGCTGCGCTGCTGCTCGCGCACGAAGGCGTTCACGACCAGCGCGGCCGCCAGCGTGAGGGCCGCGATCAGGATCATGACCGTGACGGGGGCGCGCTGTCCCAGAACGCGCCGCGCCATCAGGTGCCCTGCTCCGGCTGGCCGGCCGGGAGGGTCAGGGCGCGCAGGAACACACTGACCGGTACGTCCGCGCCGGTCCAGGCCCGGAAGGCCAGCCGGGCCTGGTGGGCCAGCATGCCCAGGCCGTTCTCGGCGCTCAGACCGGCCGCGCGGGCCTCGCGCATCAGGCGGGTCTCGGCGGGTCTGTACACCATGTCGTACACCAGTGCCTCGATGGGCAGGCGGGTCAGGAACGCGGCGTCCAGCGGCGTCTGGTCCGGGTCGTTCAGGCCGGCGCTGCTGGCGTTCACGACGAGCGCCGCCGACTCCCACGGGGCCGCGTGAGCGGGCAGGGCCGTCACCTGAAAGTCGGCGTCCGGGACGTGCCAGTCGGCGGCGATGGCCTGCGCGCGTTCCAGGGTGCGGTTCACGACCGTCACGTTCTGCTCGCCGCAGATCAGGGCGTGTACGGCGGCGCGGGCGGCCCCCCCGGCGCCCAGCACGATCACCTCGGCCCCCTGCTCCCAGCTATACCCGGCGTCGGACAGGGCGTCGCGCAGGCCCGGCGAGTCGGTGTTGTCGCCGTGCAGCCGGCCGTTCCGGTGAACGATGGTGTTCACGGCCCCGACCGCCTGCGCCGCGCCGCTCAGGCTGTCGAGCAGCGGCAGGGCCGCCTCCTTGTGCGGGAGGCTCAGGTTCGCGCCCAGCACGCCGGGCACCCGCAACCCCGCGATGGCCGCCGCCAGATCGGCTGGCGGGACGCGCCGCGCCTCGTACGTTCCGGGCAGACCGGCGTGCGCGAAAGCCGCGCGGTGCATCTGCGGCGACAGGGAATGCGCGGCCGGATCGGCGAACAGGAAGGCGCGGGGGGCAGGGGTTCCGTCCGGCAGACTCACCCGGTCAGTTTAGAGCATCTGGTACGGACTCCGATTGGATGGTTTGCCAAAACCGTTCAATCCGAGCAAATCGACTCGTAGAGCTGCTCCGCAGAGTGGGAGCCAAGCGGGTTCCGGGCGTGGAGTTGGCAATCCGGTGACGTTCCGGATTGTCAGCGAAACAAACGGAGTCCGTATGACCCACCTCGGCCGGAACCCGCCGGAGGGACATCAGGCTGACGCGGCCTTCACGTTCGGGGCAGAATGTGCTGCCGGACACGCCGGCCCGGCGGGTTCCTGCACAGAATGTGGGCATCCAGATGACCATCCGACCCCTTCCCTCCCCTGCCCGTACCGGGGGGAGGGTGCGCCACGCCGCGCGACTGGAGAACACTTGACACAGCCCAACAACGAGTCCGGTCTGCCCGTTCAGGCCGCGACGGCCCAGACCACGACCGGCCCGACGACTGCCACCATCCAGATCGAGAACCAGCGCGAGGCCTACTCGCTGCTGGGTGCCGGGGACGCCAACCTGCGCCGCATGCGCGAACTGACGAAAGCGAAACTGGTGGCGCGCGGTGAGACGATCACCATCACCGGCGACGAGGCCGACGTGCAGGGCGCCGAGCGGATGGTCCGCGACGCGCTGGACGTGGTGCGCGGCGGCGGGGAACTCACGCCGGACAGTCTGCTGCGCTCCGCCCGCCTGAGCGGCGAGGGCCGCAGCTTGGCCGCCGAGACGCAGGTGACGGGCCTGAGCCTGCCGCGCGGCCTGAAACCCAAGACGCCGGGGCAGAAACTGTACCTGGAGAGCATCGAACGCAGCGACATCACCTTCGGGGTCGGCCCGGCCGGGACCGGCAAGACGTACATGGCGGTCGCCATGGCCGTGCAGGCGCTGAAAGCCAAGAAGGTCAAGCGCATCATCCTGACCCGCCCGGCCGTCGAGGCAGGCGAGAAGCTGGGCTTCCTGCCCGGCGACCTGCAGGCCAAGATCGACCCGTACCTGCGCCCGCTGTACGACGCGCTGCAGGACATGCTGGACCAGGAGAAGTTCGAGTCGTACCTGACGAGCGGCGTGATCGAGATCGCGCCCCTGGCGTTCATGCGCGGCCGCACCCTGAACGACGCGTTCATCATTCTGGACGAGGCGCAGAACACCACGGGCGAGCAGATGAAGATGTTCCTGACCCGCATGGGCTTTTCCAGCAAGGTCGTCGTGACCGGCGACGTGACGCAGATCGACCTGCCGCGCCACATCACGAGCGGACTGGCGGTCGCCAAGCGCGTCCTGAGTTCCATCGACGGCATCGCCTGGCACGAGTTCACCGAGGTGGACGTCGTCCGTCACCCGCTGGTGGGCCGCATCATCAAGGCCTACGAAACGGCCGAGAACGCCGAACAGGACAAACGCGCCGCCCGGCGCGGCGAGTTTGCCAGCATTCCCGAAGGCGACGGGGACCGGGTGGATGGTCAATAGTTGATGGTTGATGGAAGGGGGCCCGGCGAGCAGGATGTCCGGGCCCTTCTCCATCCGCCATCCACTATCCTCTATCAAGTGATTGACCTGATCGTCCGTAAAACCCCCCCTGCCGGTCTGCGGCCCGCGCTGCGCGCCAGTCTGGAGGCCGTCATGGCGCATTTCGAGGTGCCGGACCGCGAGGTGACGGTCGTGCTGGTGGGTGACCGCACCATCCGCGCCCTGAAGCGCGAACACTGGGGCGAGGACGCCGTGACGGACGTCCTGAGTTTCCCCACCTGGGAGCCGGGCGACCCGTTCGTGCCGCCGCACCTGGGGGACATCGTGATCAGCCTGGATACCGCGCAGCGGCAGGCCGACGCTCGCGGCCACTCCCTGACCCGCGAGGTCGCGCTGCTCGCCAGTCACGGCCTGACCCACCTGGTCGGGAACGACCACCCGCACGCGGACGGCCTGGGCTTCGAGGAGGGCGCGCAGGGCGCCGAGTGGGACGTGTTCCACGCGGCGTGGGCGGCGGCGCAGGCGGCCCTCCCGGCCGGAAGCTGAGGGGGAGCGGGCCGGTGCGCGGCGGGTCGGCGTGGAACGCGCGGCGCTGGTGGCGTTCGGCGCGCTTCGCGTGGGCGGGCGTCCGGCACGCGTACGGCACGCAGGCGAACTTCCGGATCGAGTGCTGGGCGGCCCTGGTCGCGCTGGGCCTGTGCGTGTGGCTGCGCGCGCCGCTGGCTCCGGTTGCGCTGGCCTGCGCGCTGGTCCTGAGCCTGGAACTGCTGAACACCGCGCTGGAAGCCGTGGTGGATCTCGTGAGCCCCGAGTGGCACGCGCTGGCCGGCGTGGCGAAGGACGCGGCGGCGGCGGCCGTGCTACTCGGCAGTGCCGGCGCGCTGATCGTGGGCCTGAGCGTGCTGCTGCCGCCCCTGCTGGCCCGCCTGGGCCTGAGCTGAACCCGCCCGGCACGTCATGACAACGAACACATCGCGGCGCACATCGTCCACCGGCTGACGGTGTGAACGGCGCAGATCGTGGCAGGATACCCGGCGTGACCCATCCCCGACCCTCCCCCACCGGCGCGGCGGACGCGGCGACCGTGACCCTGCGGGGCCGCCGTCCCCGCGACCTGACGGCCCTGCGCCGCTGGTTCACGGATCCCACGGCGCAGTGGCGTCAGTGGGACGCCCCGTACCTGAACCCCGCCGACACGACCGCCTCGCTGGAGGCGTACGTCCGCCACCTGGAAACGGCTCCCACCACCCCGAACGAACGCGTGGTGGACCTGGGCGGCGCGTGCATCGGCATGCTCAACCGCGCCGAGGACGCCAGTGACGTGTGGGACCTGGGCGTGATCATCTTCGACCCGCAACACTGGGGGCGGGGGGTCGGCAGCCGCGCCCTGGCCCTGTGGGTGGGGGCGACCCTGAACGAGACCGACGCGCACGTCCTGACCTTCAGCACCTGGAGTGGCAACGAGCGCATGATCCGCGCCGCCCACCGCCTGGGTTTCCGCGAGGCCGGCCGGGTCCGGGAAGCGCGACTGGTGCGCGGCGAGCGCTTCGACAGCGTGAAACTGGACCTGCTGCGCCGCGAGTGGACGCCACTGCCATGAGTCCCGCCGCCCGAGAGGGCCGGGAAGCGGCTCCATCCAACCCGCCGGGCTTCCTGGCCACCCAGGACCTCAAGGAGCGGGGCTGGACGCCCGCCCTGATCACCCGTTTCCTGGGCGAGCATGACCGCACCCGCCCGAACGGCCTGAAGATGGGCCGCCGACGCCTGCCGCCCGTGAAACTGTACGCCGAGGAACGCGTGCTGGACGTGGAGCGCCGCGACGACTTCCTGGCCGCCCAGGCCCGCGCCGCCGACGCCCGCGACCGCGCCGCCCAGGCCCGCGAGACCCGGCAGGCCCGCCGCGCCCTGCTGCTGGAGACCGCGGCCGGGTCCTACCACCCGGTCATTCACCCGGAACCGCTGCGGCGCGGCGCGGTCCGCAAGGCGCGCGAACCGTACCTGCCTGCCCTGGACGCCGAACTGGACCGCATCGTCCGGGAGGTCGGGCGGGTCACGGAGCGCGAACGCAGCCACCTGCAGGGACTGCTGCGCGGGCGGCTGGACCTCGCGCTGGCCTCCGCGTACGACTGGTACCCGGCGCCGGGCGGCAGCCAGGACAGCACGAAGGCCACGCCGCCCGCCCCCGGCACCGCACGCGCGAAAGCCAGCGACTGGCGCGACTGGGACTGGGACTGATCCGGGCGGGCAGGAACAGGGGGGCCGCCCCCGTCGTTCAGGGGCGGCCCGCCTGAGGTGAAGCTTATCAATGGTGCGGACAGGTTCAAGCAGCTTTGACGCCGAGATCCAGCGGCCTGGACGGATGTTCCTCCAATTCAACGAATCGCCGTGAAAGACCCAGATTGGCCAGAATTCGCGAGGCGAACAGCCGGTTAAACGCGCGCCGCTTCACGTCCTCGTACGAAAACGGCACCACATCAGCCGGTCTGCCCGTACGGGCAGACCGCTCCAGTAGGTACTCCGCACGACCCAACGAAAGCGCAAAACACGCGGCGTTCCAGTGATTCTCCAGCCCCGTCGTCGACCGGAGCTGGCAGGTCGTCAGCCCCGCGAACTGCTTGGCATCACGGAAGACGAACTCCAGCTGGAACCGGGCGCTGTACAGCGCCCGGATCTCCTGTGCCGGCATGGTCGTGTCCGTGCTGCACAGCACCACATGGGCCTTCACCTGACCCTTCCGATCAAGACGCTCGATCACCACCACCCGCAGAAAGCGGCCGAAGTGAGGGGCCCACACCACCCGCGTCCACACCCGCTCCTGAGCGTCACCCGGAACGCTCTGCCACCCGCTCCAATCTTTGAAATCGACCTTGCCACCCCACTTCCGCCGGGCACCCCGGCGTGTGGGATGCGCGCCAGTGAACGGGTAGAGCAGGTTGGCATTCGACTGGAGCTTGGTGACGAAAGCGATCTTCTCGGCATGGACGGCGTCCATGAACATCTTCTTGGCGTACTGGCCGTCAGCCACGACCGCGCGCAGATGGCCGGACAGCCAAGCGCGTCGCTGGGTGAAGACGTCTTTCAGTTGCTCCAGATACTGTTCGAGGCGATCTGCCCGGTCCTGTTTGGGCCGGGTCTGACGGATGTCCAGCGGGAAGGCATGCTGGCCGGTGAGGCTGATCAGGGCCAGGCAGGACAACTCCAGTCCGGTGTCGGAACGGCTCTGCGAGCCGTTCCAGAACGCCCCGAGCCCTTCGGTCTTCTTGCCTGACTTGGGGATGAAACTGGCGTCGATGGCCAGGATGAACCGTGAACCGAGGACCCCCCAGCGAATCAGGAGTCGCACCAGTCCCCAGTGGAGTTCATCCCAGGGCAGCGTCTTGTGCATCCATCGGCGGAAGGTGCGCTCGTCCCACTCGCTGTAGCGGCTGAAGTTCCTGGCGTTGACCCGGCCTGGAATGGCTTGCCAGAGGGGAATGAGGTGAGCGAAGAAGCGGGTCTGGTGGGCTGGGAGTCCGAGGAAGAGCAGCAGCAGGGGTAACATGGGTCAGGTCTCCTTTCGGTGGTGTCGTTTCAACTTCACCGTACAGGAGACCTCTTCCTTGCACCTTTTGAAAGTGTCCGCACCATTGCTTATACGGATCCCGTTTGTTTCGCCAACAATCCGGAACTTCACCGGATTGCCGGCTCCACGTCCGGAACCCGTCTCTCTCTTACTCTGCGGAGCAGCTCTACGAGTCGCATCCGCTCGGATTGAACGGGCTTTGCAGCCCATTCAATCGGAGTCCGTATTACTTGCTGAGCAGGTCGACGGCTTTTTTCAGGATGGCGTCGGTCTGGAGGTCCACGACGGCCTCGCCCTGCGCGGCGCTGCGGCTGGGGCGTTTGATCTCGCCGGTGTAGCTGAATTTGCCGTCCTTGTCGGCGGTGACGGTCACGGGTTGACCCTCGATGGTCAGGGTGATCTTCGCGCCGGGCGTGACGCCGCTGCCGCTCAGGTTGGGGGGCGTGGTGTAGCGGGTGTCCTTGACGACCACGTCGGGCGTGATGCCCTTCTTGTGAATTTCGCGGCCCTTGGGGGTCAGCCACTCGCTGTTGACGATGGCGGCCTTGCCTCCGTCGGGGAGGGTGGTGGGGATCTGCGCGACGCCCTTGCCGAAGGTCTGCTCGCCGACGACGGTGGCGCGGCCGGTGTCCTGCAGGGCGCCGGAGACGACTTCGCTGGCGCTGGCGCTGTTCTTGTTGACCAGGACGATCAGCTTGCCGGTGTAGTCGGTGGCGCGGTTAGTGGCGTTCCCGCCGAAGACCTGGGTGCGTTTGCTGCGGTCGCGGAGGCTGACGATGGGGCCGCTCTGGATGAACTGGTCGGCCACGTCGCGCCCGGCGTTCAGCAGGCCACCGCCGTTGTCTCGCAGGTCGAGGATCAGCGAGGACACGTCCTTCTTTTTCATGTCCGCGACGGCCGCCGCGAACTGTTCGCTGGCCTTCTCGTTGTAGAAGGTGTTCAGGGCGATGTAGCCGATGTTGCCGGGCAGGACGGTCTGTTCGACGCTGACGATGGCGACCGGCTGGCGTTCCATCTTGACGGTGTAGGGTTTGCCGTCGCGGGCGAAGGTGACGTTCACGGTGGTGCCCTGCTTGCCGCGCACGAGACGAACGATCTCGTTCAGTTTGGCGCTGGTGACGTCCTTGTCGTCGATCTTGACGAACACGTCGCCGATCTGCACGCCGGCGGTGCTGGCCGCGCCGGTCCGGAAGACGTTGTCGATCTTGCCGCCGGTGCCGTCGGGGTTCGCGGCGACGAGTTGCACGCCGATGCCGTAGAACTCGCCGCTGAGGTTCTCGGCGTCGATGGCGTTGTCCTCGGGCTGGCTGTAGTACGTGAATTCGTCGTCCAGGCTGCCCAGGGCGCCGGTGATGGCGCCGCGCAGCAGTTTCTCCTGATCGACCGGGTACAGGTACAGGCGGTTCAGGTCGTTGATGACCTGCAGGAAGGATTTTCCGGTGGCAGTGCTGCTGAGGTTCGCCTGGGTGTACCCGCCGAGCTGCGCGTAGGCGACAGCGGCGGTGGCGGACAGGGCAACCCCGACGGTGGTCAGGCGTTTTGCGTTCACGCCTCAGGATAGTGCCGGCAGGTGAAGTGCAGTTGAGGATTTCATCCGGTCTGCCGCAGGCCGGGGCAGGGGGTGTGGGGCGCGGCCGTTGCGCGAGTCTTCATGGTGCGGGGGCGGGGGTGGGCTATGCTGTGCCGCGAGCATGACAGGTCCTTTCCTTCCGTCGCTGTCCTCCCTGAACGGGTGGTCCGCGTGATCGATTTCAAGAACGTCTCACTGGAGTACCCCGTGACCCGGACGCTGGCGCTGGATGACGTGTCCCTGCAGATCGGTAAGGGGGAATTCGTGTATCTGGTCGGGCATTCCGGGGCCGGAAAGAGCAGTTTCATGAGTCTGGTGCTCAAGCGGGCGCTGCCCAGCCGGGGCGAGGTGCGCGTGGCGGGCGAGCCGCTGGCACGCTACCGGGGGCGCCGCACGGCGCTGCTGCGCCGCCGCATGGGCACGGTGTTTCAGGACAACCTGCTGCTGGCGCACCTGAACGCCTTCGATAACGTGGCGTTCACGCTGCGGGTGACGGGCGTGCCGCAGCGCGAGTGGGCGCCGCGCGTGACGACGGCCCTGCGGACGGTGGGGCTGGAGCACAAGAAGTACGCGCTGCCGCTGCAACTGTCGCAGGGCGAGCAGCAGCGCGTGGCGATCGCGCGGGCCATCGTGGGTGATCCGCCGCTACTGCTGGCGGACGAACCGACCGGGAACCTCGACCCGGACAACAGCCGCGAGGTGCTGAAGGTGCTGCAGAACGTGAACCTGCGCGGCACGACCGTGGTGGTCGCCACGCACGCCCGCGATCTGGTCGAGACCTTCCGGCACCGCACCCTGACGCTGCGCAAGGGCAAGCTGGTGCGGGACGATCCGTACGGCGGGTACGCGCTGTGAACTACCACTTCCGGCAGGCGCTGCTGGCGATGCGCGGGAACGTCACGGCGACCCTGGCGACCCTGATGACCATGACCCTGACGCTGCTGATGCTGGGGTTCGTGCTGCTGCTGACCCTGAACGTGAACCGCACGCTGTCGCAGCTGGAATCGCAGGTGGAGGTCGCGGCGTTCCTGGGCGCCGACGCGCAGGACGAGGCGCTGCTGGCGCAGGTGCGGGCGCTCCCGCAGGTGACGCAGGCGACGCTGGTAACCAGCGAGCAGGTGCTGACCGAGATGACGCAGGACTCGCCGTACACGCGGGACGCGGCGGCGCTGGTGGGCAATCCCTTCCCGGACACGCTGCGGCTGCGGGTCAGCCGGGTGCAGGACTCCCGGACGGTCGCGGCGGCCGTGTCGGCCCTGCCCGGCGTGGATGACGTCGAGTACGGCGCGGGGTACGTGGACCCGACCGTGAAGACCTTGATGGCCGTGCGCGGCGCCGGGTACGCGCTGGTGGGACTGCTGCTGCTGGGGACACTGTTCAACATCCTGAACGCGGTGCGCGTGGCGATGTACGCCCGCCGGGACGAGATCAGCGTGATGCGGCTGCTGGGCGCGACGCGCGGCTTCATCCGCATGCCGCACGTGATCGAGGGTCTGCTGGTGGGTGTGCTGGCGGCGACCCTGTCGCTGGCGATCCTGGTGCCGTCGTACCTGGGGCTGGCGCGGCGCGTGCAGCAGCTGGCCCCGGTGTTCCCGGTGGTGCAGGACGCCGGGACGCTGGTGCCCCTGCTGGGTGGGGTGGCGCTGCTGGGCGTGCTGATCGGGCTGCTGGGCAGCCTGTTCGCCACGCGCCGGTACCTGCTGGAGCTGGAATGATACGGATTCCGTTTGTTTCGCTGACCATCCGGAACTTCACCGGATGGTCAGCTCCACGTCCGGAACCCGTTTCTCTCCTACTCTGCGGAGCAGCTCTACGAGTCGCATCCGCTCGGATTGAAGGGTCTTTGCGGCCCCTTCAATCGGAGTCCGTATGAGTGCGGGCCGGGGGCGGGCGGCGCTGCTGCTGTGCGCCGCGCTGCTGACCGCGCTGCCGGGCGGTACCGACTGGACCGCGCAGGCGCAGGGGTCGGCGCCGACCGGTGACGCGCCGGACCTGAGTACCAGCGAGCGGCTCGAGCAGTTACAGCGAGAGTTGCAGCAGCAGCGGCAGCTGAGCGCCGCCAAGGCGAAGGAACTGGAGGCCCTGCGGCGCAGCATCCAGAATCTCAGCGCGCAGCAGAAGGCCACGCTGTCGCGGCTGGACGCGCTGGCGGCGAACGCCTCGCGGCTGGAGAACGAGGTCGCGGTCGTCACGGCGCGCGTGGCGCTGGCCGAGCGGGCGCTGGCCGACACGACCGCGCAGCTGAAGGTCACGCAGACCCGCGTGGAGCGCCTGCAGAGCGACGTGCGCGAGGTGCTGCTGCTCCAGTACCGGGACCGCAGCGGCCGGTACCTGCAGCTGCTGTCGCAGTCGAGCAGTCTGTCGGACCTGCTGATCCGGCTGCGGTACGCGAACATGGCGGGCGAGTACAACACCCGCGTGATCGAGTCCCTGGCGGGCGAGGTCAAGGTGCTGGCCGAACAGCGCGAGCAGCAGACCCGTCAGGCGCGTGACCTGCGGACCCTGCAGGCGCAGCGCACGGCGACCCTGAAGTCCCTGACGGCGCAGCGGGCCGAGCAGAACCGCCTGCTGGCGCAGCTGCGTTCCAGCGAGGCCGGGAAGCGGACCCTGGCGACGCAGCGGCAGGCCGAGCAGGCCCTCGCGGCGCGCACGGTCGATACGCTGGTGGGTCAGGTCGTCGCGGAACGCAGCCGCCTGGAAGCCGAGCGGCAACGCCGACTGGAGGAGGAACGCCGCCGCCGCGCGGAGGAGGCCCGCCGGATCCGCGAGGCGCAGGAACGCGCCCGGCAGGAGGCGCTGCGGCTGGCCCGCCTGCGCGCCGAGCAGGCGCGGGTGGCGCAGCAACGCGCCGCCGACGCGCAGGCCGCCCGGCAGCGGGCCGCGCAGCAGGCCGCCCAGGCGCAGCGGGAGGCGCAGGTGCAGCGCGAACAGGCCGCCCTGCAGCAGCGCAGCGAGCAGGTGCAGCAGGCGCAGGTGCGGGTCGAGCAGCAGTTGCTGCCCCTGCCGGACCTGAGTGGACCGCTGGGCTTCCCGCTGCCGGGCGGGCGGGTGCAGTCGCCGTACGGGACGGGCGGGTCGCCGTGGGTGGTCCTGAGCGGCGGGTCGCAGGCCGTCGCGGCGCTCGAGGGGAACGTGCTGGCCGTCACGTACTACGCGTCGCTGGGCTGGGTGGTGCTGGTGGATCACGGGGCGAGCGTCACGGCGTACTTCGGGCTGCGTGACCCGCTGGTCAGCGTCGGGAACCGCGTGGCGCGCGGCACGCCGGTCGGCACGGTGGGCGGCAGTTCGATCATCGGGCCGGACAGCATGGCCTTCCAGCTGCGCCGGGGCGGCGTGCCGGTCTCGCCCGGCTTCTGATCAGGGGGCGCGGACCCCTTGCCGGATGGGAGCGCGGCTGGTACTCTTGTTCGGTGCGCACCCCGGTTGGCTGCTGACGGGCGCATGAACCCCGTGATCCTAACGGGAGCTGTACCCTCAATCACCTGAACAACCCGAGGTTTCCATCATGGTCAAGATTCGCCTGTCCCGTTTCGGTGCTACCCACAACCCCCACTACCGTATCGTCGTGACCGATGCCCGCCGTCCCCGTGACGGTGGCTACATCGAGAACCTCGGCCACTACGATCCCCGCAAGACCACCGAGACGTACCTGAAGGTCAACGCCGAGCGCGCGGCCTACTGGATCGCCCAGGGTGCCCAGCCCACGCAGACGGCCCGCCGCCTGCTCAAGAGCCAGGGCGTCAAGGTCGCCTGAGCGTCCCCACCCCCTGACAGGCCCCCTCGTGGGGCCTTTTTTCATGCCGCGCCCGGCCCCCGGCACTCACCCAGCGATCACCCGCGGCAGGCACCGGATTGTGCGGTGTGGACGCAGCGCACCGGCCTGCGGGGCCGGGAATGCTCTAGAATGCCCGGCATGAAGACCGATCCTGTAGACCTGACCCTGTTCCTGGCCCAGAGCGTGGTGGATCAGCCGTCGCTGGTGCGCGTGTCCCGCCGGGGGCCGACCGTGGTCGTGCGGGTCGGTGCGGGCGAGGAAGGCCGGCTGATCGGCCGGCAGGGCCGCGTGATTCAGGCGATCCGCACGCTGGTGCGCGCCGCGAGCGACCCCCGTGACCGTCTGAACGTCGACCTGGACGCCCCCCGCAAAGCGTGACCGGCGGAGCTTCCACAGACCGGACGCGCCTGGGGTACTTCCTGGGGCCGCACGGCGTGAAGGGCGGCGTGAAGGTGTTCGTGCTGGGTGACCAGACGCAGTTCGCGGCGCTGGAGCGCGTGTACGTCGAGAAACGCGGCTGGCTGAAGGTGCGCCGCGCCGAGATGCTCGCGCCGGGCGTGGCGCTGCACCTGGCGGGCGTCGTGACCCGCGAGGGGGCCGAGGACCTGCGCGGCCTGAACGTGTACGCCGCCGACGCCGACCTGCCGGAACCCGAGGACGGCGTGTACTACTACCACGAGCTGCGCGGCCTGACCCTGAGCGGCCCGGCCGGCGAGGTGCTGGGCGAGGTCGTGGACGTCGTGGACGCCGGGCATCAGGACCTGCTGGTGGTGCGTCACGCGGCGGGCGACGCCTTCGTGCCGCTGCAGGCACCGTACGTGACCGTGAACCTGAACGGGAAGCGCCGGCCCGCGTCGCTGGCGCTGACGGCCGACGCCCCGGCGGGCCTGCTGGATGCGGACGAGGCGGACGACACGGACGGGGCGGGCCGCGCCGAATGACGGACGCCCACCCCCTGCCGGACGCCACCGCTGAGGCCGACACCGGGACGCCGGACGCGGCGGGCCTGACCTTCTCGTTCCTGACGCTGTTCCCGGAACTGCTCGCGCCGTTCGCCGCCGAGGCGATTGTCGGGAAGGCCCGCGAGCGCGGCCTGCTGGACGTGCGGCTGGTGAACATGCGGGACTTCGCCGGGAACCGGCATCACAAGGTGGACGACACGCCCTATGGGGGTGGGGCCGGGATGGTCATCCGCGTGGACGTCGCCGAGCGGGCCCTGGCGAGCCTCCCTGCGGCGGACGAGGTGATCCTGTTCAGTCCGGCCGGGCAGCCGTTCACGCAGGCGGTCGCGGAGGAACTCGCGGAGCGCCGGCATCTGGTGTTCCTGTGCGGCCGCTACGAGGGCTTCGATGCCCGCACCGAGGGGCTGGTCACGCGGGAACTGAGCATCGGGGATTTCGTGATGATGGGCGGCGAGGCGGCCGCCGCGTGCGTGCTGGAGGCCGTGGCGCGGCTGGTGCCGGGCGTGCTGGGCGACCCCGAGTCTCATCAGGCGGACAGTTTCAGTTCGGGGCTGCTGGACTACCCCGAGTACACCCGTCCCCCGGAGTGGCGTGGTCAGAGCGTCCCGGACGTGCTGCGCGGCGGGAATCACGGCGCGGTGGCGGCGTGGCGGCGCGGGCAGGCGCTGGCGCGCACGCTGGCCCGCCGTCCGGACCTGCTGGTCGGTGCCCCGCTGACCCCCGCCGACACCGTGACCCTGGGCGAACTGGGCGCCACGCCGGAGCAGTTGCAGGAGTGGGGCGCGCCCCCACCGCCCCGCCCGAAACGCCGGAAACGGCCCCGCCCGGCCGACCCGGACCCCTCGCCCGGTTCCTGACCACCGCCGCGCCCCCCCACTGTGGGGTTGGCTCAAGTTGCGGCGCGCGGATGGGCGCACCATGACCGGGTATGCGCGTTCCACTGTTTCCGCTGCCTCAACTGGTGCTGTTCCCGGGCGTGGTCCTTCCCCTGTACGTTTTCGAACCCCGTTACCGTGAACTGCTGGCCGACGTCCAGGCCAGCGGGCAACCTTTCGGAATCGTGCGGATCGTGGAGACTTCCGAAACCTCCGACCGTCCCTTTCACGAGCGGGTGTCGCGGGTGGGCACGCTGGCGCACCTGCGGCAGGCCAGCCCACACGAGGACGGCACCAGCACGGTGCTGGTCGTCGGCGGGGACCGGTTCCGGGTGGACGACTTTCACCTGGACCGGCCTTACCTGTCGGCCGACGTGACCGTGTGGCCGCTGGAACCCGATCTGCTGGGAGAAGGGGTGGCGGACGAGGCGGCGCGCGGCGCGGCGGCGCAGCTGCTCACGGCCCTGCTGCGCCTGCGGCCCGGCAACGCCGACGAGCTGCGCGAGGCGGCCCCCACCGACCCGCTGCTGATGGCGAGTTTCGCGGCCACGCTGCTGCCGGCCAGCCCGGAGCAGCGCGAGGACGCCCTGCGCGCCCCGACCCTGCTGGAGCGGCTGGAGCGGCTGCTGGGCCTCGTGCCGGGTGAAGCCCGCATCCTGAACTGATCCCAGGCGGCGGCGTGGTGGCCGCCGTTACAGCACGTCGTCGGCGCTGCCGCGTTTGCGGAGGTTGTTCTGCGTCTTGCGCCAGCGTAGCGCCCGCACGATGGCCGGGGCGGCCGGGTTCAGGTTCAGGTCGTAGGCGGGGTACCAGACGCGCTGCTCGCTGAACTTGAGTTTCATCTTGAACACCCCGTACGAGTGCTTGCTTTCGTCCAGCACGCGCGGAATGCCCCAGAAGTCGAACAGTTCGTAGCCGTGGCGTTTGGCGTCCAGCATGGCGTTCCAGTAGAAGGCGTCGGGGGCCTTGGCGTCTTTCAGGGGGTTGCCCTGGTCGTCCACGCGGTCGTCCCGGACGCTGCCGCCGAACAGGTAGTAGGTGCCCTTACCCATTGCCAGGAAGAACCCGCCGGCCAGCGCGCGGCCCTGGTAGCGGGACAGCACGATGTACGCCTCGCCGCCGTGCGCGTTGCCCTCACGCAGCATGGTCTCGTAGTACTCGCGGGGGAAGGCGCCCAGTCTGGCGCGTTCGTTCGTGGCGGTGAAGATCTCCCAGAACGCCTCGAAGTCGTCGTCGCGGCCCGCGACCACCCCGAGTTTCTCGGCGGTGCGGATGTTCCGGCGGGCCATGCTGGACAGGCCCGCCATCATGTCCTGTTCGCTGCGGGTGAGGTCCGCGACGATGGTGTGTTCCGGCTGTTCCGGGTCGGCGCGGCGCAGCGGGCCGTACGACTCGGGCAGGATCACGCTGTCGTCGGCCAGGAACGGAACGGGCGGCTCGACCTTCAGCAGGGCGTCGGTGGGCCGAGCCACGCGCCGCACGGCCTCCGCGAAGGCGGGTAGCAGGTCCAGGCTTTCCAGGGCCGGGCCGCGCGGCGCGTATAGGGTACTGAAGCCCGGCACGAGGCGTTTACGCAGCAGCTGCACGGCGCCCACGGTGCGGCCGTCCTGCGTGATCAGGTAGCGTAGGGGGGTCTGCCCCAGCGTTCGCCGCGCCTCGCCGTACCCCCAGCCCTGCAGGGCGCTGGTGATGGGGAGGTTCCGCACGGCGTCGTCGTACACGCGCGGATCGGTGGTTTCTACTAGGCTCAGGCGCACGGGGGGGATTGTAGCAGGCGGGGGGGCGTCCACCGGGGCGTCTCAGGCGGGGGCGGTCACAGGAGACTGTCATGGAGTGCGCCGCGCGGGACGCTACAGTACGGATCGTGAAACAACTGCTCCTGACCGCAGCGCTGCTGAGCGGCGTCGCCTTCCAGACCGCCGGCGCACAGACCGCGCCCGCCACCACCGCCCCCGCCACGACGGCCCCGGCGACCACTGCCCCGGCGACGGCGACGCCCGCAGTGGCCACGCCGGCGGCCGATCCGGCCACGCCGGTCGGCCGGGTCGGCAAGGAAACCCTGACGCTGGGCGACTTCGACCGGGCCTTCCGGCTGGCAGCCGCGCGGGTCGTGAACGCCCAGGGCGTGCCCTTCGAGGACGCGTACCTCAGCGAGTTCGCTGCCGCCCGCCCCGAGTTCCTCAAGCAGTTCCTGCGGGACCGCGCGGTGTACCAGCTGGCCCGCGTGAACAACAAACCCGACGCCGCCGCACTCGATCAGCAGATCGTGGACGCCCGCAGCGACTTCGAATCCGACGCGGACTTCGCCGAGGCGCTGAACGCCACCGGGTACGCGGACGCCGCCGACCTGCGCCGCGAACTGGAACGCCAGAGCGTCGTGGGCGCGTACCTGCAGGGCATCCAGAAGCGCTTCACGTTCGGGGACGCGCTGGTTGCCGGGTACTACAACCTGCACCGCGCGGACTTCGCGCAGGACGCGCAGGCCTGCGTGAAGCACATCCTGGTGCCGGCCCAGGCCGACGCGCAGGCCATCACGCGGGACCTGGCGGGCGGCGCGGACTTCGCGAAGATCGCCGCCGAGAAGAGCCAGGATCCGGGCAGCGCCGCGCAGGGCGGCGACCTGGGTTGCTTCGGCCCCGGCGAGATGGTCGAGACCTTCGACACGGCCAGCTTCAAGGGCCCCGTGAACGCCGTGCAGACCGTGCAGTCGCAGTTCGGCTGGCACGTCCTGACCGTCACCAGGCGCACCGAGGCGGGCACGCTGCCCCTGGCGGACGCCGCGCCCCTGATCCGCGACCAGCTGGGCAAGGACGCCGCGCAGAAGTACCTGGACGCGCAGATCGCCCGCCTGGGCACCGAGGCCTTCCCGGCCGCCGTGACCGTCGCGCCCGCCAGTCAGTAAACGCCCTGTCGGAGCGGCCCCCGCCATCTGGGGGCCGCTTTCTGCTGGCAGCCACCCCTCCTGCGCTCTCCTTGCCTGTGGGGCGGCCCAACCCTGCTTTAACCGGGGCGGGGCACGATAGGAGCACAGGTTCGCCAGACGGCGCGCCCCACACCGGAGGATCCATGCCGAACGACCCGCACCGCCCGAACCCGACCACCGCCCCCACCCACGCCCCCGACGAGGACAACGACGACGAGATGATCGGCACGCTCCTGAGCCGCCGCCACGCCCTGAGGTTGCTGGGCCTGGGAGCCGGGGCCACCGCCCTGGGCGCGGGCGGCGTCCTCGCACAGCGCAGCGGCGGGGCGGGACAGGCGAGCGCCGCCAGTGGCCTGCCCGGCTGCGTGGTCCGGCCCGCCATGACCGAGGGGCCGTACTTCGTGGAGAGCGAACCGCGCCGCAGCGACATCCGCCGCGACACCACGACCGGGAAGCTGAGCGCCGGGGTGCCGCTCACGCTGAATTTCGAGGTCAGTCGGGTCGCGGTGGGCGGCTGCACCCCGCGCGGGCAGGTGCTGATCGACGTGTGGCACTGCGACGCGCAGGGCGTGTACTCGGACGTGCAGGGCAACACCGGGGACTTCCTGCGCGGCTCGCAGGTCACGGACGCGCAGGGCCGCGCGAAATTCACGACCATCTACCCCGGCTGGTACCGCGGCCGGGCCGTACACATCCACTTCAAGCTGCGGCCCCTGAATGCCAGCGGGAAGGCGACGGGCGAGTTCACTTCGCAGCTGTTCTTCCCGGAAAGCGTGAACAGCGCCGTGTTCGCCCGCGCGCCGTACAGCGCGCACGGCACGAAGGCCGACACGCCCAACGCGCAGGACGGCATCTACCGCAACGGCGGCAGCCAGCTGCTCCTGAGCGTCAAGGGTGACCCTGTAAAGGGGTACACGGCGACGTTCGACATCGGCCTGAACATCGGCTGAGCGCCGCCGCGACGCCGCCTGTCTGTGCCTCTGCGCGCAGGCGGGCGCGGCCGGGCGTAGGGTGAGGCATGACCGACACGGCGCAGAAGCGGAAACTGAACTGGAACAGCCACCACATCACGCAGGGCGACGAGCGCGCCCCGAACCGCGCCATGCTGCGCGCCGTGGGCTTCGAGGACGGCGACTTCGAGAAACCCATCATCGGGGTGGCGCACGCGCAGAGCAACATCACGCCCTGCAACAACGGGCTGGGCGAACTGGCCGACCACATCACGGGCGCCATCCGCGAGGGCGGCGGCATGCCGCAGATCTACGGCACCATCACCGTCAGTGACGGCATCAGCATGGGCACCGAGGGCATGAAGTGCAGCCTCGTGAGCCGCGAGGTGATCGCCGACTCCATCGAGACCGTGTCGCGCGGGCAGAGCCACGACGGCGTGATCGTCGTGGGCGGCTGCGACAAGAACATGCCGGGCGCCATGATCGGCATCGCCCGACTGAACATCCCCGCGATCTTCGTGTACGGCGGCACCATCAAACCCGGCCACTACGACGGCAAGGACCTGACCATCGTCAGCGTGTTCGAGGCGGTCGGGGCGTTCGGTGCGGGCAAGATCAGCCGTGAGGACTTCACCGAGATCGAGAAACGCGCCTGCCCCGGCAACGGCTCGTGCGGCGGCATGTACACCGCGAACACCATGAGCAGCGCCTTCGAGGCCATGGGCATGAGCCTGCCCTTCTCCAGCACCATGAGCGCCGTGGACGCCGAGAAAGCCGTGTCGAGCGCCGACAGCGCCCGCGCCCTGCTGAACCTCATCGAGCAGGACATCCGCCCGCTGGACATCCTGACGAAAGAGGCCTTCGAGAACGCCATCACGGTCATCATGGCCGTCGGCGGCAGCACCAACGCCGTCCTGCACCTGATGGCCATCGCGCACGCCTGCGACATCGACCTGACCCTGGCGGACTTCGAACGCATCCGCGAACGCACCCCGGTCTTCTGCGACCTGAAACCCAGCGGGAAGTACGTGGCCACTGACCTGCACGTCGTCGGCGGCATTCCCCGTGTCATGAAGATGCTGCTGAAAGAAGGCCTGCTGCACGGCGACTGCCTGACCGTGACCGGCAAGACCGTCGCCGAGAACCTCGCGGACGAACCCGACGCGCCCAGCGAGGGGCAGGACGTCATCCGCGCCTTCAGCGACCCGCTGTACACCGAAGGGCACCTCGCCATCCTGCGCGGCAACCTCGCCGAGGAAGGTTCCGTGGCCAAGATCAGCGGCCTGAAAAGCATCAAGATCACCGGCCCCGCCCGCGTGTTCGACAGCGAAGAGGAATGCATGGAGGCGATCATGGGCGACCGCATCCGCGCCGGCGACGTACTCGTCATCCGCTACGAAGGCCCCAGGGGCGGCCCCGGCATGCGCGAGATGCTCTCCCCCACCAGCGCCATCATCGGCAAGGGCCTGGGCGACTCCGTGGGCCTGATCACCGACGGTCGCTTCAGTGGCGGCACCTTCGGCCTGGTCGTCGGTCACGTCGCGCCCGAGGCGTTCGTGGGCGGCACCATCGCCCTGGTGCATGAGGGCGACACCATCGAACTGGACGCCGAAACCCTGAAACTCACCCTGCATGTGGACGACGCCGAACTCGCCCGCCGCCGCGCCGCCTGGGTGCAACCCGAACCCCGCTACAAGCGCGGCGTGCTCGCCAAGTACGCCAAGCTGGTCAGCAGCGCGTCGGTGGGCGCGTACACGGACTGACCACAGCCGATTGCCACGCATGGGCGACAGGGCCGCTGCACCTCCGGGTGGGCGGCCCCTGTGCTGTAGGGCCGTGCGGTACGGTGACGGCATGCACGCCCCCATCCTGACCACCCCGCGCCTGCTGCTGCGCCCGCACCGCATGGACGATCTGGACGCCTGCGTGGAACTGTGGCAGGACCCGGTCGTCACGCGCTACACCAGCGGGTGGCCCCTGGCGCGGCAGGACGTGTGGACGCGGCTCCTGCGGCATCCGGGTCACTGGGCGCTGCTGGGCTTCGGGTACTGGGTCGCCGAGGAGCGCGCGTCCGGGCGGTTCGTGGGTGAGGTGGGGCTGGGGCGTTTCAAGCGGGATCTGCTGGCAGATCGGCCTGAACTGGACGCCCTTCCGGAGGCGGGCTGGGTGACGCTGCCGTGGGCGCACGGGCGGGGCTACGCTTCGGAGGCGGTCGCGGCGGCCCTGGGCTGGCGGGACGCGAACGTGCCGGGCCAGGAGACGTTCTGTCTCATCAGTCCGGGGAACGCGGCGTCGCTGCGGCTGGCAGCGCGGGCGGGCTTCACGGTGACCGGCGAGGCGGGAGGCCCGGACGACCGGGTGCTGGTGCTGACGCTCGTGGTGTCCTAGCGGCCGCGCTGCTGGCGTTCCTGCTGGCGCATGGGCATGGTGTCGATCAGGGCGCCCACGGTGTTCAGAGCGGGCGGGGCGGGGTAGCGGGCCTTGACGCCGCTATCCTTGCCGATCAGCGTGGCGGGGCCGTACTGCGCGCCGATGCGTCCGCCCGGGTCGGCGAGCAGCGTGAGCATCAGGGTGCGGGGGCCGTTCAGGCGGGCGTCGTCCGGGGGCAGCAGGGCCACGACGCGCAGGTCACGCACCTGGAGTGCCGTGTCCTGCGCGCGGACGGTGTTCAGGTACGCGGCGCTGGGGTTACGGACGATCAGCAGGCGTTCGCGGCCCAGGGCGCTGCTCAGGGACCAGGGGCGGCCGCCCGTGCCGGTCAGCGTGAAGGGCGCCGCGAGGGCCGGGGGGCCGAGGGTGGCAGCGGTCAACATCGCGGTCAGGAGCGGCATGTGTCCAGTCTGGTCACCGGGCATGAGGGCGGGTGACGGGTGGGGCGCGTCGCCCTTCACGCAGCGTCGGGGGCGGGCGGCAGTTCGGCCACCTGATCCCAGCGCCACTGTCCGGCGTGTGCCATGGCGTGCAGGCGGCGGCGCAGGTCGGCGTGGGCGTGCAGGTGGGCGTGCAGGTCGGCGTCGGGTTTCAGGATCAGGCCAGCCTCGCGCAGGCGGGTCAGGTCGGGTGGGGGCGGGACGGGTGCGGGCCGCTGCCCGTGGGTGCGTTCGAAGGTCCGGGTCAGGGAGTCAATGCTGTCCAGGGTGCGGCCCAGGCCGTGGGGGCAGGGGCCGGTCAGGCTGCCCTGCAGGATCAGCAGCGCCTCGCCCAGGGCGGGCAGGTGCAGGTCCAGGGCGTCCTGCGGGTCGTGGTCGTGGAAGCGGTGCAGGTACGGGGAGTTCAGGTGGGCGGCGTCCACGTCGTTGAGCATGGTGTGCAGGTCGCTGGTGAGGCTCAGCAGGCCGCGGTCGTGGTCGGTGTGGGCGTTCAGGATCAGGGCCTGTGCGCCGGGCCCGGCGCGGTGCAGGTGCAGTGCGAGGCGGCGGCGGTCGCCTCTGGCCTGCGCGATCGGCACGATGAAGGTGATGGCGAAGGTCAGCAGGAAGAATCCGTTGATGGATGCCACGGCGGTCAGCAGTCGCCACAGGGGTTGGGGAGCGGTAATCTCGCCCAGGCCCAGGGTGCTGATGGTGTACCCGACGAAGTACAGCGTGCCGGCGAAAGTGGCGGGCTGGCCGCTCTCGGAGCCCAGGAGGCTGCCGGGCTGCGACCAGAAGATCAGGGTCCAGCCCAGCCAGCACAGGACCGTCCAGGTGGTCAGGCTGCCCAGGATCAGCAGGGGCGCGGTCCAGGACAGCAGGGGGCGGCGGCCGGTCAGGCGCGCGGCGGCGGTCAGCGCGGCGTACAGGGGGCGGTGGACGGCGCGGCCCAGGCGCCCCTCACCGGACTGGAGGCACGTGACGATCAGGTCGATCATCACGGCGAGCACCATCAGGGTGCCGGGAATCCACAGGAGTTGCCGGAGCATCACCCTGCATTGTGGTGGGGCGGGGTGGGGCGGGTGGGCGGGCGGGCCTTGCGGCTCCCTGAAGGGTTGCGGCCGGGGCGGGCGTCAGGTCAGTTCGTTGAAGACGGCGCGGCTGATCACGAGTTGCTGGATCTCGCTGGTGCCCTCGTAGATTTCCGTGACCTTGGCGTCGCGGTACAGGCGTTCGACCGGGTACTCGCGGCTGTAGCCGTTGCCGCCGAAGATCTGGATGGCGTCGCGGGTGACGTCCACGGCGGCCTCGCTGGCCAGGAGTTTGGCGATGCTGGCTTCCTTGCCGTACGGCTGGCCCTGGTCCTTGAGCCACGCGGCTTTCAGGGCGACGAGTCGGGCGCTCTCGGTGCGGGCGGCCATGCGGGCGATCTTGAAGGACACGCCCTCGAATTCGCGGAGTTTCTTTCCGAACTGCTCGCGTTCGCTGGCGTAGCGGGCGGCGTGTTCCATGGCGGCGCGGGCGATCCCGAGGGCCTGCATGGCGATCCCGATGCGTCCGGCGTCCAGGCTGGCCAGCGCGATGATCAGGCCCTGGCCTTCCTCGCCCACCATGTTGGCGTGAGGAATGCGGGCGTCCTCGAGGGTGACGGTGGTGGTGTGGCTGGCGTGCAGGCCGAGTTTCTCCTCGGGGCGGCCGCAGCTCAGGCCCGGCGTGCTGGCGGGCACGATGAAGCAGCTGACGCCGCGCGCGCCGCCTGCCCCGGTGCGGGCCATGACGAGGTACGTGTCGGCCTGTCCGCCGCTGGTGATCCAGGCCTTGGTGCCGTTCAGGATCCAGTGGTCGCCGTCGCGGGTGGCTTTCAGGGAGAGGCTGGCGGCGTCGCTGCCGGCGTGCGCCTCGGTCAGGCAGAACGCGCCGATGTGTTCGCCGGTGGCGAGGGGACGCAGGTAGGTCTCTTTCTGCGTGTCGGTGCCGTAGCGCAGGATCATCTGTTCGGGCAGGCCGTTCTGCACGCTGACGATCACGGCGACGCTGGCGTCGGCGGCGGCGATCTCCTCGAGACACAGGGCGTACGTGACCGAGTCGAGGCCCGCGCCGCCCCACTGTTCGGGGACGGTGGCGCCCATCAGGCCCAGTTCGGCCAGGCCGCGCAGTTGCGCGCGCGGGTACTCGCCGCTGCGGTCGAAGGCGGCGGCGTGCGGGGCGATCTCGGCGCGGGCGTACTCGCGGACGTGCTGCACGATCATGCGTTGTTCGTCGGTCAGGCCGAAGCTCATGCCGGTGTCCGCGGCGGCGGTGGTGGTCATACCCCCAGGTTACCAAACGGTTGTTAGGCGCGCGTCCCGCGTTTCAGGCCGTCTCCGGGCGTCCTGGTCAGCCGGAGACGGCCTGCGCCAGCGCTTCCTCGATCCCGCGCCCGCGCCAGCCGGTCTCGACGTTCGCGGCCTCGCCACCGTCCCAGCGCAGGTGCGCGCCGATCACGCCGCCGCCCGCGATGGCCAGGGCCGCGCCGGTCAGCGCTTCCGGGGCGTCCGGGCACAGGCGGCTGGCGGCGGCTTTCAGGGCCGGGGCCAGGGGCAGCGGGGGGCGGGTCACTCGCACGCGGGCAGGCAGGTTCACGCCCGCAGCATAGCGTCCCGTCCCGGCTGGGCGCCGCCCGGCGGGGCCGGGTGTGAAAATCCTCACGGCGCGCGGCGCGGGCATCACTAGAATGCGCCGGATGACCGCCCCGTCACGATCACCTGTTCCCCGGCGAGCCGAATGCCCGCGCCCGGATCTCTGCGGCAGGCAGCCTTGAGGGTGCTCGGCTGGCTGCTGAGCACGCTGCTGTTCGGCCTGACCCTGCTGCTGGCGCTGCTGGCGCTCGGCACCTTCGCGTCGCTGGCCGGGACTGGGCCGCTGTGGCTGCGCTCGCTGGGCGGACTGGAAAGCGCACTGGCCGAACAGTTCGGGCTGGAAGGCCTGAGCGGGGTGGGGCAGGCGCTGTCGCTGATGATCCTGACCAGCCTGTGCGCGGCACTGGCCGCCTTCGTGAAACCGCGCGCCTGAACGCGAGGCGCATGAGGAACGGTTTAGGCGCGCCTCATGCACCGTGCTACGATTGGGACGTTTTGACCGGAGGGCGAGTGTGAGGCTGTCAGAAGACATTGGAATTGACCTTGGAACGGCGACGTTCCTGATTTACAGCAAAAGCCGCGGCCTGGTACTCCAGGAACCCAGCGTGATCGCCATGGCCCGTGACAGTAAACAGGTGAAGGCTGTGGGCGAGGAAGCCTACCGCATGATCGGCCGGACGCCCGGCGGGATCGTCGCCGTGCGGCCCATCAAGGACGGCGTGATCGCCGACGAGGGCCTGACCGAGAAGATGATCACCATGTTCCTGCAGAAGGTGCAGGGCAACGCCGGCCGTCTGTTCGGCTTCAAGCCGCAGCTGATGGTGGGCGTGCCCAGCAACGTCAGCGACGTGGAAAAACGCGCCGTGCTGCGCGCCGCCCTGAACAGCAACGCCAAGCGCGCCTTCCTGATCGAGGAGCCGCTGGCCGCCGCCATCGGGGCCGGACTGAAGATCGCCGAGCCGATCGGTTCGATGGTCGTGGACATCGGCGGGGGCAGCACGGACGTCGCCGTGATCTCGCTGGGCGGGATCGTGGTGTCGGAATCCATGCGCATCGCCGGGAACGAGTTCGACGAGAGCATCATCCGCTACGTGCGCCGCAAGCACAACGTGCTGATCGGTGAGCGCACCGCCGAGGAGATCAAGGTCAAGGTCGGGGCGGCCATGCTGCTCGACGACGCCGAGAACCTGACCGCCGAGGTGCGCGGCCGTGACCTCGTGAACGGCCTGCCCAAGACCATCAGCCTGGACTCCACGGACGTGGTCGAGGCCCTCTCGGAACCCGTCACGAAGATCGTGGACGGTGTCAAGCGCGTGCTGGAAATCACCCCGCCGGAACTGGTGAGTGACATCATCGACCGGGGCATCGTCATGACGGGCGGCGGGTCGCTGCTGCGCAACTTCGACGAACTGCTGCGCCAGACGACCGGCATTCCGGTGGCCGTCGCCGAGAATGCCGTCGAGGCCGTCGCGGTCGGCACCGGCATGGCGCTGGAGATGATTCCGGTGCTGGGCGACTCGCTGGTGTCCAGCGACAATTACCTGCGCCGCTGACCCTGCGGCCGCCGGGAACGTTCACCTCTGCCCTGCTTTTGCTGCTGATTGAATGGGAGACGGCCCGTAAAGCCTCTCCCGTTTTTCTTGCCTTCGTTCCGCCCGGCCCCGCCGGAACCCGCCCCCAGGAGAGCCCCGCATGGACCCGATTCTGATTCAGGACGTTCTGAAGACCCTGCCTCACCGTTTCCCGTTCGTGATGGTGGACCGCGTGCTGTCCATCGAGGACGGCGCGGTACACGCCATCAAGAACGTGACCATCAACGAGCCGTTCTTCCCCGGTCACTTTCCGCAGGAGCCGGTCATGCCCGGCGTGCTGATCACCGAGGCGCTGGCGCAGGCCAGCATGTTCTGCCTGCACGGGCAGCTGGAGCCCGGCACGGTCGGGTACCTCGCCGGGATCGAGGGTGCGCGCTTCAGGCGAAAGGTGATTCCCGGTGATCAGCTGCACCTGCACGCGAAACTGGAGTTCCTGCGCCGGGGCCTGGGCAAGACCACCTGCCGCGCCGAGGTGGACGGCGTGGTGGTGGCCGAGGCGACCATTCTGTTCGCGGTGGGCAAAGGGTGACCGGGGCGCTGGTTGAGAGGTGCGTGTCACCTTTCAATCCGGTCCACCTGCCCGCGCCGCGCCGGGGTGAGGCGTGACGCGCCTGACCCGCTACGTGACGGCGGAACTGCTGCCGCCGCTGCTGGCCGGCACGCTGCTGTTCACGGCGGTCCTGAGCTTCGGGTACTTCTTCATCTCCAGTCAGTGGCTCAGTGGCGTGCCGGTGGGCCTGATCGCCCGCTGGATCGGGTACCAGATGCCGGACACGCTGGTGAAGGTCTTCCCGATGGCAGTGGTGCTGATGACGGTCGTGGCGTTCGGCCGCATGAGCACCGAACGGGAACTCGTGGCGGTGCAGGGCGGCGGGATCAGCCTGGGCCGCATCGCACGCCCGGCGGCGGCCGTGGCGCTGCTCGTCACGGCCCTGTCGGTGTGGCTGAGCCTGTGGGTCGCGCCGCGCGCGAACGTGGAAACGCGCGGCCTGTACTGGGACGCCCTGACCGGCGCGGGCCTGTCGCAACTGGTGGGCAAGACCGTGGACCTGGGTAACAACCTGACGCTGTCCATGCAGGGCTACGACGCCGGCAAGCGGGAACTGCGGGGCGTGCGCGTGCAGAAGTGGCAACCGGACTCGGCGGGGCGCGGCACGGTCATCCTGGCCGAGCGCGGCACCTTCGAGAACAACCGCCTGAGCCTCAGCGGGTACTCGACATTCGTGGTGGATTACGGCGCGGTCGCCGCCCTGACCCGCGTGCCCGAGAACGACCCGGCCGCCTTCCGCGCGGCGGTGCAGGACGTGTTCCCCAGCGTGATCGTGCCCGAGAAGGCCACCGACACCCTGAACGTGGACACCGGCCTGAGCCGCAAGCAGACGCTCGCGCAGTACGCCGACGCGATCGGCGCGGACGCCGAGGGCTGGCCCGAACTGATCACCAAGCTGACCGCACCCGGCGTGAGCGCCGCCGACCGCGCCGGGGCGCGCGTGAACCTGAACCGCAAACTGGCCCTGCCGTTTGCGAACCTGGTGCTGGTGCTGGCGGCCCTGCCGTTCGCGCTGCGGTTCGGGCGGACGCTGGGCGTCAGTCTGGGCATCGCGCTGATGATCGCCGTGGCGTACTACCTGCTGTTCTTCGTGGGCCTGACCCTGGCGGGCCTGATCCCGGCCTTCCCTGAGGCCGGCGTGTGGCTGGCGAACGTGCTGTTTGCCGGGGCGGGCCTGTGGCAGCTGAGGCGCACTTGACCGCACCCCCACCGCCCCCCACCGGGCCAACTGGGCCGGAACTGCGGACACTGATCATGTCCACCGGTTTCGGGCGCGGGCACCATCAGGCGAACCGGGCGCTGGACACGGCGCTGCGGGCGCGCGGCGTGAACCTACACGCCCGGCACGCGGACTTCCTGACGTACCTGAACCCGGTCGAGCGGACCGTCACGGCCGGCACGTACGACCTGTGGCTGCGGTACGCGCCGGGCATCTACCGCGCGTTCTACAACTGGACGGACCGCGAGAGCGAACCGCGCGCCGTGGTGGGCACCTTTCACCACATGGGGCTGCGCGGCACGGTCCGCGACGTGCGCGAGGTGCGGCCTGAGGTGGTCGTCAGTTCCTACCCGATTCCGGTGGCGGCGGCCGCAGCGGCCCGCACGCGCCTGCGGCTGAACTTCCTGAACGCGCTGATTGTCACCGATTACCGCGTGCATCACCACTGGGCGCGGCCCGAGGCGGACCTGCTGATGGTGGCGACCCCCGAGGCGGCCGGACAGATGGCCGACTGGAAGATCCCGCCGGAGCGGGTGGTCGTGACCGGCATTCCCATCGCGCCGGTGTTCCGCACCCTGATCGGCGCGGACCGCGCGGCGCTGCGAGAACGCCACGGCCTGCGCCCCGACCAGCCGGTGATCCTGATCTCGGGCGGCGGGACCGGCACGTTCCGGGCGCTGCGCGGCGTCCTGAACGAACTGTCGAACCTGGGGCGGCGCGTGCAGGTCCTGGTGCTGGCCGGTGCGGACGGGCAGGGCGTGGGGCGGGTGGGCGGCGCGACCGTTCACCGGCTGGGCTTCACGACCGACTTTCCGGAACTGCTGGCCGCCTCGGATCTGGTGGTCGGCAAGGCGGGCGGCCTGACGGTGGCCGAGGCAACCACGCTGGGCGTGCCGATGGTCATTCACGAACCCATTCCGGGACAGGAGGAGCACAACGCCGACCTGCTGGAGCGCCACGGCGCGGCCATCTGGGCGCGGCAACTGCGCGAGTTGAGGCCTGCCGTACTGCGCGCCCTGGACCCCGACACGCACGCAGCCATGAGCGCCGCCGCCAGCCAACTGGGCATCCCGGACGCCGCCGACCGGGTGGCGCAGGCGGTGCTGGGCCGCCTGGGGCGCGCATGAAGTCCACCCCGAACCGCGTGGCGGCGCTGGGCGTCGCGGCGGCGGGCCTGCTGGTGATCGGCGGGCCGTTCCTGCTGTGGCAGCGCGCGAACCTGGGCCTGCTGCGCGCCGGGCCGCAGACCCGCCGGGTGGTGGCCCTGACCTTCGACGACGGCCCGGACCCCCGCAGCACCCCGGCCGTACTGGACGCCCTGAACGCGGCGGGCGCGCACGCCACGTTCTTCGTGCTGGCCGCGCAGGCGGAGGCGCACCCGGATCTGATCGCGCGGATGCTGCGCGAGGGGCACGAGGTGCAGGCGCACGCCGTGAAACACCGTCACGCGTGGCTGCGAACCCCCTGGGGCGCATGGCGTGATCCGGGCGACGCGGCGGCCCGCATCGGCGCGGTCATCCGGCAGGTGGGCGGCACGCAGCCCGTGACGCTGCACCGCCCGCCGCACGGTGCGTACAGCCTGTTCACGCGGCTGGGCCAGCGGGCCGCCGGCCTGACCGGAGCGCACTGGAGCCTGGAAGGGCAGGACTGGCGGGCCGGGCAGACGCCCGGCGGCCTGCGCGCCCATTTGCGCCGCGCGCTGCAACCGGGGGCCGTGATCGTGCTGCACGACGCGGGCCCCGGCGCGCGGGTGACCGTCCCGGCGCTGCCCGGCGTGCTGGCGGACCTGAAGGAACGCGGGTACACAGCGACCAGCCTCGCGCAGCTGGAGGGGCTGCGCACGGAACGGCCCGCCGACCTCCCGCCCCGCCTGATGGGCGCCCTGGACCGCCTGCTGGACCGCCTCACGCGCACCGAACCGGCCGGGGGCCTGAAGGACTCGATCCTGCGCGTCTCCCCCACCCGGTTTCCGGGGCCGGAACTGACGCTACGTGGCTCTGCACCGGGCGGCGGCCTACACCTGCGCGCGGGCGTCCCGGCCGCCGAGTACCACGCGAACAACGCGCTGATGTCGCAGCTCGGCCCGGTCGGCACGGTGCGCGTGGCCCGGCAGGACTTCCGGCGGGTCGCGGCCGACCTGCAGCGCCGCCCGGAACTGCGCGGGGCGCAGGCCGTGTACTGCCAGTCGGCGGTCACACCGATCCTGGAGCGGCTGGGCTTCGAGACGCACGACCTGCCGCCCGCCACGGGGCGCCGCCTGCGTCTCTGGGCGAACGTACTGCGCCGCGCGTACGGAGCGGGCGCAACCACTCAGGCCCCTAAACTGAGTGTCCTGAGCCGCGAGGACTTCCTGCGGCTGTACGGCGAGGTCCCGCGATAAGAGTGCCGCAGTAGGCGCGGGCACGCGCTACGCTGGGCGGCGTGAATTACGACGAGTTCGCCGACCTGTACGACCACCAGTACGACGTGTACCGTGACGACCTGCACTTCTACGGCGGGGTGGGCGAACGCGCGGGCGGCCCGGTGCTGGAGGTCGGGGCGGGCACCGGGCGGGTCACGTCGTTCCTGGCGCGGCGCGGCGTGAACGTCACGGGTCTGGAACCCAGCGCCCGCATGATCGAACGCGCCCAGGAACGCGCCGCGAAAGACAGCCTGAACATGCGCTTCGTGCAGGGCGACGTGCGGACCTTCCGCCTGGATGAACGCTTCGAGACGGTGATCGCGCCGTTCAACGCGCTGATGCACCTGTACACCCCGAACGAGCAGTTGCAGGGCCTGGAGAACATTCACGCGCACCTGAAGACCGGCGGCAGTTTCGTGTTCGACCTGTACGTGCCGCGTTTCGGGAAGGCGAACACCGTGCGGCACGAGGGCGAGACCTTCCACACGCCGGACGGCCGCCGCACCGACGTGTTCCTG
This sequence comes from Deinococcus sp. LM3, assembly GCF_002017875.1. Classification (NCBI taxonomy): domain Bacteria; kingdom Thermotogati; phylum Deinococcota; class Deinococci; order Deinococcales; family Deinococcaceae; genus Deinococcus; species Deinococcus sp. LM3. The sequence continues at coordinate 2,778,334 of NZ_MUFV01000001.1, read as the reverse complement.
GTGCAGCGGCACGACCGGCCCCGGCAGCACATCACCACCGAGTACCACGTGGACACCACGCAGCCGGACGGCACCCTGAACCGCCGCCACTACACCCTGACGCAGCGCTACTACACGCGGTACGAGGTCGAGTGGCTACTGCGCTTCGCGGGGTTCGAGAGTCCCCGCGTGACCGGCTCGTTCCAGGGCGGCCCGCTGGAGGCTGGCAGTGACGTGATGGTGTTCAGCACCCGCGCCCTGTAGCTGCCCGGCCGGGCGGGCCGTCCCTCACCACACGGCAATGTGGCCGTCGGTGCGGCTCTCGGTGCCGCCCTCCAGTACGCCGGTGACGGGGTCGCGGCGGATCATCTGGCCGCGCCCGAAGGAACCGGGTTCGGTCTGCACCGTGACCGAGTGGCCCAGGCGGATCAGTTCGCGGGTCAGGTCGGCACCCAGGCTGGCCTCGACCTCGACGCGGGTGCCGTCCAGCCACTGCCAGCGCGGCGCGTCGAGCGCCTGCTGGGGGTTCATGCCGTGCGTGACGGTGTTCAGCACGACCTGCAGGTGACCCTGCGGCTGCATGAAGCCGCCCATCACGCCGAAAGGACCGACCGGGGTGCCGTCCGTGCGGCCCAGGAAACCCGGAATGATGGTGTGGTACGGGCGTTTGCCGGGCGCCAGGGCGTTCGGGTGGGTGGGGTCCGTGTGGAAGTTGTGTCCGCGGTTGTGCAGGGCGACGCCGGTGCCGGGCACGACCACGCCGCTGCCGAAGCCCATGTAGTTGCTCTGGATCAGGCTGACCATCTGCCCCCCGTCGTCGGCGGCGGCGAGGTACACGGTGCCGCCAGTGCTGGGCGCGCGGGTCTGCGGGTCATGGGCACGGTCACCTAAGCGCGCGCGGTGCGCCTGCGCGTTCGCCTCGGACAGCAGGTGTGATACGTCCACCGGGGTGTGGCGGGGGTCGGCGACGAAGGCGTGCGCGTCGTGGAAACCGCGTTTCATGGCCTCGATCTGCCGGTGCAGGCCGAGCGGATCGTCGCGGCGTTCCGGAAGCGGCTGGCCGCGCAGGACGTTCAGGGCGATCAGCGCGGCGACGCCCTGCCCGTTCGGCGGGATCTCGTACACGCGGTGGCCGGCGTGGTCGGTGTGGATGGGCGTGACCCACTCGCTGCGGTGCGCGGCCAGATCGTCGGCGCGCAGCAGCCCCCCGCCGGCCCGCGCGTGCGCGTCGATGCGCGCGGCGAGGTCCCCCTCGTAGAACGAGCGGCCCTGCGTGGCGGCGATGTCGCGCAGGGTCCGGGCGTGCCCCTCGCTGCGCCACAGCGCGCCGGGGTGGGGCGTGAAGCCGTCCGGGGCAAAGATGCGGAACCAGTCCTCCATCTCCGGGAGGTTCAGGCGGCGGTAGATCTGCGTGGCCCGCGCCCAGTTCGCCGCGAGGACCGGCGAGAGCGGGTAGCCCTCCGCGGCGTAGGCGACGGCCGGCGCCAGCACCTGCGCGAAGTCCAGCCGCCCGAAGCGGGCGTGCAGGTCGGCCCAGCCGCGCACCGCGCCGGGCACCGTGACGGGTGTCCAGCCGTGGCGGGGCATCTCGCCCGCGTGGCGCGCGTGCAGGGCGTCCAGGCTCAGGGCGGCGGGCGCGGCGCCGCTGGCGTTCAGGCCGTGCAGTTCGCCGCCGGCCCATACCAGAGCGAACAGGTCCCCGCCGATACCGTTGCTGGTGGGTTCCACGACCGTCAGGGCGGCGGCGGTCGCGATGGCGGCGTCCACGGCGTTCCCGCCTTCCTGAAGGACGCGCAGTCCGGCCTGCGCGGCGAGCGGCTGACTGGTGGCCACCATGCCGCGCCGGGCGTACACGGGCCTTCGCACGGTGGGGTAATCGGGGTTGTAGGTCACGGCCCGCAGGCTAACGCATCCGGGAGCGGCGCGCAGGAGGCTAAGGACGTTGAAGCTCACATTGCGAGCTTCCGGGAAAGCGCCGGAACCTCTCCATTCCCGCTCCAACGTCCTTTTTCTGCCACGCGCTCCGCGCGGTTTCTCTACAAGAGAAACGCAGTGGACTTAGCGGGACGGCGCGAGGAACAGGCGGCCCACGCCCTGAATGAACGCCTCGCGCCGCTCGAGTTCCTGCGAGGTGTAGCGTTCGCGCAGCACGCGGTCCTTGAAGGCCGCCACGCTCTCCCCTTCCGGCACGGCCCAGGTCTCCAGGGGGGTGCAGGCGATCACCTGATCCTGCCCCCATTCCCACGCGGCGTTCACGGGCAGTCCGGCGGCGGCGGCCGCGAGCGGCCAGGTGGCGTCCACGGTCATGTCCCCCTGCGGCGCGTGCACCACGAGGTAGTTGTGGACGTCCACGACCGGCTGCCCGCCGCTCAGGGCCAGCAGTTCGGCCGGGGCGTCTGCGGGCGGGCGGATCTCCTGCGTGCAGGCCATGACGGTGCTGCGCAGGCCCGCCTCGGCCAGCAGCGCGGCCAGCAGTTCGTGTTTGGTCGAGCAGGTGCCGCGCCACCCGTCGATGATCCCGGCCGGTTCGTGCGTGTCGGCGCGGGCGTACGGCATGTCCCGCACCAGCGCGAACAGTTCCGGCACGTCCGGCAGGGTGTCGCCGGGGTGCAGGCCGCGTTCGGTCGCGGCCCGGTGCAGCGCGTGGGTCAGGGGGCGGTCCGGGTGGTGGGGCGTGCGCTCGGTCATGCGCCCAGCATAGGGCGCGGCCCGCCGTCCAGTCTGGACAGGCGGGCCGCGCGGGGATGCCCCTGCTCTCAGCTGGCGCTGGTCTTGCGGGCGCGGGTCGTGCGGGCCGGGGCGGGCGCCGGAGTGGGCGCCTCTGCGGCGGCGGGCGCGGCCGGGGTGGGGGCCGCGCCGGGCAGCGCACCGGCCAGGTCGGCGGCCGTGATCGAGCGTTCCTGCGCGCCGATGCCGGTCGCGGCGAGTGCCCCGGCGGCGTTGGCGGCGCGGGCGGCCCCGGCCATGCTCGCGCCGCCCAGGATGGCGTGCGCGAAAGCGGCGGTGAAGGTGTCGCCCGCGCCAGTCGAGTCGACGACCTTGCCTTCGGGTCGCACCGCGTCGACCAGTTCGGTCTCGGTGGGCGTCCAGGTGATCGAGCCCATCTTGCCGACCTTCACGATGACCTGCTGCGCGCCGGCCTCGCCGAGCTGCGCCAGGGCGGCGCTGATGGAACTCGTGCCGGTCAGGGCCTGCAGTTCGTGCTGGTTGAGCATCAGGTAGTCGGCGCCCAGCACGTCGGCTTTCAGGCTGGTGCCGGCCTTGTTCACGGCGCCGGTGCCCAGGTCGATGAAGACCGGCACGCGGGTCTTGGCGCTGCGGGCCGCCTCGATGGCCTTCAGGGCGTACTCGCGCTGCGGCCCCTCGATCATGGCGTAGGCGTTGATGATCAGGGCGTCGGCCGACTCGATGTCCTTGGCTTTCAGTTTGGCCGGGTCGAGCTGGCGGTTGGCGGCTCCGTCGCTGATCATGGCGCGTTCGCCCGCGCCGGTCTGCATGACCGTGATGGTGCTGGTTAGGCGTTCCGGGTCGCGCTGGATGGCGCTCTCGCTGACGCCGCTCTCGCGCACGCGGCTCAGGGCGTACTCGGCGAAGGGGTCGTCACCGACGCGGGCGGCCAGGGTGACGGTGTGGCCCAGGCGGGCCAGGGTGACGCTGATGGTGCCGCCGGCCCCGCCGGGTTTCATGCTGGCGTGCCGGGGGGTGACTTCCTCGCCCGGTGCGGGCAGGCGGTCGAGGTGGTAGAGGTGGTCAACGGTCACGTCGCCGATAACGTAGAACTTCACGGGTTACCTCCAGGGCGCGGTTCACGGCCCTTGTCAGTGGACATTCAGGTGGGGCTTGAGGGGGTGTAGATGCTGCGACTACCGTATCACGCCGAGTTTCACAGCCATGTCACGCAGGTCACCCAGCGCGACGTCCTCGGCGCGCACGTCGGGGCGGATGTTCAGGTCTGCGAGCGTGGCGTCGATGGCCTCGCCCTCGTGGCCGATCATGCGCAGGTTGTTGCGCAGCGTCTTGCGGCGGTGGTGCAGGGCCGCCTCGATGAACTTCAGGAATTCGGGTTCCGGGGCCGGGCGGTCGCGGTCGAAATCCAGGCGGATGACGCTGCTGGTCACGTCCGGGGCGGGCAGGAACGCGCCCTTGGGCACGTCGCGGACGTGGCGGACGCTGCCGTACAGCGCGGCGATGGCACTCAGGAAGCCGTAGTTGTCGGTGCCGGGTTTCGCGGCGAGCCGCTGCCCGACTTCCTTCTGGACCAGCACGGTCGCGGACACGATGGCGGGGGCGCGCATGAACCGCGAGAGCAGCAGCCCCGTGATGTAGTACGGCAGGTTGGCGATCACGCGCGTTCCGGCCGGCAGGCCAGCGTAGTCGAAGTCCAGGGCGTCGCCCCAGATGATCTGCACGTCGGTGTCGCCCAGCGTCTCGGCCAGCACGGCGCGCAGCCGCTCGTCTTTTTCCAGGGTGGTGACCTGCGCGCCGCGCGAGTGGATCTCGCGGGTCAGGACGCCCAGGCCGGGGCCGATTTCCAGGACCGGCACGCCCGGCGCGGCCCCGCCGGCCTCGGCGATGGCGCGCAGGATGTTCCCGTCGATCAGGAAGTTCTGCCCGAGGCTCTTGGTGGGTTTCAGGCCGTGCCGGGTCAGCAGTTCGCGCACGCGGGCCGGCGAGTACAGCGGGGCGCTCGTGGCGGGCGCGTCGTCTTGGGAGGCAGGGGGGGCGGGGTGTTTCAAGGGAAGGCTCCGGATGGGGGTGGGAGGGGGCCGGCGGGGGAAGGCGCAGGGGGGGGCGCGGCCACGTCCGGCGGAAGGCTGGGGAGAAGGGGGGGCGGGGAAGCCCGGCCGGGCGCTGCGGCGAGCCCGCGCGGAGCTGGGCCATGGTGGACTCGGCCATGGTGGACTCGGCCGTGGTGGACTGGACCACGGTGGCCTGCCCGCTGGAGGCCTGCCCGCTGGGAACGGGCGCCGCTGGGGGCGGGGTCTGCAACGCGTCAGTATACTCGGCGGGTGAGTGTTCCGTCCTGCCCGAGCGTTCCCCGCCTGCCTGCACAGGCCCCAGCGGCCCGATCCAATACCGGGAGCGGGGCGTGACCGTTCCGCTCGACCCGCCGGCCCCCGAGCGGCCGTCCACGCTGGGCGAGCTGATCGCGGCGGGTGACTGGGCGCGGGCGCGGGCCGGGGCCATTGAGCAGCAGGCCCCGCTGGACCTGCAGGAGGCGCTGGACGCCGCGCTGGACTTCCGGGACGAGCTGCGGGCGCGGCGCTATCCGGGCGTGCGGCGGGCGCTGGCGGACCTGACGCGGCTGCTGCCGCTGCTGACCGGCGAGGACGGCGCGGCGCTGCGGGCAGCGCTGGACCCGCAGGCGCTGGGCGCGGCGGTGGCGGCGCTGGACGCCTCGCAGAAGATCACGGACCCGGATGAACTGGCCGCGGCGCTGAGCGGCGCGCTGGCCCTGAACGCCACGCGCGCCGAGGCGCTCAACCAGCAGGGCGTGCTGCTGGCCGTGACCGGTCAGGAGGACCGGGCGCGTCAGACGCTGGAGGCCGCGCTGGAGGCCGACCCCGGCCACTACCGCGCCCTGACGAACCTGGGCAACCTGGACATGGAGGCCGGGCGGTACGCGCAGGCCGAGGCGATCTACCGGCGGGTGCTGCTGCTGAACCCCGATTACGACGGTGGGCATCACAACCTGGGGGTGGCGCTGCGCCGCCAGGGACGGATCGCCGAGGGCGTGCGGTCCATCCGGCAGGGGCAGCGGCTGAGCCTGAAACGCTCGAAGACCGACACGGACGCCGAGATGAAAGAGCAGTTCGCGCGCAGCGCCGCCATGCGGAATCTGCGCTGGCTGCTGCTGGCGGTCGCGGCGCTGGTCCTGTTCCTGGCGCTGCGCGGCGGCGGCGGCTAGCGTGCCGTGGGTCTTGGACGGCGAGGGGGCGAGGGCGGTCGACGCGCGCCTGGAGGCCGCCGGACTGCTGGACCTGACCATGGAGGAGGCCGGGCGGGCCGTGGCGGACGCCGCGCACGCCGCCTTCCCGCACGGCGCGGCGTTGCTGCTGGCGGGCGGCGGCGCGAACGGCGGTGACGCCTTCGTGGCGGCCCGGCACCTGCTGGCCCTGGGCCGCGAGGTGCTGGTGCTGGCCCTGCCGTCCCGGCATCCGCTGACGCGGCTGAACCGGCGGCGCTGGCGGGCGGTGGGCGGCGTGACCCGCGCGTGCAGCGCGGCGGCCCTGACCCGCGCCGCGCCGGGGGCGGGCGTGATCGTGGACGGCCTGCTGGGCACCGGGTTCCGGCCGCCGCTGCGGCCCGCGCTGGCGGGGGTGATCGCGGCGCTGAACGAGGCGCGGGCGCGGGGCGCGCCGGTCCTGGCCGTGGACCTGCCGAGCGGCCTGACGGACTCGCTGGCGACCGTGCCGGACGGCGCGGCGGGCGCGGACCTGACGGTCACGTTCATGGGCCTGAAACCGGCGCTGCTGTTCGGGGCGGCGGCGGCGCGGGCGGGGCCGGTGCAACTGGTGCCGCTGCGGGTGCCCGGCGACTGGGTGGCGGCGCACGCGCTGGCCGCACAGCCGACCGACGCGCAGGTGGCCGCGCTGCTGCCGGTGCGCCGCGCGGACGCGCACAAGGGCGCGGCGGGCCGCGTGTGGATCGTGGGCGGGCACCCCGGCACGGTGGGCGCGGCGGGCATGGCGGGCGTGGGGGCGTTGCGGGCCGGGGCGGGTCTGGTCACGGTGCACTCGGCGGCGCAGGTGCCGCTGCTGATGCCGGAACTGATGGTTCACCGGCACGCGGACCTGCGCTCGGCGCTGCTGGGCACGCCAGAGTCGGGGCGGCCGGACGCCGTGGCGGTCGGCATGGGCCTGGGTCCGGACGCGGCCGCGCTGGCCCGCGAGATCCTGGGCTGGGGCGTGCCGACCGTGCTGGACGCCGACGCGCTGCAACCGGAACTGGCGGGCTGCGGGCATGACCGCTGCGTCTGGACGCCGCATCCGGGCGAGGCGGCGCGGCTGCTGGGGTGCGCCACGGCCGACGTGACGAGTGATCCGCTGGCGGCGGCGCGCGCCCTGCACGCGCGGCTGGGCGGCGCGGTCGTCCTGAAGGGCGGCCCGAGCGTCGTGGCGCATGCCGGTGGCCTGAGCGTGTCGCGTGGCGGGCATCCGGGCATGGCGAGCGGCGGCATGGGCGATACCCTTTCGGGTGTGCTGGCCGCGCTGCTCGGTCAGGGGCTGGGCGCGGCCGACGCGGCGGTGGCCGGGGTGCGCCTGCACGCCCGCGCCGGGGAGCGCGCCGCCGGGCAGCACGGCTACGGCCTGAGCGCCTCGGACGTCGCGCAGGAACTCGGGGGGGCGTGGCGGGATCTGTGCGCGGCCGACCCTCCCCCCCACATGCACCCGCGCGGCGTGAAGTTTCCCTGACTGTTCCCCCATCCGGAGGTGCTACGTTGCACGCATCCATGCAAGGCCTGCTGAGCGACCTTCCCCTCCTTGGGGTCCTGGAACTGATTCACACGACCCGTCAGACGGGGGTGCTGGAGGTTCAGGCGGACGTGCCGTTCACGGTGGCGTTCGTGAACGGCGAGATCGTGTCCGGCGGCATTCTCGACTGGCTGGGCAGCGAGGCGCTGCACGCCAGCCCGATGCTGCCCGAGTCCGGCATGTTCACCTTCGAGCCGCGCGCCGTGACGGGCACGCCGCTGGGCGCGTACGGGCACTTCTCGACCGACTGGGCGCGCATCAGTGACGAGTGGGGGCAGGTGTGCGGCGTGATCGGCAGTCCCAGCCGGGTGTTCCAGGGTCAGCTGCCGCTGTTCGACGTGCCGCAGGGCCGCTCGGTGCGGGCGGCGGCGCGCGAGGCCGAGGTGCCGCTGTTCCAGGTGGCGCAGGTGGTCGCGCAGGCCGTCCGGGACGGGCGACTGGAGCCGCAGGACCGCTTCGAGTGGTTCCGGCTGCGGCTGATGCCGACCCGGCAGCGGGCGGCGCTGCATCCGGTGGCGCGCGTTCTGGACGGCGAACGCACCCTGGGGGACGCGGTCTCGATCGGCACGCCCCTGAACGAGGTCCGCGACTACCTGCTGGGCGAACTGCGCCTGGGGCTGCGTTTTCCCGGCAGCGGCTGGGTGCTGCGCGACCTCGTGTGGGAGCAGAAGAACCTGAGCTGACCGGCCGGGCGGTCAGGAAGGGAGCGGCTGCCCTAGAATGACCGGCATGTTGTTTCTGTCGGCCCTGCTGTTACTCGTGGCGTTCCTGGTGGGCAGTGTCCCGCTCGGGCACGCGGTCCTGTCGCGCTCGGGCGTGAACGTGCGCGTCATGAACGCGCACAACCTGGGGGTCGAGAACGTCCTGTACCGGGTCGGGCCGGGTCTGGCCACCACGACCGCCGCCCTAGACGCCGCCAAGGGGTTCCTGGCGGTCCTGATGGCCTCCAGCCTGGGCGTGCCCGAGGTGACGCTCCTGGCGGGCCTCGCCGCGTACCTGGGGCACCTGAACCCGCCGCGCGCGCTGTACGGGCAGACGCCGCCGCGCGGACGGGGCAACCTGGTGCTGCTGGGCGTCATGGCGGCCCTGGCCGTGACGGGCGCCGCGCCGCTGTGGGTGGCGGCCCTGCCGGTCGTGGTGTACGCGGGCGTGGCGGGCTTCTGGGGGTACGTGAGCGCCGCGACCCTCGCGGGCCTGCTGGCCTTCGCGCTGGCGGTGGCGACGTTGCCACTGGGGCCGGCCGCGAAACTGGGCGCGCTGGCCCTGCTGGTCGCCGCGACGTGGCGTTTCAAGGAGAACCTGGGCCGCATGCTGGACGGCACCGAACCCCGCCTGGGCGAGGCGGTGCCGCTGGCCGGACGCCGCAGCGACGAGGTGGTCGCGGCGTTCATGATTCACCCCATGACCCTGGAGAACTTCTGGAGTGCGCGGCGCTTCGCGTGGCTGCGTCCACTGGTGGAAAAGGGACTGATCAGCGAGGCGGGCGTGCGGCAGATGGCCGAAAGCCTGCGTCCCATGAAGGTCGGGGAGTTGCAGGGCATCCGCACCACGGACGGCAAGAGCATCCGCTGTTACCTGCTGTCCAGTCCGCTGCTGCCGGACGTATTCCGCGACAACCCGGACCTCGCCACGCGCCGCGCCATCGAGGGCGCGCGGCTGGCGCAGGAACTCGGCGCGGAGGTCTTCGGGCTGGGCGCGTTCTGGTCGGTGGTGGGCAACAAGGGCGTGGACGTGCAGGCGGCCGTGCCGGACATCACCATCACGAACGGCGGGGCGTACACGTCCGGGACCATCAAGGCCGCCATTCCGGGCATCCTGGAGCACTTCGCCGCCGAGGGCCGCGACCTGAAACAGGCGACGGCAGGCATCGTCGGGGCCAACGGCGTGGTCGCGTTCGGGATCGCGCGGACCATCGCCCCGCAGGTGGGCAAAGTCATCATGATCGGCCGTGATCTCGAGAGGCTGGAACGCAGCGCCGCCACCCTGCGCCGCGCGTCGAAGGACACCGAGATCGTCACGACCACCAGTTACGACACCCTGAAGGAAGCGGACCTGATCTTCACGGCGACCAGCGACCCGAACCCCGTGATCTTCCCGCAGCACGTGAAAAGTGGCGCGTGGATCTTCGACGAGGGCCGCCCCGCCGACGTGGACGAGAGCGTGGCCGCCATTCCCGGCGTGCGCGTCATTCCGGGCGGCGTGGTGCGCCCTCCCGGCGGCATGACCAGCAACATCGACCTGCAGTTCGGGGACGGACAGGTGCCCGCCTGCCTCGCCGAGACGCTGATCATCGCCGCGACCGGCGAGCACTGGCGCAAGAGCCTGGGGCCGCAGACGCTGACCGAGAACATCAACTTCTTCGTCGAGCAGGCCGCGAAACTGGGTTTCGAAGTCGTCGACTGATACGGACTCCGATTGAATGGCTTGCAAAGCCGTTCAATCCGAGCAGAGCGAGTAGGAGAAAAACGGGTTCCGGACGTGGAGTTAACAGATCGGCGGTGTTCCGATCTGTTAACGAAACAATCGGAGTCCGTATGACCCCGGCGCGCTGTTCACCCTGGGGGCCGCTGCGGAACGCCGCGCGGCCCCCTGATGTTGCCGTGCGCCTCCGAAGGTCAACGATTGATGGAGGGCCAGACCGCCAGAACCCCGGTATCGCCGGGGCCGGGCGCCTATGCTGCGGGCCAGATGCGGCGTGGCGGGTGGGGATGGGCGGATGGGGTGCGGGGTGTCCTGATCCTTCTGGCACTGCTGGGTGGCCGGGTCGGGGCGGCCGAGTTGCCGCTGTGGCTGGGGCCGGCGCGTCCGGCAGTGGTGGCGGGGTGGCCTCCGGCGGGTGCGGGCGGAGCCTGCGGCGAACCGGCCGGGCCGCTGGAGCGGGCATTGTGGGAGGCGGTCCGCACGCCGGGCGGATCGGACCTGTCGTGCGGGAACGCGTTCGTGGAGTTCCTGCGCACGCCCCGTGACCTGAACACGCCGGTGGACGCCTTCGACCGGATCGCGCAGCAGGTGGTCGGGGCGCGCTCGGAGGTGCTGCTGACCTCCATGGAGTGGCGGGGCGGGCCGGGAATGCCCGGCTGGACCTTCGCGCGGGCCGTGCGGGACCTGCACGCGCGGGTGCAGGCCGCTCCGGGCGAGTACCCGCAGGGCGTGTCGGTGCGGGTGCTGCTGGGCGGCTACCCGGACCCGCTGGACCCGGACGGGACCGGGCCGGCGCGGGCGCTGGTGCGCGACCTGCGGGCGCTGGGCGTGCCGTTACGGGACGCGGCGCTGGGCTGGCAGGTGTCGGTCCTGAATTTCCGGTTCCTGCCGCACAGTCACGTGAAACTGCATGTGATCGACGGGCAGGATCTGACGGTGGCGGGCTTCAATTTCTCGCCGTGGCACCTGCCGGCGGGCGGGCCGGAATCGTTGCCGCAGGCGCGGTCCCTGCACGACCTGGGCCTGCGGCTGCGGGGGCCGGTCGCGCAGGCGGGCGTGGCGGCCTTCGATGACCTGTGGCGGCACTCGTGGCAGTTGCGCTGCCCGCCGCTGGTCGCACCGGACGCCGTGAACGCCGCGTGCGTGCGGGGCGAGGCGGAGCCGGTGTCGCACCCGTCGGCGGCGCAGCAGGCGGTCCGGGCGGGCGAGGCGCGGGCGTTCCTGCTGTACCGGCGGCCCGGCGGGGAGGATCAGGCGGACCGGGCGCAACTGGCGTTGATCGGCGCGGCGCAGGAGTCACTGGATCTGATGCAGGCGGATTTCGGGACGTCGCTGACGTGCTGGTTCGCGTTCCTGCGGCCCGATCCGTGCCAAGCGGAGGATCAACCGCCGTACTTCGGGGCGGTGCTCGCGGCGCTGGAGCGGGGCGTGCGCGTGCGGCTGCTGCTGGTGGATTACGGGGTGGGGGCCGTGCCGAACCGCTCGGCGGTGGCCCTGCTGCGCCGCGAGTTGCGGCGGCGCGGCCTGGAGGACCGGTTCGAGGCGCGCTACACGACGTTCGCCCTGCACACCAAGGCGCTGGTCGTGGACGGATCGGTGGTCGTGGCGGGCAGCATCAACTTTCATTTCAGTGCGTGGGGGCCGTGGGGACTGGCCGAGGCGGCCCTGGCGACCTCGGATGCGGGGGCGGTGGCGGCGCAGAGCGTGTCGTTCGCGGAGGCGTGGCGCACGTCGAGCCGCCCAGTGCCGGACGAGTGGTGGCTGGGCCGCGTTCCGGCCGGCGCACCCTGACCGGGCCGGGAGGCTGCCGGGGGCACGGTCTGCGCGGCAGGCGGGCATTACACTGTCGGGCATGACGTCGTTCGTTCCTTCCGTCTCCTGTGCCCTTCCGGTGGTCGCGCGTGGTTGAGCGCCTTCACCTTGCCAAGCCGCGCGGCTTCTGCGCGGGGGTCGTCATGGCGATTCAGGCGGTCGAGAAGGCCGCACAGACCGAATCCAGGCCGGTGACGGTGTACCACTCCATCGTGCATAACCACACGGTCGTGGACCGCCTTCAGGCCGGGTACGGCGTGCATTTCGTGGAGGACCTCGACGGCGTGGACGCCCTTCCGCAGGGCGGCGAGACGGTCGTGTTCAGCGCGCACGGCATCAGCCCGGCGGTACGCGAGCGGGCGCGGGCGCTGGGACTGGCGACCATCGACGCGACCTGCCCGCTGGTCACCAAGGTGCACACCGAGGCCAAAAAGTACGCCCGTGAGGGCTTCACGATCCTGCTGATCGGGGACAGTGCCCGGCATCAGGAGGTCATCGGCACGCAGGGCGAGGCGCCCGAGAACACCATCCTGGTGGGCGTGCTCGGCAAGACCGGCGAGGGCCTGCACGACCCGCATACGGTGCAGGTGCCGAACCCGCAGAAGCTGGTGGTGCTGACCCAGACGACCCTGAGTGTGGACGACACGCGCCGCACCGTGGACATCCTGCGTGGGCGCTTCCCGGCGCTGGTGGTGCCGCCCAGCGAGGACCTGTGTTACGCCACCAAGAACCGCCAGGACGCCGTGAAGGCCATCGCGCCGCAGGTGGACCTGTTCCTGGTGCTGACCAGCACGCACTCCAGCAACGGCATGCGCCTGCTGGAACTCGCGGAGGCCGAGTGCGGGCGTTCCGTGCGCTTGGAGACGGCGGCGGACCTCGCGGGTGTGGACTTTGCGGGCGTGCGCTCGGTGGGGATCACCAGCGCGGCCAGCACGCCGGACGATCTGGTGCAGGCGGTCGTGGCGCACTTCCGGGCGCTGAACCCGGCGCTGGAGGTCATCGAGGAGGGCGAGTGGGAGAACATCGAGTTCCGCGAGCCGAAGAAGATCCTGCCCACCCAGGCGCTGCCCCGCACCCAGCAGTGAGGAGCGCGGGTGGGCAGTGACTGGCAACTGAACGTCCCGGCACTGCTGGATTTCCTGTTCCGGGTCTTCGTGGCGTGGCAGGTCGTGTGGGGGCTGGTGGCGTTCGTGGCGGTGTGGCGCGACAAGCAACTGGCGCAGGCCCGCGAGGGCCGCCTGCCGGAGGCGACGCTGCACCGCTTCGAGCGGCTGGGCGGCTGGGCCGGGTCGTGGGCGGCCCAGCAGGTCTTCCGGCACAAGACCCGCAAGGTGGCGTACCAGCGGGTCTTCCGGCGCATCTGCCTGTGGTGGGCCGTCGCGTGGGCGGCGCTGCTGGCGCTGGTCGTCTGGATCTGAGCCGTCTCCACTCTCCCCTATCAATTGAAAATCATTTGACCTTCATTCCTGTCACGCGCTAGGATGCGCCGCATGATAGTAGTGAAGGTCGGCGGAAGCGCCGGAATCGATTACGACGCCGTCTGCGCGGACCTCGCCCGGCGCTGGAAAGCCGGAGAGCAACTGATCCTCGTCCACGGCGGCAGCGGCGAAACCAACCGCGTCGCTGAGGCCCTGGGCCACCCCCCCCGCTTCGTCACCAGCCCCAGCGGGTACACCAGCCGCTTCACGGACCGCCAGACCCTCGAAATCTTCGAGATGGTGTACTGCGGCAAGATGAACAAGGGCATCGTGGAACGCCTGCAACGCCTCGGCGTGAACGCCGTCGGCCTGTCCGGCCTCGACGGCCGCATCTTCGAGGGCCGCCACAAGGACTCCGTGCGGATCGTCGAGGACGGCAAGACGAAGATCCTGCGCGGCGACCACACCGGCACCGTCGAGAAAGTGAACACCGGCCTGATCGACCTGCTGCTGGCGGGCGGCTACCTGCCGGTTCTCACGCCCCCCGCCAGTTCCTACGAGGGTGTGGCCATCAACGTGGACGGTGACCGCGCCGCCGCCGCGCTGGCCGTCGCCCTGAAAGCCGACGCGCTGCTGCTGCTCTCGAACGTGCCGGGCCTGCTGCGCGCCTTCCCCGACGAGAGCAGCCTGATCCGCGAGATTCCCGCCGCCGACGTGGAAAGCTACCTGGAATTCGCGCAGGACCGCATGAAGAAGAAGGTTCTGGGCGCTGCCGAGGCCGTGCAGGGCGGCGTGAAACGCGTGATCTTCGGAGACGCCCGCGCCGGGGAGCCCATCAGCGCCGCGCTCGCCGGGGCCGGCACCGTCGTCTCGTAGTACCGTCTCTCGTAGACCGGATTTCTCCCATAGCACCCTCTCCCGCCTGGGCGGGCGGGGGTGCTATGCTTCCCAGCCGATGTTGACCCCGGCTGAACTCCTGGAATTCCTGAACGTCAGAGGCGGCTGCGAGCACCGCGTGACCGCCCTGCTGCGTGCCGGACGCGGCAGGAAAGCCAGTGTCCGCGAACTCGGCGAGTACCGCCTGACCGCGCGCGGCGAACAGGTCCAGGCGACCGGTCCCAGCGGCCAGACCCGTCACCTGACCCACGACGAATTCCACGCGGTGTTCGGATCGTACGTGTTCACGCCCGCCCAGGCGACCGGCGTGATGACCGACCTCGGCCCGCTGTTCGGTTAGGTCTGTTCGGCTGACGCAGGCCGAACGCCTTCAGGACGCAGGGACCCCGGCGGCGATTACCCTGTTCCCATGACGCTCCCCACCCTCCGGCAGACTGCGATCCGGCAACTGGTTCAGGCCATCACCGATGGCCCCAGCGGTTACCGGAAGGCGCGGGAACTTGCGGAATTGTTCGCGGGTCTGGGGGGTGACTTCGAGCGGTTGAGGGACGAGTCCAGGATCAGGTACACGGCGCGCGTGATCGAGGAAACGCAGCGGCGCGGGCAGTTTGAACTGCTGCTGCGCACGGTGCTGGAAGCCGATGCGGCCGAGGAAACGCGCGCCGCCCTGCGACAGGTGTTCAACGAGATCCTCGCGCCTTACGGCTGGACTCTCACGCAGGACACGGGTTCGGCAATCACAGGTTCGGCGATCACACTGCGCCCACTGGTCATTCCCTGGAAGCCCCTGACCCCCGATATCCTGGGCGTGCCCGACTTTCAGCATGTCTTCCTGACGGATGACGAACGCACCCTGCTCCGGGAGAGGTGGGTGGAGGCCGTGGCACTCCAGCAGGCGGGCCTGTCGCGCCCGATGTTCCTGGGCCTGGGCGCCATTCTGGAGCACGTGCTCATGGCCTGCGCCCAGTCTTATCCTGACAGGGCGCACGCCGCCCCACGGCACCTGGGGAACGTCCGGGAGTGGCGGCTCGACGTCCTGCTGGCCGTCGCCCGCGATCAGGGGTGGATCACGCCCACCGTCCTGGACTTTCCCTACCGCCTCCGGCACTACCGGGACTACATCACCCCCGCCCATGAATTGAGGGAAGGGGACTTCCTGAACGACGCCCTGATCAGTGACGCCTGGCGCACCGTCAGACGGACTCTGGACGAGCTTCACGACCGGACGCGCACCCTTCCACTTCAGGCCAGGGGGACGCAGAAACCGCGTTCAACCGGGTTCATCTGAACGCCACGCGTGACCGGCAGAGGTCAGCCTCTCGTCCTGGGAACAGGGCACCCGGACCCCGTTGAGACGATGTGGCCCGAGCGCGACTTTACTGGCTGTTGCTGGGGAAGCTGAAGGCGCTGAGGGTCACGTCGACGGTGCGGGTCTTCCCGGCGCGCTGCACGGTGAGTTTCACGCGGTCGCCGATGCGTTTGCCGATGATGGCGCGGCGCAGGTCGTCGCCCTCGCCGATGGGCTGGCCGTCCACGGCGGTGATGATGTCTCCGTCGGTGCTCAGGGTGTCCGCGCCGCCCTGCGTTGCGGCCTGCGGGGTGTTCAGTTCCAGCCCTGCGGTCGTGCCGCCCTGCAGTCCGGCGGCGGCGGCGGGACTGTCCGGCGCGACCTCCTGAATCAGCGCGCCCTGGGCGGGGAGCCCCGCCTGTTTGCGCTGCTGCTCGCTCAGGACGCTCAGGTCCGTGAACTGCACGCCCAGGGTGGGGGTCTGGATCACGCCGCCGTTGCCGGCCTGGAGTTGCGGGAGGAGTTTCTTGACGGTGTTCACGGGAATCGCGAAGCCCACCCCGGCGCTCTGGCCGCTGCCGCCGGTCAGGATCTGGGTGTTCACGCCGATGACCTGCCCGGCGCTGTCCAGCAGCGGGCCGCCGCTGTTGCCGGGGTTGATGGCGGCGTCGGTCTGGATGACGTTCTGCTGCACGCCGCGCGTGCCGACCGGCACCGTGCGTTCCAGGCTGCTGATGATCCCCTCGGACACGCTGAAGTCCAGGCCGAAGGGGGCGCCCATCGCGACGGCCTTCAGGCCCACGTCCAGGTTGTCGCTGTCGCCCAGCGGGATGGGTCGGGCGGCCCCGGCGGGCAGTCCCTCGGCGCGGATCAGGGCCAGGTCGAAGTCGGGGGCGCGGGCCACGACTTTCGCCGTGTACTCGGTGTCGTCGCCGTGCAGGCGGACGGTGATCTCGCTGGCACCCTCCACGACGTGGTTGTTGGTGATGATGTCGCCACTGTCCGTCACGAAGAAGCCGCTGCCGGTACCGGTCTGCTCCTGCCCGCTGCCGTCGTCGGGGAGCGCGAACGGGAACTGCTGTTGCAGACGCTGACGCAGTTGCGCCTGGGCGCTGTCCTCGCTGCTCTCCTTGACGCTCACGAACACCAGTCCGTCCTGGCGGTCCTTGACGACCTGCACGGTGTTCGCCTCGGATTCCGTGCGGGCGCGGCCTCCGTCATAGGTGCTGCTGGCGGCGGGCACCATCTGCCCCTGCGCGCCACTGCCGGCAGTGAGGTTGGTGTCCGGCGCGGTCTGCGTGGCGGCCGACGTGGTGGCCGACACCGTAACTGGGGCCGTGCGGGTGTTCAGTTCGTAACCGACCAGCCCACCGACAGCGAGGGTTCCGGTCAGAGCCAGGATGGACAGGGAGCGTTTCATGGGTGGCATTCTGCCGGGCGGCGGTTACAGGCCGGTTAAAAAAGACACGGCACGCCCCCAGGACAGGGGTGGCACGCCAGAGGCCGCCAGTCCGGGTGGACGGCGGCCTCTGCGGGGTGTCCGGCACGGGGCCGGGATGCGGGGTTACTTCTTGCGTTTGCCGGCGGGTTTCTTGCCACCACCTGCGGTGGTGCGTTCCTTGGCGTCACGCATGAAGGAACGGAGCTTGGCCTCGAACTGAGGGCTCTGCCGTCCGATGGCACGGGGGCGGGGCACCTCCTCGGGCTCCTCGAGCAGTTCCTTGATCGAAAGGTCGAGTCGGCCCCGCTCGTCACGGCCCAGCACCTTCACTTCCACGTTCTCGCCTTCGCGGACGTGGTCGTGAATGTTGCGCACGAACGAGTGGGCGATCTGCGAGATGTGCACGAGGCCCGTCTCGCCGTTCTCGAACTGAATGAACGCGCCGAAGTCGGTCACGCGCGTTACGCGGCCCTCCACGACCGCGCCGGAATCAAGCTGCACCAAAGGTGTTCTCCTTGAAAAGCATGAGGCTCATGGTACACCATCCCCCGCACCCGTGCGCCGCACCCGCCCCAACCCCACGCGCGAACGTGAAGAAACCCTGCGCCCGCTCCTCAGAAAGCCCGCGCTGCACAGTCCCGGCGCGGCGGCGCTGAACCCGGTGCAGCGCGGCACTCTGCCCGCCTGACCGGGGTCGGCGATGCTCTAGATTGAGCCTCATGAAGTTGCGCGGCACGCTTGGCGGCATGAACCTCCTGCTCGAACCCGGTGACACGGCCGACTCGGTCCACGAGTCCCTCGCCGTGCGCGCCGACCTGCTGGGCACCCACGTGACCCTGGAAGTGCAGGGGGACGCCGACCCGCAGGCCCTGGAAGTCGCACTGGCCCACATCCGCGCGGCAGGCGGCACGCCGGGCCGGATCCGCGCGCCGCGCGTGACCGTCACCGCCCCCGCGCCCGCCCCGGAAGCCCGGCCTCCCCTGCCACCCGCGCGGACCGTGATCGTCCCGAACACCCTGCGCGCCGGGTTTCGCGGCGAGTATCCGGGCAGCGTGATCGTGCTGGGCGACGTGAACCCCGGCGCGGAGATCGTGGCAGGCGGCGACGTGATCGTGATCGGCGCCCTGCGCGGCGTGGCGCACGCCGGCAGCGGCGGACACAGCGACGCCATCGTATGGGCGCGGCCCATCGCCAGCACCCAGATCCGCATCGGTGACGCCGTCGCCCGCGCACCCGAAGGCAGCAGCCTGAACAACATGCGCCACCGCGACGAACAACCCACCGCCGAGATCGCCCGCCTGAACGCAGGAGTCATCCAGATCGACACGCAGAAGTAGGCGGATGGTTGATGGTTGATGGTTGATGGTTGATGGTTGATGGTTGATGGTTGATGGTTGATGGTTGATGGTTGATGGTTGATGGTTGATGGTTGATGGTTGATGGTTGATGGTTGATGGTTGATGGTTGATGGTTGATGGTCAACATCGTGTGCGCGGTCCGGCCGGCCATGTCAAGGCCTCCCGCTCCCCACAACCCGCTCCCCACAACCCACTTCCCTCCTACACCGCCGGGAAGCGCACGCCGCCGAGTTCGCGGTTCAGTTCGGAGGCCAGGGACAGCAGGCGGCCGTCCTGTCCGGCGGGCGCGACCAGCAGTGTGCCGCCGGGGGTGTCGGTGCCGGGGGGCGTGACGGGCAGGGCGAGGCTGGGGTAACCGGCCTTGGCGGCCAGGCCGCAGCCGTGAATGCCGGGGAAGATCAGGATGTCCAGGCCGCGCGCGAACAGCTGGTCGAAACCGCGCGTGCGGGTCAGGTCCAGGTCGCGGGTGCGGGCGCGGCGGTAGTTGGCCTCGCTGGCGTCGCCGCGGGTGCCCTGCGCGGCGTGCAGGAGGGTCTGGCCGTAGCGCAGCAGGCGTTCCGGGTCGCGGTCGTTCGCGTCGATGACGTCCTGGAGGCTGCGGGGGCCGTGCGTGACCCCGGCGAGGTAGGCGTTCAGGTCGCCCTTGAATTCGTATTCGAGGACTTCGAGGTTCCAGCCGCTGGCGTTCAGTTCCTGGCGGGTGGGGAAGGTCACGTCCAGGCGGGTGACGTTCAGGGCGTCCAGGCGGGCGCACAGGTGGTCCAGGGTGGCCTGTTCGGCGGGGGTGGCGTGCGGTTCGTCGCGGATGATGCCCACGTGCGCGCGGCCGAGCACGCCGTCCCGGAGGCGCAGGTCCGGGACGGGGCGGCGGCGGCTGGTCTCGTCGTGCGGGTCCGGGCCAGCGATGACGGCCAGGATCAGGGCGGCGTCGCGGGCGCTGCGGGTGATGGGGCCAGCGGTATCCTGGCTGTGGCTGATGGGGACCACGCCGGTGCGCGGCACGAGGCCCAGGGTGGGTTTCAGGCCGATCACGCCGTTCTGGTGGGCGGGACTGACGATGCTGCCGCTGGTCTCGGTGCCGATGGCGGCGGCGCACAGGCGCGCGGCGACGGCCACGCCGCTGCCGCTGCTGCTGCCGCCGGTGTCCAGGGTGTCTCCCCAGGGGTTGAGGGTCTGCCCGCCGGCGCTGGAGTAGCCGTTGCTCATGCCGACGGTCATGAAGTTCGCCCATTCGGTCATGTTCGCCTTGCCCAGAATAACGGCCCCGGCGGCCCGCAGGCGCGCGACCAGCGGGGCGTCCTGGGTGGGGACGTGCTCCAGCAGCAGGCGGCTTCCGGCCGTGGTGGGCAGGCCCGCCACGTCGATGTTGTCCTTGATCAGGACGGGCACGCCGTGCAGCGGGCCGCGCCGGGTCTCGCTCAGGGCGTCCAGGGCGTCGGCGCTGCGCTGGGCGTCCGGGTTGACGGTGATCACGGCGTGCAGGTGGGGGTTCAGGGCGTGCAGGCGGGTCAGGTAGGTGCGGGTGACCTCGCTGGCGGTCAGGTCGCCGCGCCGGGTGGCGGCGGCCAGGGAGCAGGCGTCCAGATCGAGGATCGGGTCGGGCATGGTCAGGGTCACGCCCTGTACTGTACCCACGTCTATCGGCCCGGAGGGTAGGTTGGGACGCGGTGCGGTAGCCTCGGGCGCATGAGTGAACGCCCCGACCGCCTGACTGTCGCCTTCCAGGGGAACCCCGGTTCCTACGGCGAGATCGCCGCCCTGAACGCTCTGGGTGAGGGCCGTGACATCGAGTCGCGCGGGTACCCGACCTTCCATGAGGTCGCGCGGGCCGTGGAGGCGGGTGAGGCGGAGTTCGGGGTGCTGCCGGTCGAGAACAGCCTGATGGGCGCCATTCACCAGTCCATCGACCTGCTGAGCGAGACGGACCTTCACGTGACGGGCGAGGTGATCGTGCGGGTGTCTCACTGCCTGATGGCGCTGCCGGGCGTGGCGCTGGAGGACATCCGGCGCGTGGCGAGTCAGCAGCCGGCGCTGGATCAGTGCACGGTGCTGATCCGCAAGCACGGCTGGCAGCCGGTCGCGGCGCACGACACGGCCGGGAGTGCCAAGAACCTCGCGCAGAGCGGCGAGCGGGACCTCGCCGCGATTGCCAGCAGCCGCGCGGCGGAACTGTACGGCCTGAACATCCTGCAATGCGAGATCGAGGACGAACCGTTCAACTTCACGCGGTTCATGATCCTGTCGCGCGCCGAGCCCGCGCCGAGCGACGCGCCGCACAAGACGAGTCTGGTGTTCGCGGTGCGGCACACGCCGGGCTTCCTGGTCGAGACGCTGAACGAGCTGCGCGGCCTGAACCTGAGCCGCATCGAGAGCCGCCCGCGCCGGGACCGCGCCTGGAGTTACCTGATGTACGTGGATATCGAGGGGGACGCCCGTGATCCGCGTGTGGCGCAGGCGCTGGCGGGGGTGCTGCGCAAGGCGAGTTACGCCAAGATCATCGGGTCTTACCCGGCGGCGCAGGGCACCGTCGGGTAACAGAGCACAGTCGGGTAAAAGGGCACGGGCGGGTCATGGCGGGCCGGTATCGCCCCCACGTCAGCGCGGCCGGGCGGGAGGCGCGGGCCTGTCCACTCCACCCCCCTTTTGCTGGCGTGGGCGTGCGCTATGCTGCCCGCATCGTGCCCGCCGGGCGCGGTCATCCAGAGTCGCCGGAGGGGATTTTCTGCCCTGTGATGGCGAGGCAACCGGCCCTCATTGCGGCAACGGTGCTTTCAGAAGAGACCCGCGTGGGTGCGCTGACGATGGCGCGAGCGGGGACGATGGCCCAGGAGCGGCGCAGCAATCGCGCACAACGACTTTCGAGGCCGCCACCGGGCGGCTTTTTGCTTGACAGGGGTGGACCATGAGCACGGATATTCGCGCCGAGGCGCGCAGACGCATCTTGATTCTGGACGGAGCGTGGGGCACGCAGCTTCAGCAGGCGGGCCTGACCGAGGCTGACTTCCGCTGGGACGGGGCGGACCCCCTGCGGATGTACCGGGGGAACTTCGACCTGCTGCAACTGACCAGACCCGACGTGATCCGCGCCGTGCACCGCGCGTACTTCAAGGCGGGGGCGGACATCGCCAGCACGAACACCTTCAACTCCACGACGATCAGTCAGGCGGACTACGGCACGGAAGCCCTGGCGTACGAGATGAACGTGCAGGGCGCGCGACTGGCCCGCGAGGTCGCCGACGAGTTCACGGCCCGCGACGGGAGACCGCGCTGGGTGGCGGGGAGCATCGGGCCGACGAACCGCACCGCGACCCTCTCGCCGGACGTGGAACGCCCGGAGTTCCGCAACGTCACCTACGACGATCTGGTGGCGGCGTACACCGAGGCCGCCGAGGGCCTGATCGAGGGCGGAGCCGACCTGCTGCTGCTCGAAACGGTGTTCGACACGCTGAACGCCAAGGCGGCGCTGTTCGCCTGTGAGGAGGCCTTCGCCCGCACCGGAAAGACGCTGCCGGTGATGCTATCCGGGACGATCACGGACGCGTCCGGGCGCACGCTGAGCGGGCAGACGCCGGAAGCCTTCGCGATCAGCACCGGGCACGCGAACCTGTTCAGCCTGGGCCTGAACTGCGCGCTGGGCGCGGACCTGCTGCGCCCCCACCTGCGCGAGATCGCCGCGAACACGGACGCGCTGGTGTCCGTCCACCCGAACGCGGGCCTGCCGAACGCCTTCGGGGAGTACGACGAGACGCCGGAGCAGACGGCCGCCGTGCTGGGCGAGTTCGCCCGTTCGGGCCTGGTGAACATCGTGGGTGGGTGCTGCGGCACCACGCCCGAACACATCCGCGCGATTGCCGGGGCGGTGCAGGGCGTGCCGCCGCGCGTGGCTCCCGAGCAACCCGCCGTGCTGCGCCTGAGCGGCCTGGAACCCCTGAACGTCACGCCGGAACTGAACTTCGTGAACGTGGGTGAACGGACGAACGTGACCGGCAGCCCCAAGTTCGCCAAGGCGATCCTGGCCGGCGACTACGACGCGGGCCTGAAGATCGCGCGGCAGCAGGTCGAGAACGGCGCGCAGATCGTGGACGTGAACTTCGACGAGGGCATGCTGGACGGCGAGGCGGCCATGGTGAAGTTCCTGAACCTGCTGGCGGGCGAGCCCGACATCAGCCGCGTGCCGCTGATGCTCGACAGCTCCAAGTGGGAAATTCTGGAGGCGGGCCTCAAGCGCGTGCAGGGCAAGGCGGTCGTGAACTCGATTTCCCTCAAGGACGGCGAGGAGAAGTTCCTGGAACGCGCCCGCCTGTTGCGTCGTTACGGGGCAGCGGCGGTCGTCATGGCCTTCGACGAGCAGGGGCAGGCGGACAACCTGGAGCGGCGCATCGAGATCACCTCCCGCGCCTACCGCCTGCTGACCGAGAACGTGGGGTTCCCGCCGCAGGACATCATCTTCGACCCGAACGTGCTGACTGTCGCGACCGGCATCGAGGAGCACGACCGTTACGCCATCGACTTCATCGAGGCGACCCGCTGGATAAAGGCGAACCTGCCGGGCGCGCTGGTGTCGGGTGGGATCAGCAACGTGTCGTTCTCCTTCCGGGGGAACAACCACGTGCGCGAGGCGATGCACGCCGTGTTCCTGTACCACGCGATCCGCGCGGGGCTGGACATGGGCATCGTGAACGCCGGGATGCTCGCCGTGTACGAGGACATCGACCCCGAACTGCGGGACGCCGTGGAGGACGTGATCCTGGCCCGCCGGACGGACGCCACCGAACGCCTGCTGGAACTCGCCGACCGCTACAAGGGCATCAAGCGCGAGGTCGGCGCGGGCAGCCCGTGGCGTGACCTGCCGGTGCAGGAGCGCCTGAAGCACGCGCTGGTGCAGGGCATCGCGGACTTCGTGGACGCGGACGCCGAGGAGGCGTACCAGGAACTCGGCTCGCCGCTGCTGGTCATCGAGGGGCCGCTGATGGACGGCATGAACGTGGTCGGCGACCTGTTCGGGGCCGGGAAGATGTTCCTCCCACAGGTCGTGAAATCCGCCCGCGTGATGAAACGCGCCGTGGCGTACCTCACGCCGTACATGGAAGCGGAAAAGCAGGAGGCCGGCGGCAAGGGCAAGGTGCTCATGGCGACCGTGAAGGGCGACGTGCACGACATCGGCAAGAACATCGTCGGGGTGGTGCTCGCCTGCAACGGCTATCAGGTGACCGACCTGGGCGTGATGGTGCCCACCGACAAGATTCTCGACGAGGCCATGCGCATCGGCGCGGACGTGATCGGCCTGAGCGGCCTGATCACCCCCAGCCTGGATGAGATGGTCACCGTGGCCCGCGAGATGACGCGCCGGGGCATGACGCAGCCGCTGCTGATCGGCGGCGCGACCACCAGCCGCGCCCACACCGCCGTGAAGATCGACCCGGCGTACCCCGGCCCGGTCGTGCACGTGCTGGACGCCAGCCGCGCCGTGACGACCACCGCCGACCTGCTGGCCGACCCGCGCGGCGTGCAGGAACGCGTGCGCGAGGAGTACGACGCCCTGCGTGAGCGGCACGGCGAACGCACCATCCGCCTGATTCCCATCGAGGCCGCCCGCGAGCGCGCCCCGATCCTCTCCCCCACCGTGCCCCCCGCGCCGCGTGAGCCGGGCCGGCAGGTCATCGAGCAGCCCATCGCGGAACTGCTGGACTTCATCGACTGGACGCCGTTCTTCATCGCGTGGGAGATGAAGGGCATCTACCCGAACATCCTGACCGACCCCCTGCGCGGCGAGGAAGCCCGCAAGCTGTTCGCAGACGCGCAGGCCCTGCTGCACCGCGCCATCGACGAGAACCTCCTGACCGCGCGCGGAGTGATCGGCCTGTGGCCCGCCACGCGCGACGGCGACGACATTGTGGTTGAGAGTGAAAAGTTGATGGTTGATGGAAACGACCAACAACCATCAACTGTCAACCATCAACCTTCTACCATCCTCCACACCCTGCGCCAGCAGCGCGAGCAGAACACCCCGAACGTGGCCCTGGCGGACTTCGTCGCGCCGCACGGCGATCACATCGGGGCGTTCGCGGTCGCCATTCACGGCGCGGACGAACTGGCCCGCGCGTTCGAGGCCGAGCACGACGATTACAACTCCATTCTGGTGAAGGCGGTCGCCGACCGGCTGGCCGAGGCCTTCGCGGAGAAACTGCACCGCGACGTCCGCACGCGGCACTGGGGTTACGCGCCGGACGAGACGCTGGGCAACGACGACCTGATCCGCGAACGGTACGACGGCATCCGCCCCGCGCCCGGCTACCCCGCGCAGCCTGACCACACCGAGAAACGCACCCTGTTCCGGTTGCTGAACGCGCAGGAGATCGGCCTGGAACTGACCGAGTCGTGCGCCATGTGGCCCGCCGCGGCCGTGTCCGGCTTCTACTTTGCGCACCCGGACGCGCGGTACTTCGCGGTCGGCCGGATCGGCCGCGATCAGGTGCAGGACTACGCCCGGCGCAAGGGCATGCCGCTGGACGAGGCGGAACGCTGGCTGGGACCGATCCTGGCGTATGACCCTGCGGGTGTTGATGGTGAACAGTTGAAAGTTGATGGTCGGAATCCATCAACCATCAACCATCAACCATCCCCCGCCGCCAGAGGCCGCCCGTGACCCGCGTGTCCGTGGAGCTCGTGCCCCGTTCGCGCAGCGGCCTGCGGGCCGAGATCGCGCAGGTGGTGGCGGCGCTGCCGGGCGTGGACACCGTGAACATTCCCGACCTGACGCGCTACTCGCTGCGCTCGTGGCTGGGCTGCGCGTTCGCCCGGCCCGCGTACCGGGCAGTGCCGCACCTGCGGGCCGTGGATTTCAACCCGCGTGAGCCGTTGCCGTTCCTGGGTACGCTGGATCAGTACGGCATCACCGAGGTCCTGGTCGTGACGGGCGACGCGCCGGCCGACATGAGCGCGCGGGTGTACGACCAGGACGCCGTGGACCTGATCCGCCGCCTGCGCCGCGAGGCCCCGCACCTGACGGTCTATGCGGGCCTGGACCCGTACCGGCAGTCGTTCGCGCGGGAACGCGATTACCTGGAACGCAAGCTGGATGCGGGCGCGGCCGGGTTCTTCACGCAGCCGTTCTTCGACCTGCGGGTCATGGACGCCTACAGCGACCTGATCCCGGACGGCGCGCAGATGTGGTGGGGCGCCACCAGCATCCTGACCGAAAGCAGCCTGAACTACTGGCGGGCACGCAACCACGCCGTGTTCCCCCGCAGTTTCGCGCCCACCCTGGAGTGCAACCGCGCCTTCGCCGCTGACCTGCTGACCTTCGCGCGGGAACGCGGCCAGCACGCGTACTTCATGCCCGTGAAGGTGGACGTGCAGGCGTACCTGGAAGGGATTCTCTGAGCAACCCATCCTCCGGCTGAAGCTAGACAGTAGATCAGCGGCCTGAACCGTCCCGCACAGCCACTTACCGCCGACTGCCACCGGCCGTCGTGCGCGAAGCGCGCGGGCCTTGCGAGGGGGCGGAGGATGGCGTCGAGGCCGGACACGTTACCGGACACAGCAACCCCGCCGCAGAAGTAGAACCTCTTGCCGAGCGCAGCGACCGCTCCCCCTGCCCCCCTGGGGTAGGGGGCTGGGGGGTGGGGCCACAAACGAAAAGAGCCTCCCCAACCATCCGGGAAGGCTCCTATCGGGAAGCTTCAGCTGTTGTCGATGACCACCGTGAAGGTCCGGCTGATCTTGCCGTTGGCGGGGACGTCCACGCGCAGGTTCGCGGTTCCCTGGTTCTTGACGGGGGCGCTGGTGTCGATGATGATGACGCGCCCGCCGATGCGTTCGGTGACCTCGGCGCGCACGGCGCGGTCCTTGCTGCTCTCGAAGGCGTAGGTGACCTTGTAGGTGGTCTTGGTGACGTTGCCCTTGGCGTCCTTGACCTGCGCGGTCTGGGCGGCGCTGCGGGTGTATTCGATGTCGGGGTCTTCGCCCAGGGAGAAGTCGATGGTGCCGCCCTTGCGGGTGTCGGGGAGGGTGGTCTGGCCGACGAGGCGGCCGTCTTCGCGGACGGTGAGGGGTCCGGCGGGGAGGCGCTGGTCGGCTTCCAGGCGGTAGGAGCGGTTGAGGGTGCCGGTGCGGGTGTCGGTGCCGAAGTAGGTGTCGAGTCCGGCGTAACGTTCGAACTTGGTAAGTTTGGGCGTCAGGAACGGCAGGGTGATGACGGAGTTGGCGGGCAGCGTGAAGGGGGTGGTCAGGTCGTAGCGGGTCAGGCCGCGCAGTTCGCCCTGGCTCTGGATCTTGGGGGCGGGGGCGGCGGCAGTGGGGACGGCGCGCATGACCATGTCGGCGGCGAATCCGGCAGCTTCGGCCTGGGGGTTGGCCTGCACGGTGACGTCTCCGGCGTACAGTTCGGTGTTCTGCACGTCGTAGGCGAGGTCGGTGCTGTTGCGCAGGTCGGCCAGGGCGGTCAGGTTCGCTCCGGCGCTGCTGGCGTTCAGGGTGTAGCGGGGGCTCCAGGTGACGGCGCGGGTCAGGTACGTCAGGGTGCCGGTTCCGGCGCGGGGCAGGGTGTAGGTCAGGGTCTGGCTGGGGCTCTGGGGGTTCAGGGGGGGCGCGGCGCTGAAGGACAGGTCCTCGAAGCGCACGTTGAAGAACCGGCCCTGGGCGTCCCTGACGAGCAGGTCGCGGGCGCGGACGAGGGTGACGGGTTCGGTGGTCTCGCCGCGGCGCAGGAATACGGTCTGGCCCTCGAGGCCGCTCAGCCAGTTGCTCTGGAGGGTCTGGGCGGCGCTGGTGAACGGCAGGCCTTCGAGGTCGAGGCTGCCGGGCAGCACGCTTTCCCAGGCGGACTGGGGCAGGGTGACGTTGAGGCTGGTGCCGGTGGCGGTGACGGGCTGGCGGACCTCGGTGAAGCTGGGGTAGATGCGCAGGTCGGTGGCTCCGGCGCTGCCGAGGGCGAGGGCGGCGGCGAGGGCGGGCAGGACGGCCGGGAACACTTTGGTCATGCCTGCATGGTGACCCGGCCCTCATTATGAGATGTGAGAGGTCCGGTCAGAAATGCGACAGAAAACCCGCCGCCCCTGGGGTGGGGTGGCGGGCTGTTCGTCTGCTCGGGACGCTTAGAGAATGTCGTCGCGGATGCAGGCCTTGAAGTGGCCGGGGCTGACTTCACGCAGTTCCGGAACGATGTTCGCGCAGTCGGCGATCGCGTAGCGGCAACGGGTGCGGAACACGCAGCCGCTGGGCGGGTTGATCGGGCTGGGAATGTCGCCTTCCAGGATGATGCGCTGGCGTTTGATGGTCGGGTCCGGCACGGGCGCGGCCGACAGGAGCGCCTCGGTGTAGGGGTGCTTGGGGTTGGTGTTCAGCTGGCGGCTGGGCGCGATTTCCATCACGCGGCCCAGGTACATCACGATGATGCGGTCGCAGATGTACTCGACGACCGCGAGGTCGTGCGCGATGAACAGCACGGTCAGGCCCAGTTCTTCCTGCAGGTCCTGCAGGAGGTTCACGACCTGCGCCTGGATGGACACGTCGAGCGCGGAGACGGGTTCGTCGGCCACGATGAACGCGGGGTCCACGGCGAGGGCGCGGGCGATCCCGATGCGCTGGCGCTGGCCGCCGCTGAACTCGTGCGGGTAGCGGCGCATGTGCTCGGGGCGCAGGCCGACCTTCTGGAGCAGTTCGGCAATGCGGTCGATGCGGCCCTTGCCGGGGTGCAGGTTGTGGATCTGCATGGCCTCGCCGATGATGTCGGACACCGTCATGCGGGGGTTCAGGCTGGCGAAGGGATCCTGGAAGATGATCTGCATCTCGCGGCGGTAGTCACGCATCTGCCCCTTGGACAGTTTGGTGATGTCGGTGCCGTTGAACAGCACCTGTCCGCCGGTCGGTTCGATCAGGCGCAGGATGGCGCGTCCGGCGGTGGTCTTGCCGGAGCCGGACTCACCCACCAGACCGACCACTTCGCCGCGGCCGATCTTGAAGGACACGTCGTTGACGGCCTTGACGTTCCCGACCACGCGGGACAGCAGGCCGCCGCGAATGGGGAAGTACTTCTCGAGGTTGTTCACTTCCAGCAGGGTGTCGCCGGTGGCGGGCATGCTGCGGCGGGTCTGTGCGGTGGTGGCGGTCATGCAGTCACCTCGTTCTGGGCCTGCGCGAAGTCACGCCAGCGGATGCAACGGGACATGTGACCGTGGCCGGTGTCCTCGAGGGCCGGGACGGCCTTGGAGCAGTCGGGCACGGCGAACTTGCAGCGCGGCTCGAAGGCGCAGCCGGGCGGCAGGTTCAGGGGGTTGGGGACGTTGCCGGGAATGGCTTCCAGGCGGCCCTTGGGCTGGCCGGGCTCGTGCGCCTCGCCGGGGCGGGGAATGGAGTTCAGCAGGCCCATGGTGTAGGGGTGACGGGGTGCCTTGAAGATCTCGACGACGTCGCCTTCCTCGACCACGCGGCCGCCGTACATGACGACCACGCGGTCGGCCATCTCGGCCACCACGCCCAGGTTGTGCGTGATGAACAGGATGCTCATGCCCACGTCCTGCTGCAGTTTGCGCATCAGGTCCAGAATCTGCGCCTGGATGGTCACGTCGAGCGCGGTGGTGGGCTCGTCGGCGATCAGCAGGGCGGGCTTGCAGCTCAGGGCCATGGCGATCATGACGCGCTGACGCATCCCGCCGGACATCTGGTGCGGGTACTCGTTCACGCGTTTTTCCGGGGCGGGGATGCCCACGAAGCGCAGCATGTCGGTGGCGACGCCCATGGCCTCTTTCTTGTTCTTGCCCTGGTGCAGCATGACGGCCTCGGCGATCTGGTCACCGACGGTGTAGACCGGGTTGAGGCTGGTCATGGGTTCCTGGAAGATCATGCTGATGTCGTTGCCACGAATCTTGCGCATGTCGGCTTCGCTCAGGTTCACGATGTCCTTCTGCACGCCGTCCTTGCCAGTGAACAGAATCTCGCCTTCCACGATCTTGCCGGGCGGGGTGGGAATCAGGCGCATGACGGACAGGCTGGTGACGCTCTTGCCCGAGCCGGATTCGCCCACGACGGCCAGCGTCTCGCCCTTGTTGATGTGGAAGGTCACGCCGTCCACGCTCTTGACGACACCGTCGTCGGTACTGAAGTACGTCTTGAGACCGTTCACGGCCAGCAGGACTTCACCCTGATGGGTCATGGTTCCTCCGATTTAAACACGTAGCGCATCATACAACCGTTCCGTCGCGCCGGGTCGGGGCTGATGGGTGGGTGTGGCCAGGGAATCCGGCCACACGGGGCGGCGCACCTGCTGGGGGTCATAAGGATTCCGTTTGTTTCGCCAACAATCCGGAACTTCACCGGATTGCCGGCTCCACGTCCGGAATCCGTTTTACTCCCACTCGCTTCGCTTGGATTGAATGGGCTTTGCATCCCATTCAATCGGAGTCCGTATCAGGAACGTTTTCTGGGGTCGAAGGCGTCGCGCAGCCCGTCGCCGAGCAGCTGGAAGCACATGACGGTGAACACGATGAAGAAGCCGGGGATCAGCACCCAGGGGCGGGTGTTCAGGCTGCTCAGGCCGCCGTCCTGCGCCTGCTTGAGCAGGCTGCCCCACGAGGCGTAGGGTTCGACCGCGCCGATACCCAGGAAGCTCAGGCCGGACTCGGTGAGGATGGTGGCGGGAATGGCGAGCGAGGTGGTCACGATGACGTAGGTGGTCATGGTAGGCAGCATGTGCCGGACCATGATGCGGTTGTCGCTGGCGCCCAGGCTCCGGGCGGCCGACACGAAGTCCTGTTCGCGCACGCTGAGCAGCTGTCCGCGCGTGACGCGGGCCAGGCCGCCCCAGTTGATGAACGCCAGGATGCCCAGGATCACGTACAGCGCCAGGATGGGGTTGATCTCCTTGGGGAACACCGAGCGCAGCAGGATCAGCAGGAACAGCGTGGGGATGGAGGCCAGCACCTCGACGAGGCGCATGATGACCGTGTCCACGAACCCGCCGAAGTACGCGGCCATGGCGCCCATGAACAGGCCGATCAGGGTGCTGATCAGCACGGCGGCCACGCCGATGGTCAGGCTGATCTGCGAGGCGTACAGGGTGCGGCTGAGCAGGTCGCGGCCCAGGTCCTCGCCGCCCATCAGGTAGACCTTGCAGTCGGGTTGCCCGGTGCCGAACAGGTGCAGGTTGCCGGGGAACAGGCCCAGGATGCGGTAGCTGTCGCCGCGCACGCCGAAGTAGATGGGGCATTTTTCGGTGCTGGGCTTGAACTCGTTCACGAAGGTCTCCATGTTCAGCTGCTGGGTGTACTTGAACACGAAGGGACGCCCGAACGCGCCGGTTTCCGGGTCGCGGAAACTGACGGGGGTGGGCGGGTGGAAGCGGGTGATGTTGCTGGTCGAGTAGTTCGACAGGCCGTCCGGGGCCAGGAACGGCGCGAAGATCGCCATCAGGTACAGCAGGATGATCATGGTCCCGCCGACCTGCGCGAGGCGGTTCTTGCGGAACTGCCCCCACGCGACGGACAGCTGGGACTGAGAACGGACCGGGGCCTTGACGGGGGTGGAGGTGGGAACGGTGGTCACGCGGGTCACCCGACCTTGATGCGCGGGTCGACGACCGCGAGGAGAATGTCGCTCAGGGCGTTGCCGATGACCAGCAGGACGGTGCCGAGGACCGTGAAGCCGGCGATCAGGTACAGGTCCTGGGTGTTGATGGCGTCGAGGATCATGGGCGTGATGCCGGGGTACGCGAACACGACCTCGGTCAGGCCGGCGCCGCTGATGGCGGCCGGCAGCAGGCCGCCGATGCCGGCCACGATGGGCAGGATGGCGTTGCGGAAGGTGTGCTTCCAGATGGCGGTGCGTTCACTGACGCCCTTGGCGCGGGCGGTGCGGATGTAGTCCGAGCGCATGACTTCCAGCATCAGGCCGCGGATGACGCGGGTCAGGCCGGCGGCGTCGCTGATCGCCAGGACCAGCGCGGGAATCAGCAGGTGCTTGAGTACGTCCCAGACCTTCTCCAGCGGGGCCATGGCGTCGAAGCCGTTACTGGTCATGCCGTTGATGGGAATGTCCCAGCCGGTCGCGTTGCGGACCTGCAGGATGAAGTAGATGACGATCAATGCCAGGAAGAAGCTGGGGAAGCCCAGCAGGAAGTACAGAACCACGTTCACGGCCTTGTCGCCCAGTGAGTTCTGGCGCACGGCGCCGAACACGCCCAGCGGAATGGCGATGGCGTAGAAGAAGATCAGGTTCAGCAGCACCAGCCACAGCGAGTTCAGGACGCGGGGAATGGCAACATCAAGCACGGGCTGCTGGTACTGGAAAGACAGTCCGAAGTTGAGGTTGAAGATCATGTTCTTCATCCACAGCAGGTACTGTTCGATGGGGTGGCGGTCCAGCCCGAAGTTGCTTTCCAGCGCGGCGATCTGCTCGGGGCTGATGTTCGGGTTGAGCTTGGCGGGGGTCAGGAAGTCACCGGGGGCGAGCTGAATCACGAAGAAGATCAGCAGGCTGGCCAGGAACAGGGTGGGAATGGACTGCACTACGCGGCGCAGCAGGAATGGGATCATGCGGGTACTCCGTGGGCGTCATGGGTGTGGGGGGCAGTCCGCGCGGGCGGACCACCCCCCGTGGGAGCAGAGAATCGGCTCTGGGGCTTACTTGACGAAGGTCAGCGGGAAGTAGCGGTGACCGTAGTAGGCGTCCATCATGTTGGCCGTGAACTCGCCGCCCAGGCGCTCGTTGTACGCCACGTGGTAGTTGCCGCCCACGAGGTAGATGACGGGCTGCAGTTCGCCCTCGACCTTCATGAGCTGCCCGCCGATGGCGCGGCGCTTGGCGTCGTTCAGTTCGGCGTCACCCTGGTAGTACAGCTTGGTCATCAGCTGTTCCTGGCTGGTGGCGCACTTGCCGTCGGTGGGGTTGTTGTAGGAGTGCAGGTTGGTGCCGCAGGGCACGACGTTGCTGCCGAAGCTCCAGATGTTGCTGCCGCCGCTCAGGCCCAGCAGGATGGCGTCGAAGGGACGGTTCTCGCCCTTGGAGGTCAGCTGGCTGACCAGGGTGTTGAAGTCGATGGGGGTGAAGTTGACCTTCACGCCGACCTTCTTGGCCTCGTCGGCGAAGATGCGGCCGAGCTGCTCGCGGACGGTGTTGCCGGCGTTGGTGCTCAGGTTGAATTCCAGGACCTTACCGGCCTTGTCGACCAGGAAGCCCTGGGCGTTCTTCTTGGTGTAGCCCAGCTGGCCGAGCAGTCGGCTGGCCTCGGCGAGGTTGTACTTGTAGGTGGGTGCGCCGGCCGACAGGCCCGCGTCGATCTGCTGCTTGAAGATCGGGTAGGTGCTGAAGTACGTCTCGCTGCCCAGGCCGCCCAGGGCGAGCTGAACCATCGCCTGACGGTTGGCGATGTGGCTCATGGCGCGGCGGAAGCGCACGTCACGGAACAGCTTCTGCTTGGCGGGGTCGCTGGCCTTGTTCCAGTTGAAGGTGATCCACTGGCTGGTGGCCTGGGGGCTCACGTTGGCCTTCAGGAAGGCTTTCAGGTTACCGGCGTCGATGGCCTTCTTGGTCTGGGCCAGGTCGTCGGCGTTGCGCATGGCGACCGTGTCGAGCTGACCGGCCAGGAAGGCGGCGAGCGCGGCGTTGGCGTCGGCGACGATGCGCACGGAGAGGTTGTTCAGGTAGGGCAGTTCCTGGCCGCGGCCGTCCTTGTTCCAGTCGCCCCAGTTGTTGTTCTTCTTGAACACGGCGCGCTCGCCGGCGCGGTAGCTCTCGAGTACCCAGGCGCCGGGGCTGACGATCTGGCTGGGGGGCGTGGCGAGGGTCCACATCTTCTTGATGGCCTCGGCACCGCCTTCGCGGTAGGCCTTGCCGAACACGTGGTCGGGCCAGGGAGCGTAGCTCATGATGCTCAGGGCGCTGGCGCTGGGCTGCGGGAAGTCGAACTGCAGGGTGTAGGTGTCGAGCTTCTTGACCGTGATGGGCTTGCCGATCAGGAAGAAGGTGTCGCGGCTGTTGCTGCCGACCTTGTCGTCGGTGTGGATCTTCCAGGTGGTGATCCAGTCGTCGGCAGTGATGGCCTGACCGTCGCTGAACTTCATGCCCTGGCGGATCTTGACCACGAAGCGCTTGTTGTTGTTGCTGACCACGGGCGCGCTGGCGGCCATGTAGGGGATGAACTCGTCGTTGCGGGGATCCTGGAAGAACAGGCCGGCGCTGTCCTCAGTCATACGCTGGGTAATGCTGTCGGCTTCCGAGCTGGTGAAGGGGTTGAAGGTCTTGAAGTCGCTGATGGCGGACAGACGCAGTTCGCCGCCACGCTTGTTGGCGGTGTTCTGTTCGCCGGTCCAGGCGGCAGGCCAGACGAAGGCGCTCTGGGCGGCGGCGTTGCCGACGGTCAGGGCAAGGGCAAGGGTCAGAACTTTCTTCATGGGGTCCTCCGGGTGGTTCTGGAAAACGGCAACGATCCGGCAGGGGCCGTGGTCGTCGCGTTGGGTTGAATGGGTTTCCAGCTCAGTCAATATATGGACTGGCCTAGTTCAGGTCAAGAAAAACACAAATCCCAGACACTGTTTCTCATGATTCTGTGCCCGAACCGCCTGATGAACTGGCAGTCAACCTGAGAACAGCCTCATGAAGTTGCATCTGCAAGGTGGGGGGCTCATCGCCAGCATTCAGGCCGACACAGAGCTGACGAACAGCTGCCAGCAGGCCTCGCCACCGCTATCCGGCTGGATGCATAAAGATCCAGCCCTGGAGCCGTTTTACTGGCCCCACGGTCAACTGCCCGACTGAGGCAGTCTTGTTCGTCCTGATATACGGGACGTCAATATTCCTCATGAGGCGGGTCGCCGTCAGGGTCAGAACGACAGACCGACGTACAACCGAGCCGGGTGCCGACAGCAGAAACGCCGGGAAGCACCCACAGGGCCCCCGGCGTTCCGGCCGCCGTCAGGCAGCCGTCATCCTCAGCGCGAGACGAACCCGATCAGCAGCGCCAGCAGCATGAACAGCCCGCCCAGCACGCTGGTGATCCGCACCAGACCCCCCTCGACACCACGCCCGCCCAGCAGCGAACCGCCGGACGCCATGCTGGCCGACAGACCCGCCTGCTTGGGCACCTGCAGAAGAACGAAGAACACCAGCGCCACGCACACCAGCGCGAACAGAACAACAAACAGGTTCAGAATCATGATTGACCTCGGAAGTCGGCGGTCCCGGAACGCATGATCATGCACGCGCGCCAGCCACCGGTCTGAACGCAGTGTATCAGGCGCGGCCCACCCCTCCCCCGCCCCGGGCAGGAATCAGCGGCGCTTCAGTTTGCGGTACCCGCGCCGCACGCCATGATCGGGCCGCACCCCGTCGGCGATCAGGTGCAGCCACTGACTCAGGTAGTACCCCACCCCGAACGGCGCGAGCACCTCGGCACTCAGCTGCGGCACGGGCGGCAGGGTCAGGTCCGGCAGCACGAAGCGCAGCAACCCCACCACCAGCGCGATCAGCACCCCCAGGTACGCCAGCCGTGTCAGTGGCCCCAGAATCCAGGTGTGAGACAGCCCCCGGTGACTGAACATCATGCCGTACGGCACCCACAGGAACCCCAGCAGCCCCCAGTGGCGTTTGCTGTCCACGCGGCCCTCGGCCAGATCCAGGTCCGGCGAGAGCAGGAACGTCCCGGCCGCGAAGGCCAGCGTGAAATTCAGACCCTGGGCCGGCGTGACGCTCAGCAGGTCCTGCCGGGTGGCGACCAGCGCCCCCGCCGCCAGCACGCTGTACGCCGCGATATTGATGAGGTTGTGAACACGTCCGCTTGGCACGCGCGCCATTGTGCCACCCTTTTGCGCTGCCCTTGCCCGGCGCAGCGAAACGGAACGGCCCCCCCGGAACCCCCGACCGGGGGCAGGGGGCGGGTTCATGCGCCGTCAGCTCCGGTACGCCATGCTGTGGGGACCATGCACCGCACCCCCACCCATCTGGCCTGGCTGCTGTCGGCGGCCCTGGCCCTGAGCGCCTGCGACCTGACGCCCACCCCGCCGGTCACGGAACCACCAGCCACGCAGCCGCCCGTCACGCAGCCGCCCGTGACCGGCCCGGCCACCCTGACCATGCAGACCGTGAACCTGGGTCAGCAGACGGCCGTGACCCTGGACGTTCCGTTCGGGGGCCGCTGGTCGGTCACGGACTTCCCGGACTGGCTGAAACTCTCGGCGCAGGGCGGGCAGGGGAACGTGGCACTGACCGTCACCGCCGACCGGGCCGCCGCCACCCCCCTGAAAGCCGACCAGACCACCCTGAGTGGCGCCGTCACCCTGAACTGGACCTCCGGCAGCGGCAGCGCCGCGCAGAGCGGCCAGACCGTCTGGACCGTCACGGCCGCGCAATTCAGCCTGAGCGGGCGCGTCAATGCTCCCGCCGTTCAGGGGCAGGGCGTGCAGACCGGCCGCCCCTCCGTGACCCCCGACAGCCAGCCGGACGCCGCCGGCGTGATCGTCAAGTACCGCGCCAGCCTGACCGTCCAGGGCAGCGCGGCACAGGCCGACCCTGCACAGGCCGCCGCCCGCAGCGCGGCCCTGACCGCGCAGCAGGCCGCCACCACCCTGCGCGGCGCCGGCGTGCCGGTCCAGGCCTCCCGCGCCCTCGGCAGCCGCAGCGCCGCCCTGCGCGTGCAGGACGTCCCGGCCGCCCTGAGCGCCCTGCGCGCCGACCCGGCTGTCGAGTACGCCATTCCCGACGTGATCCTGCGCACCCAGGCGACCGCCACGGCCGTCGTGCCGACCGACCAGTTCGCCGGGCTGCAGTGGGCATACCCGCTGACCGGCTACGGCGCCGTGTGGCGCGACATGGAGGGCGGCGCGTACACCCGCCCGGTCACGGTGGCCGTCATCGACACCGGCGTCCGTTTCGACCATCCGGACCTGCAGGGGCAACTGTGGACGTCCGCCGAGGGGGCCATCGACCTCATCACGGACCCCGGCAACGGCGACGGCGACGGCCCGGACACCGACCCCACCGACCCGTCCGTCCAGGGCCGCACCACCGGCAGTCACGGCACGCACGTGACCGGCATCATCGCGGCCCGCTGGGGCACGAACGCCGCCAGCTGCGCCGGGTGCAGCGCGACCGGCGTGGTCGGCGCCACGCACACCGCGAACGTCAAGGTGCTGCCCATCCGCGTCATCGACGCCAGCGGCAACGCCACCGAATCCGACGTGGCCACCGCCATCCGCTACGCCGCCGGGCTGCCCACCGAACTGAACGGCGTCATGATCCGCACCCCCCACGCGGCGCAGGTCATCAACCTCAGCCTCGGCGGGGCCGTCAGCGCCGCCAACGCGCAGGCCATGTGCGAGGCCGTCACGGACGCCCGCAACGCCGGCGCGCTCGTGATCGCCGCCGCCGGCAACGGCTACGGCACCACCCCCTACTACCCCGCCGCCTGCGACGGGGCCGTCGCGGTCGGCAGCGTCAGCCTCTCCGGCGGCAGCGCCCCCATCCGCTCGACCTTCAGTAACGCCTACCCGCAGGTGCAGCTCGCCGCGCCCGGCGGCAGCGACCCCTTCACCCGCACCACCTTCAACGGCGCCACCCTGAACGGCCAGGACTTCCCGGACGTGATCCTCTCGACCAGCTGGGACTACATTCAGGACGAACCCAACTACGAAGCCGAGGTCGGCACCAGTCAGGCCAGCCCGCAGGTCGCCGCGCTCGCCGCGCTGCTGCTCGCCAAGGGCGTCACCACCGACGCCGCCAGCACCCTGGCGCGCCTGAACGCCACCGCCACCGACCTCGGCGCGGCCGGCCGCGACGACCAGTTCGGGTACGGCCTGATCAACGCCGCCGCCGCCCTGAATGCCCCCGCCGTCAGCGACCGCTTCGGCCTGCGCCTGCAGGACGCCCGTGGCCACACCTTCCAGCCTGCCCTGGACACCTTGGGCCGCTTCCAGGCGTGGCTGGGCGACGGCACCTACCGCGCCACCGCCGGCGAGGACACCAACGGCAACGGCATCTACGGCGAGAGCGGCGAACGACGCGACGAACGCAGCGTCACGCTGTCCACCAGCCAGCCCAGCGTGGACCTGGGCGACCTGCAGCCCCGTTGATGGTTGATGGTTGATGGTTGATGGTTGATGGTTGATGGTTGATGGTTGATGGTTGATGGTTGATGGTTGATGGTTGATGGGCGGCCCCACCTGCGCGGGGCCGCCCATCCTGCGTCAGCGCCGTGAAGTCAGCGGGTCACGTCGATGACGGTGCGGCCGCGTACCTGACCGGCCAGGATCTGCCCGGCCAGGGTGGGGAGGTCGCTCAGGGCGCGCTCCTGCGTGACGGCCTCCAGCTTCCCGGCGCCCAGGTCGCGGGCCAGCCGGGTCCAGGCGGCCTCGCGGCGCGGGGCGGGGCAGGTGACACTGTCGATGCCCAGCAGGTTCACGCCGCGCAGGATCAGCGGGAACACGCTGGCGTTCAGGTCACTGCCGCCCGCCAGTCCGCACA
This sequence comes from Deinococcus sp. LM3, assembly GCF_002017875.1. Classification (NCBI taxonomy): domain Bacteria; kingdom Thermotogati; phylum Deinococcota; class Deinococci; order Deinococcales; family Deinococcaceae; genus Deinococcus; species Deinococcus sp. LM3. Next base: position 2,740,796 of record NZ_MUFV01000001.1, on the reverse strand, counting down.
CGGCCAGCGCACCGTGCGTGCGGGTCGAGGCGTACGCGCCGGCCAGGGTCGCGCCGCCCACGCTGTCCACCACGCCCGCCCAGCGTTCCTTCTCGAGTGGGCGGTTCAGGGCCGTGAGTTCGTCGCGGCCGATGACGCGGCTGGCGCCCAGGCCCAGCAGGTACGCTTCCTCCTGCGCGCGGCCCGTGCTGGCGACCACGGTGTGCCCGGCGGCGGCCAGCAGGGCCACGGCGGTGCTGCCCACCCCGCCGGCCGCGCCGGTCACGAGGACCTCGCCGTCGCCGGGGGTCACGCCGTGGTCCTCGAGGGCCATGACGGCCAGCATGGCCGTGAACCCGGCCGTGCCGACACTCATGGCCCAGCGGGCGTCGGTGCCGGGCGGCTGCACGACCAGCCAGTCGGCCTTCGCGCGGGCCAGGGTGGCGTACCCGCCGTCCTGCCGCTCGCCGATGCCCCAGCCGGTCAGGATCACGCCCTGCCCCGGCTGCCAGCGGCCCGTGCGGTCCTCCAGCACCGTGCCGGCCAGGTCGATGCCGGGCGTCATGGGGTACGAGCGCAGCACGCCGGGCCGCCCGGACACGGCCAGTCCGTCCTTGTAGTTCAGGCTGGAATGCGTGACCTGCACGGTCACGTCGCCGTCGGGCAGGGCACTCAGCGGCAGGGTCTGGAGGCTGACCTGAACGCCGCTGTCGGTCTTCTCGGCGCGCAGGGCGCGGTAGGTGCCTGGCAGGGTGCTGGTCACGTTGGGCTGGGTCATGATGGAAACCTCCGAAAAAAGGGGGATGAGGCGCTCGGGGTCGTCAGGTCGGCCGCCGAACGGGATGTGTGTGGTCGGCCCCAGCCTAGCGCGCCGGCCCGGAGTGCGCCGCGCGGCCAGGGCGTCACCGCCTGACAGACACTGCCGTGCCGGGCGGGGCGGGTGTGTTACACTCCGCTCTGCTATGGAGCCTCCCAGTTCTGGCTCTTCCTCGACGCCCGGTGAATTCCGCCTGAGGGCGGCTTTTTGCTGTGGCGTCGCGACCACCACCGGACACCGACGGACCACTCCCAGCGGGCGTGGCCGGGCAGCATGTGCCTCGCGGATGACCGGGACGCGAACAATGGAGCGCGTCCATTCATGAATGACCTGTTTGGCATCCTCGCCCTGTTCTTCCTGGTGCTGATGAACGGCTTCTTCGTCGCCGCCGAATTCGCGCTGGTCAGTGTGCGCCGCACCCGCATCGACCAGCTGGCCGACGAGGGCAACGCCACCGCCCGCGCCGCGCAGCGCGCCCTGCAGAACCTCGACCTGTACATCGCCGCGACCCAGCTGGGCATCACCATGGCCAGCCTCGCCATCGGGTTCGTGGCCGAGCCGGCCATCGAGCACCTGCTGCACCCCCTGTTCCCGGAAGGGCAGTTCAGCGAGGCGCAGATCACGGCCATCTCGTTCGGCGTGGCCTTCGCGATCAGCACCATCCTGCACATCGTGTTCGGGGAGCTGGCGCCGAAAAGCTGGGCCCTGCAACGCAGCGAGCAGGTCAGTCTGATCGTCATCCGGCCGCTGCTGATCTTCACGGCCGTCTTCCAGTACGCCATCCGGGGTCTGAACGCCATGGGCAACGGCGTGGTGCGACTGTTCGGCCTGCGCGGCGTCGCCGGCCATCACGCGGCGTACTCCGAGGAGGAGATCCGCATGATCGTGGGCGCCTCCAGCCAGGAAGGCGTGCTGGAAGACAGCGAGAAGGAACTCGTGTACAACGTGTTCGACCTGTCCGACACCACCACCCGCGAGGTCATGACGCCCCGCGTGGACATGATCGTCGTGGACGGCGCCTCGCCGCTGCGCCGCCTCCTGGAAGTGAACGCCGAACACGGGTACTCGCGCGTGCCGGTCTTCCAGGACAACGCGGACAACATCGTGGGCATCGCGCACACCGGCGACATGCTCCGGCACCTGGACGAACTCGACCACGCGGTCATCGCGGACATCATGCGCCCCGTGTACTTCGTGCCCGAAGGCATGAAGATCAAAGACCTGCTCGCCAAGATGCGCGACAAGAAGAGCCACATGAGCATCGTCGTGGACGAGTTCGGCGGCACGACCGGCCTCGTCACGCTGGAAGACGCCCTCGAGGAGATCGTCGGCGAGATCTACGACGAGACCGACGAGGACGAACTGCCCATGATCGAGGTGCTCGGCGAGGGCATGTACCTGATGGACGCCAGCCTCACCGTCGGTGAGGTCGAGGAACACCTGGGCAGCAACCTCGAAGACGGCGAGGGCGAATTCGACACCCTGAGCGGCTTCATGACCAGCCACTTCGGCGACATCCCGGAAGCGGGCCAGAGCTTCGTGCACGAAGGCTGGGCCTTCACGGTCGAGAACGCCGACCAGCGCCGCGTCATCCGCGTCCGCGTGGAACGCGCCCCACACCACTCCCCCCTGGACCCAGAGGAAGCCCACCATGACTGACCCCCGACCCACCGACAGCAACGCCCTGAACCTGACCCCCGACCCGCAACTGCTGGAGGGCGCCAGGGCCGCGTTCAAGCAGGCCTACGCCCCGTACAGCCGCTTCCATGTGGGCGCCTCCCTGCGCACCACCGACGGGCAGGTGTACTTCGGCGCGAACGTCGAGAACGCCAGCTACGGCCTGGGCCGCTGCGCCGAGCAGAGCGCCGTGCAGGCCATGGCCACCGCCGGCCGGCGCGACTTCACCGATATCGTCGTGTACTCGGAAGCCACTCCGCCCGCCAGTCCCTGCGGCGCGTGCCGTCAGGTGCTGTTCGAGTTCGCCCCGGACGCCCGCGTGGTATGCGTCAACCAGCACGGCGACATCATCAGCGGGTACGTGAAGGACTTCCTGCCGCACGGTTTCCGCCTCGAACACCGCGACGACGGGCACCCGGTCGGCACCGAGTAATCAATGGTGCGGACAGGTTCAAGCAGCTTTGACGCCGAGATCCAGCGGCCTGGACGGATGTTCCTCCAATTCAACGAATCGCCGTGAAAGACCCAGATTGGCCAGAATTCGCGAGGCGAACAGCCGGTTAAACGCGCGCCGCTTCACGTCCTCGTACGAAAACGGCACCACATCAGCCGGTCTGCCCGTACGGGCAGACCGCTCCAGTAGGTACTCCGCACGACCCAACGAAAGCGCAAAACACGCGGCGTTCCAGTGATTCTCCAGCCCCGTCGTCGACCGGAGCTGGCAGGTCGTCAGCCCCGCGAACTGCTTGGCATCACGGAAGACGAACTCCAGCTGGAACCGGGCGCTGTACAGCGCCCGGATCTCCTGTGCCGGCATGGTCGTGTCCGTGCTGCACAGCACCACATGGGCCTTCACCTGACCCTTCCGATCAAGACGCTCGATCACCACCACCCGCAGAAAGCGGCCGAAGTGAGGGGCCCACACCACCCGCGTCCACACCCGCTCCTGAGCGTCACCCGGAACGCTCTGCCACCCGCTCCAATCTTTGAAATCGACCTTGCCACCCCACTTCCGCCGGGCACCCCGGCGTGTGGGATGCGCGCCAGTGAACGGGTAGAGCAGGTTGGCATTCGACTGGAGCTTGGTGACGAAAGCGATCTTCTCGGCATGGACGGCGTCCATGAACATCTTCTTGGCGTACTGGCCGTCAGCCACGACCGCGCGCAGATGGCCGGACAGCCAAGCGCGTCGCTGGGTGAAGACGTCTTTCAGTTGCTCCAGATACTGTTCGAGGCGATCTGCCCGGTCCTGTTTGGGCCGGGTCTGACGGATGTCCAGCGGGAAGGCATGCTGGCCGGTGAGGCTGATCAGGGCCAGGCAGGACAACTCCAGTCCGGTGTCGGAACGGCTCTGCGAGCCGTTCCAGAACGCCCCGAGCCCTTCGGTCTTCTTGCCTGACTTGGGGATGAAACTGGCGTCGATGGCCAGGATGAACCGTGAACCGAGGACCCCCCAGCGAATCAGGAGTCGCACCAGTCCCCAGTGGAGTTCATCCCAGGGCAGCGTCTTGTGCATCCATCGGCGGAAGGTGCGCTCGTCCCACTCGCTGTAGCGGCTGAAGTTCCTGGCGTTGACCCGGCCTGGAATGGCTTGCCAGAGGGGAATGAGGTGAGCGAAGAAGCGGGTCTGGTGGGCTGGGAGTCCGAGGAAGAGCAGCAGCAGGGGTAACATGGGTCAGGTCTCCTTTCGGTGGTGTCGTTTCAACTTCACCGTACAGGAGACCTCTTCCTTGCACCTTTTGAAAGTGTCCGCACCATTGAGTAATACGGACTCCGATTGAATGGGCGGCAAAGACCGTTCAATCCGAGCGGATGCGACTCGTAGAGCTGCCCCGCAGAGTAGGAGAGAAACGCCCCTCCGGGCGTGGAGCTGGCAGGGGCGGTGATGTTCCGGGTTGTCAGCGAAACAGACGGAATCCGTATAACCCGCACCGGGCGGGCCACCTGACCCGCCCTCCGAACCGGGCCTCGCCGCACCCTGCGGTTGGGGCCCGGTTCTCGTCTGCCTGAGCGGGGCGTGGACGGCCATCCGCTTGAGTCGTGGCGGGGACCGCCCTACACTCCAGGGGTTCAGTTCAGCAAGTAGTTCAGTTCAGTGGTGCGTTCAGGTGCAGAATTCGGCGGTTCCGGCGTGCCGGGACGTTCATTTGCAGGGCCAGGTCCTGCCGGGGTGATCCATGAAGAAACTCGTTCTGAATCTGTTGATGGTCGGCGTGGCCCTGACCGGCTCGCCCGCTGCGGTGGCGGCCGGGCCGGGCGTGGGGACGGGCATGGTCACGCCCATGACCGACAGTTTCTGGACCGGCTGGCGGCTGATCGACAGTGACCGGTCCTGGTGGGACGGGCACCTGTTCTGCCGCTGGCAGCGCGAGTACGTGCAGTTCAGTCCGCAGACGGGCGAGTACGTGGTGCGGCAGACGCAGACGACCGTCACGGGCGGCTACCCCTGCCCGGCTCCCTGACCGTCCCCCTCCTCTGACCGGCTGCCTTGCATGACGTCACCGACCGGTGGGAGGCACACGCCGCAGGGGGAGAAACCGGAATTCGGCGTCTCCCCCTGCTGGGCGGTCATGGCGCAGCGCGCACGCTGCGGTGGCTGGTCAGGCGTTCAGTCGTGCGCTCCGGCGAGTTCCTTGCCGAACTGCTGCGCTTCGGTGCTGCCGGCCAGGGCAGTGGTGCTGCTCTGCCCGCCTCCGGCGGCCTGGGCGACCAGGTCGAAGTAGCCGGTGCCGACCTCGCGCTGGTGCTTGACGGCGGTGAAGCCGCGTTCCTGGGCGGCGAATTCGCGTTCCTGGAGTTCCACGAAGGCGGTCATCTGGTTGCGGGCGTAGCCGTAGGCGAGGTCGAACATGCTCATGTTCAGGCTGTGGAAGCCGGCCAGGGTGATGAACTGGAACTTGTAGCCCATCTTGCCCAGTTCGACCTGGTACTTGGCGATGGTCTCGTCATCGAGGTTCTTCTTCCAGTTGAAGCTGGGCGAGCAGTTGTAGGCCAGCAGCTTGCCGGGGAACTTCTCGTGGACGGCTTCAGCGAACCGGCGGGCGTCTTCGAGGTTGGGCACGCTGGTCTCGCACCAGATGACGTCGGCGTAGGGGGCGTAGGCCAGGGCGCGGCTGATGGCCTGCTCGATGCCGGGGTTGACGTAGTAGAAGCCTTCGGGGGTGCGTTCGCCGGTGCAGAAGGGGCGGTCGTTCTCGTCGATGTCGCTGGTGAGCAGGTTGGCGGCGTCGGCGTCGGTGCGGGCGATCAGGACGGTGGGGACGCCGCTGACGTCGGCGGCGAGGCGCGCGGCGTTCAGGGTGCGGATGAACTGGCTGGTGGGCACGAGGACCTTACCGCCCAGGTGACCGCATTTCTTCTCGCTGGCCAGCTGGTCCTCGAAGTGCACGCCGGCCGCGCCCGCCTCGATCATGGCTTTCATGAGTTCGAAGGCGTTCAGGGGGCCGCCGAATCCGGCTTCCGCGTCGGCGACGATGGGCACGAAGTAGTCGATGTCGGTCTTGCCCTCGCTGTGCTGGATCTGGTCGGCGCGGCGCAGGGTGTTGTTGATGCGCTTGACGACGTCCGGCACGCTGGAAGCCGGGTACAGGCTCTGGTCGGGGTACATCTGCCCGGCGTTGTTGGCGTCACCGGCGACCTGCCAGCCGCTCAGGTAGATGGCTTTCAGGCCGGCCTTGACCTGCTGCATGGCCTGGTTGCCGGTCAGGGCGCCCAGGGCGTTCACGAAGGGCATCTCCTTCATCTGACGCCACAGTTTCTGCGAGCCGTGCTTGGCGAGGGTGTGCTCGATGGGGAGGCTGCCGCGCAGCTTGACGACCTCGTCGGCGCTGTAGTTGCGCTTGATGCCCTGCCAGCGTTCCTCGGTCTGCCAGGTTTTTTCCAGGATCTCGGCGGGCGTGCGGGGGTTGGTGGTCATGGTGGTCCTCCGTGGGGTGTGAGGGGATGCGGCCGCGCCCGGTGCGGGGCGTGGTGGTTCGGGGGTTCGCGGTGTGCCCGGTGCGGGCGGTGCCTTTCGGTAAGGGCATTGTGCTCCGCGCCTGTCCGGCCGGGGGGTGGTGTACTGACCGTCTAACGAAGTACACCACCGGCTCAGGTACACCACCTCGCGTCTCACTCCACACGGCTGACCGCCCCACACGCCTTCAAACCCAACGAAGGAGGCCGACAGGAAAGGGGCGCCCGGCCGGCACCGGACGCCCCTCCTGCGACCCTGATCGGCTCAGCCGCGCAGCCACTCCGCCAGGGCCGCCTCGAACGCCGCGTGGTGATCATGGTGGTAGAGGATGCCGTGGAACCCGGCGGCGTTGGCCGCGTCGATGTTCTCCTGCACGTCGTCCACGAAGGCCACCTGCGCGGCCGGGACGCCCATGGCCTGCTCCAGCGCCGCGAAGGATTCCGGCGAGGGTTTCTTGTGCCCCAGCTCGTTGCTGAACACCGGCCGATAAAAGCGTGCGAAGCGGGGGTCGCGGCGCAGGTGGTCGCTGACGACCGGGTAGTTGTTGCTCAGCAGGCCCACACGTACGTCTCCGGGCAGCGCGGCCAGCGTGGCGTACATGGCGGGGTTGTCCACGATGCTGCCCAGGTACAGTTCCTCGAAATCCTCGTACGGCATGGGAATCCCGGCCTCTTCCTGCAGGACCGTCCAGAACTGCGCCAGTGTCCAGGCACCGACCTCCAGCTGCCGCACGTGCCGGAAATAACTGTCGCGCACCCGCTCGACCGGCACGCCGCTGCGGTCCGCGACGTTCTGGGTGCTGCGGCCGTCGAAGGTGCCGATGGTGAACACGCCGCCCCAATCGAAGGCGACGTGACGGTGCGGGAGGGTAGGCGGAACTTGATCCTTCATGGCAGCGATTCTCGCGCACGCGGGGGGCCGGGCACGCGCCTCTGTTCAGACGGACTGCCCCGCTTCGGACGGACAGCTTTTAGGAAGTGGCGGGGCGCGGGGCCGGGTCGGGCGCGCAGACGGGCGCGTCGATCAGCAGGCCGCGCCGCACCCAGGCGTTCAGGTTCAGGGCGTGCGACGCCTGCCACGCGCGGGTCCAGTCGGCATCTACTCCAAGCTTCTGCCCGCGCCCGTGCCGTAGCACGTACCCCCGGTGCAGGGCCAGCAGTTCGGCCGGGCTGGCGTCCGGGTGGTGGTGCTGGTCGATCTCCTCACTCAGGGACGGGGAGGACAGGGTGGGCGACCCGGTCGTCCGGACGCACGCCACGCCACTGGCCCGGTCGCGCAGCCAGGTCATGAGTTGCAGGTACGCGCGGCCCGTCCGGGCGGACTCCGGCGTCTCGCTCCAGCGCAGCGCGGCGGTCGTGTCGGGCTCCAGGGTGTAGGCGCGCAGGTGCCGGACCTCGCTGATGACCGGCAGGTAGAACGTGCCGTGGAACTCGGCGCCCTGGGCCAGCATGGCGGCGTGCAGGGAACCCAGGCTGCGGGCCTGTTCCGGGGTGCTGCCCCAGGCGCGTTCCTCGAGCCGTTCGAAGGTCAGGTGTTCATGCACGGGCGGGCCGGCCACCGCGCGTCCGTCCAGGCGGGCGCGGCTGATCTCGGGGAGCAGGCCCACGGCGCGGTCCTCACCGACCAGGAGTTGCAGTTCCTCGTCGGTCAGGGCAGCCAGGTTCAGACAGCGGAGCACACGCAGCAGGATACTGTGCGCCGGTCACGTTGTCAGCCGGGGTGCGTTGCCAGCGCGGGTCGCGCCGGTGGGGGGTGGGGGGGCATCCTCACCCGGCCGCTGCCTATAGTGGACGGGATGACCGCTCAGAATGCTGCCAGCCCCGACTACACCCGCGACCTCCGGCAGGTTGCCCGCACGCTGCTGGACCACACCGGCCCCATCGTGGTCGTGTCGCACGAGAACCCGGACGGCGACGCGCTGGGCAGCGTGCTGGGCCTCACGCGCGCCCTGCGCTCGCTGGGCCGCGACGTGACCGCCCCCATGACCGTCCCGCGCTACCTGTCGTTCCTGCCGGAGACGGGCGAACTGAGCGGCCCGCTCGGCGCCCTGCCGGACGGCGCGCTGGTCGCAGTGCTGGACGTGGACAACAACGACCCCGCGCGCGTGGCGGGCGTGACCCTGGACGGCTTTGGCGGCCCGGTCGTGAACGTGGATCACCACGGCACGAACGCGCGGCGCGCCACGGCCCTCGTCGTGGACCCCGCGCGGCCCGCGACGGCCATGATGATCGCGGACCTGCTGGACGAACTGGGCGTCACCTGGACCGAGGCGTTCGCCACGCCGCTGATGCTGGGCCTGAACACCGACACCGGCAGCTTCCGCTTCGACAGCGTCACGCCCGGCACCTTCGAGTGCGCCGCGCGTCTGCGCGCCCACGGCGCCCGTCTGGGCTGGCTGAACGACCAGCTGGGCCAGAACCCGCCCACGTACTACCACCTGCTGCGCGAGGTGCTGGGCACCATGCAGTTCCTGCACGGCGGACGGGTCGTGCTGGCCCGCGTGGACCAGGCGATGCTGGACCGCGCCGGGGCCGCGTGGGAGGACGTGGAATCCTACGTGGGCCTGCTGCGCAGCGCCGAGGGCACACAACTGGCCGTGATGGTCAAGGACTACGGCGACCGCGTGAAACTGTCCATGCGCTCACGCGCGGGCATCAGCGCGCAGAACGTCGCCGTGGCGCTCGGCGGCGGCGGGCACGTCCCGGCTGCCGGGGCGAGCGTCGCCGCGCCGTTCGCAGAGGTCATGGCGCAGCTCGACGCGGCCATCGCCGCCGAGTTGCAGCGGGTGAACGGCCCGGCCTGAGCGCCGACCGGCCGCTGCGGGCCACCCCGGTTCAGGGGGCCGCAGCGGTCTGCGCCGCCAGCACCACGTCCACCGCCGCGTTGATCCACGCGAAGGCGCGGCGGGTGTTCGGCATGGTGTACGTCTGCGCCGCGCCGCGCTGCATGAACACGTACACGACGTGCCGGTCGTCGCGGGTGTGCAGGTAGCCGCTGTACGTCAGGAGCCGCCAGCCGTTGCCGCCCTTCCCGCCGAACGCCTGCACCCCCTGACGGTGCGTGACGTTCAGGGCGCCCTTCCCGAACCCGGTCGCCATGACCTCGCGCTGCCACCGCTGCGCGCGGGGCGACAGGCCGCTGCGCAGGAACTCGTGCGCGACCAGCGTCCCGAACTCGTACGGGGTGCTGATGTTGTGCGTGCGCAGGTCCAGGGCCGGGTCGTAGCGGTGGTCGAAGTACGTGTTCAGCCGGTTCTGGAGGTAATCGGCGCGGTAGCGGCGGGCGTCCGCGTGGATCAGGGTGGCCAGCCGCAGCCGCTCCTCGCCGCGCGCGCCGGCCCAGCGGGTCGTGCCGTTGAACGTGGGCGACAGGCCCGCCTGCGCCACCCACCAGTCACGGGTGGGCAGGATCAGGCGCGTGCGGCACAGGCCCAGGTCGTCGGCGATGTCCTGCACGGCCTGCAAGCCCACGCGGCGGTGCAGGATGTCCGTGGCGGTGTTGTCGCTGTGCCGGATCATGCGGTCCGTGAGGGTCCGCACGTTCGACCCGTCGAAGGGGTACGAGCCGAGGCTCTGGTTGTCGCGCGTCACGTCGAACCGCTCGGTGGGACTCAGGGTGCCGGCGTCGAAGGCCCGCAGGGTCGCCCACAGCACCGCCTGCTTGTACGTGCTGGCCAGCGGAAAGACACTTTCCGGGTTCGTGCCGACCGCCCGCAGCGGTTCCAGGGTCACGGGGTCCACCTCGGCCACCCACAGGCCCAGGGTGCCGCTGAGCGGCAGGGGCGGCGACGGGGCCTTGGGCACCAGCGGCGCGCCGCTCAGGCACCCCTGCCCGTCCCGGTCGGCCCCCGTGCGCTGCACCTGCACCTGCGGCGGCTCGATCTGCCGCAGCACGACACGCTCGCCGGTCTGCGCTCCGTCCGGCTGACAGCCGGTCAGGAGGAGGGCCAGCGCCGCCAGCCACCCCCGCCCGACCTCCGGGCAGCTGAAAGGCCGCGCCATTCAGGCGGTCAGGGGCTCCAGCACCACGCCGACCGTGCCGGGTCCGGCGTGCGTGGCGACCACGGCGCCGATCACGTGATCGCCCATGTCTTCCAGGGTCACGCCGCTCAGACCGTCGCGCACTTCCTGCCGGTACGCCTCGCCGCCGGGCGTCGCCAGGAACGCCACGCGCGCCCCGCCGTTCTGCTCGGCGTACTTGCGGACGTGATCGACGATGTCCTGCATGGCCTTCTTGTGGCCGCGCACGCGCCCGCCGGACTCCACGCGCCCCTCACGGACGGTCAGGATGGGCTTGATGTTCAGCAGGCCGCCCAGCAGCGCCTGCGCGCCCCCGATGCGCCCGTTGATCCGCAGGAAATCCAGGGTGTCCACCGTGAACCGGATGTCCGCCCGTTTGGCGACACGCTCGAGCACCTCCACGATCTGCGCGACGCTGTGCCCCTCGCGGGCCATCTGGGTGGCGCGCAGCACGCGCAGGCCCAGGCCCATGGTCACCGAGCGGCTGTCCAGGACCGTGACCTTCCCGCCGAAATCCTGCGCGGCGAGGCGGGCGCTGCCGATGGTGCCGGACATCTGCCCGCTGATGTGGATGCTCAGCACCTCGTCGGCCGTTTTCAGCGCCTCGGTGTACACGGCCGCGAACTCGGCCGGGCTGGGCTGGCTGGTGCTGGGCGTCTTCTTGCCCGCCTTCAGGCCCGCGAACAGGTCGCTGGGCGTGATTTCCAGGCCGTCTTTGTGCATCTTGCCGTCGAACAGCACGTACAGGGGCACACTGGTCACTCCCGACTGCGCACACAGCGCAGCGTTCAGGTCACTCGTGGAATCCGTGACAATTGCAATGGTCATTCCCTGATACTAGCGTGACACACAATCGTTTTGCCCAGCATCTCCCCCGTGCCACCCCCACCCGGCACGAAGCGCACCGGGAAAGGCGCGCCGAACACAGTGTTCCGGCGCGCCCTTCCTCCTTTCAGGGCCTCCGCAGAGGCCGCTGTCAGCTCTTTTTCTTCGGCTCCCACTTCCTGCGGCCCGTGGCGGGCGTCACGTCGGGGGTCGCGTCAGGAGCCGTGGTGGCCTGCTGCCCTTCCTCCAGCGAGTTCTCGCCCACCTGCTCCAGGTGCACGTGCTCGGTGATCGGAGCCACCGCGGGCGCGGCAGCAACCGCATCGGGCGCAGCCGGGGCGGTGGACGCCGCAGAGACCGGAGTCGCCCTGGGATTCCACTTCTTGCGCTCACCTGTCACGGACGGCACTTCAGCCGGAGTGGTCGGAGCCGCCGATGCAGGGGCCACCGCCGC